>JAFLJO010000031.1 GCA_022712975.1 Desulfocapsa sp.
CCGTAAGTCCTGCCAACGCTGCCTGCACCGTTTCCGATAACGCGCCCAAGGGCAGTGCCCTGTGCAATTTCTTCTTTCAGGATACGGATCATTTCACCCGCGTCTCCAAACTCAAGCACCCCGCCCTGCATGGCCACACCAAAGGCTACGGCTGTTTCAATGGTGTCAATGCCGATATCATCCATAAGATGATCCATCTCAGCAAGCTGATCCAGGTCGTCAATTGTACAGCCGGCACCCATGGCCCAGATAGATTCATACTCAAAACCGGATGTTTTATACTTTCCTTTCAGGTCATTATAAATCTGGGAACATTGAATCACACAACCTGAATGACAGCCATGTTTTGGCTTGCCACCGCGTTCAACAATGAGATCATGCATGGTTTCACCAGAGATCTGTTCATGGCCTTCAAACTGTCCTGTGCTGAAGTTTTTGGTGGGGAATCCACCTGCTTCATTGATAATGTTAACCAGCACATTGGTACCATAGGTTGCAAGAGCCTGACTAACAGGATGGCTAACAAGAGCTTTGGAGAATACTTTGTTGGCGGCTCTGAACGCGTCCATATCGGCGATTTCAACCTTGGCACCCCCTGCGTTGAGTGCAATAAACTTAATTTTTTTAGAGCCCATAACCGCCCCAAGACCACCCCGGCCAAGAGATCTGAGATGGCTGTCAGGATCTTTGACGGAAATATTAGCCCCGGTCATCAGCATCTCACCGGCCTGGCCGATGGAAATAACGCCGATCTTATCAGGGAAACGTTTTTCAACATTTTCAACCACGGCAAAATTTCCTTTTCCGACAAGATCTTCTTCTTTGGAAATTGTCACCTCACCGGGCTTGAGAGTGAGAGAATACCAACAGTCGTCCTGAGGCTGGCCTTCAATGATGAGCGCTTTACAGCCAATTTTAGCAAGTTTCTGGGCAGATGAACCGCCTGAGTTGGACTCTTTAATGGTGCCCGTGAGCGGGCTTTTGGCTCCTGCTGAAATGCGGCCTGAGTTTGCAGCAGCAGTGCCGGACAAAAGGCCCGGTGCAAAAATTAATTTATTTGTTGGTCCCAGAGGATGACAGGTGGGAGGAACTTCAGCAGCTACAATATTAGAAGTAAGCCCACGACCTCCATGGCCTGCCCAGTCAGCAGGAACGTCTTCAATGGAAGTAGAAAGATCTGTCATGTTCACACGATAAATTTTGTCTGCCATGGTATCTCCTTAGAATGGGTTGATAATGAAAATTATAATCCAAATAATATATAAATTTTTCTGTGAAAAGAGCAAGAATTATTCTTCTTAAAATCGCTATTGCCGATACATGATTTTTCCGGAATCACGCAGGTTATATCCGCCAAGGTTATTGACTAACTCTTTAAATTCAGGGCTGTTGCAGATAATATTCAGCAAGGTCTGTATTTTTGTGTCATCAAGGAACTTCTGGGGAATAATCAAGTCATAGCGTTCTTCAGCAATCGGCACAAAATCAAGATTAAGGGCATTTGCAGCGGCCAGGATTCCCATACCACAATCCATACTGCCATTGGCAATGGATGCTGCTACACTCATATGGGTATATTCTTCATGATCATAACCGCTGATGTCGGATGGGTTTATATTTTGATCTTTAAGCATTTTATCGGTGAGCAGTCGGGTTCCGGCACCATTCTGGCGATTGATAAATCTGAGTTTTTTATCTGCAACATCTTGAAATCCTGAGATCTTGTGTGGGTTTCCTTTGGCAATAATCAGACCCTGCCGGCGATAGCAGAGGTTGATAAGCTGTAAAGGAATATCCGTAAGAAAACGTTTGATAAAAGAAATATTGTACTCTCCGGTTTTTTCATCCAATAGATGGCTTCCGGCAAAATGTGCCTCTCCACGCTTGATGGCCATAATTCCACCCATGGAGCCAACATGGGCAGAAGACACACGGATTGCCTTGCTCCCCTTATGGAGAAGATTGGCAAGTACATCAATGATATTGTCATGGCTGCCGATGGCAACCAGCGTTGATTGCACTTCGGTGAGAGGGCGCAGGAGTTCGATCTCCACTTTTTCGCCTGCACCCACTCCTTCTGATCCTGCAGCAAGGGTGAGTATGCCATCGGCTCGGACAAGTGACATTACAGCACCAGCACCTTTACCGGCTGGTGTTGCCATAAGTTCTTCGCCAACCTGCCCTAAAGTAATCCGTACATATTCATCCTGTCCCATGGAGGAATGCATGGGACGTGACATGCGGGCCTGTGTTTTTGCGGTCACCGGTTTTTGCATATCCATGAATGAGTAGATCATTTCATGAATAAAAAGGCGCATGGTGAGGATTGCTGAAACAGGATATCCGGGTAAGCCGATCACCGGAGTATTCTCAACAATTGCCAAAATAACAGGTTTCCCGGGTTTGATGGCAACGCCATGTACAATAACCTCGCCAAGCTCTGCAAGTACAGTTGATGTGTAGTCCCGCGTTCCTGCGGAGGCGCCGGCATTGATGATTACGATATCATTTGTTTTTACTGCTTTACTGATGGTTGCACGGAGCTTTTCTTTATCATCGCAAACAGGAGCCGCTCCTTTTGCAACAGCTCCCCACTCGTTTAGGTAGCCTGCAAGGATTATTGAGTTAAATTCGATAATTTGACCGGGAGCCGGAGTGGTTCCGGGCTGGATAAGTTCTGAACCGGTGGGAATAATCGTGATCTGCGGGGCCTCTTTAATAAGAACCCTGGTCACTCCGGTGGCGAGCATGGCTCCCTGATCAATAGGGCGGATTCTGTGTCCGACGGGGAGGATAAGTTCGGTGGCTACAATATCTTCACCAATGGTACGAACATGCTGCCAGGGCGTGGCGGGGATCGCAAGTTCCACCTCATGTTCATTTACATAATGAACATCCTCTATCATTACAACTGCGTCAAATTCCAAAGGCAGGTTGTTGCCGGTGTTCACCGGGACAAATTGCTTTTCCGTTAAACGAACTGGCGCGGCATCGCTTGCGGATGCAAGATCTGCAAAATGGACAGCAATCCCATCCATGGCAGCAGCGTTATAGGCTGGAGATGAATGGACAGCAAAAACAGGGGCTCCGGTGATCTGCCCCAGTGCCTCTTCCACAGCTATTTCCGTGGTTGCGGCACTATCGAAGAAATTGATTTTTTTTAACGCAGAATGGTATTTTTCTTTTGCCTCACCAAGAGGCATATTTTTTACGTAAATATCTTTTTGGCTCATGATAGGAGGTGTACCTTTATTTGAGAGTCTTTGTTCAATCCCTGTGATGCTTCATCAATGAAGAAATATCCATGGGCGCGGGAGAGGGTGGAAATGGAACCGGATTTCCCCAGGACTGGCACAGCAAGGGGCATATCATTTTTTCGTTCCTGTAGTTGCACCCGAACAAGATCAAGCCTGCCTGCCGCAGAATTGATGTTTCTGTCAAGGAGTGCATCAACTGTTGCTTTCAGGGAATTTTCAGGATGTGAAATACCGGCAATAAGCTGTAAAGCAGGATCAACAAAAAGCTCAAAACAGACCATGGCCGAAACTGGATGCCCGGGCAGTCCAAAGATGGCAGTTCCGTTGCTCAGCCCGATAATGATGGGTTTTCCAGGTTTTAACGCAACACCATGCACCAAAATCCCCGGTGACCCAAGCTTTTCAATAACCCGTTCCCCAAGATCACGCATGCCTACAGAGCTGCCACCGGAAAAGAGAACAACATCATTCTCATTACATGCCCGTTTAACTGTTGCAAAGAAGCTTTCCTCGCTATCGGTGACTATCCCATAATCAGTGACAACTGCACCAAGACGTGTGCAAAGCCCGTTCAGGGTAATGGAGTTAATATCCCGTATTTTTCCGGGCGGAGGAGACTCTGACCATGGCACAATCTCATCTCCCGTGGAAAGAATTCCAACCTTAGGCTTTACGTAAACGTCAACTTCAGAAATTCCGAGTCCTGCAAGCAATCCCAGATCCTGTGGGCGAAGCAGGTGCCCCCTGGTTAATGCCAAACTCTCTTTAGCAATATCCTCACCCCGGTTAATACTGTTGATACCCACTCCAACACTTTTCACCACCTCAATCATTTTTTCGTCTACAGGGATGGTGTGTTCAAACATAAGCACCGCATCACTGCCATCCGGCAGAAGACCGCCAGTCGCAATACGAAAACATTTTCCCTGTCGAACTGTCCCTTCCGGCATCTGTCCCATGGCGACATCACCATCTATTTCCAGGTAGCAGGGTGTGGAACTGCTTGCCCCAAAGGTATCTGCTGCTCGTACTGCAAAACCATCCATGGTGGATCGCGGATGATTGGGAAGGTCTTCAGGAGAGAGAAGGTCGCAGGCAAGTATCCGATCCAGTGCATCGGAGAGAGAGCAACGCTCTGTTTTTCCAGTAGAGTTCCTTAAAGCATCAAGGAGGATAGCTCTTGCTTTTTCGACGGGCGTGAGACTGACACGGCCCAGCATATCTTTGAGTCCATCAGTTGTCATAACGATCTCTGATTGTATATCCTTCATTTTTTCAGGCTCACATTCGTTGGACATGGGTGTCATATTTAGTAAAATAAATTTCCGTTAACGTGAGAAAACCGGTGACAATGAGCGGGCCATAAATAATACCTAAGACCCCATAAACACTTAAGCCCCCAAGGATTGACAGGAATACCAGCAGGGTATGCATCTGTACTTCATCGCCAACCATCTTTGGTTTTACAAGATATTCGATGGAAAAGGAGAGGGTGAGATAGAATAAAAACAGAAAAATACCTTTTCCCAGGTCGTCGTTTAACATTAGGATCAGGGCAGCCGGGATCATGACAAGGCCAATGCCAAAGATGGGTAAAAAGGCTAGAATTGCCATCATTCCACCCCAGAGGAGTGGCGAACTTAAGCCTAAAATGGAAAATATTAATCCGCCCAGTATGCCTTGTATCAAACCACATATGCCGTTTCCCTTCAGGATTGCATTGGCAATTTCACCAAATCTTTCAAGAAGTAACCTGTCTTCGTCATCCGGTAGTGGAGAGACGGCGATGATAAATTTGATTAATCTGTCATGGTCAATAAGCAGAAAAAAGATAACCAGGATCATCATACAAAACAGGAATAGGAACTGTAGGATATTTCCGGCCCAGGCGCTGGCCTGATTATACACAAAGAGCCCTGCCATTTTGGCAAGATAGGAAAACATGGCGGTGATCTGGGATGGCTCAAAACTAAACCCAAAACCGTCCAGATAGTGCTGGAATTGCAGGATTAGCGGGCTGTCCTGCATAAAAATCTGAAGTTTCATTCCTATCTGGGTGCTTCTGCCCCACTGATAAAGCCCCAATGCTTCACTTGAAAGAGCTCCCACAAAAAAGAGAAGTGGGATAAAAACAATGATCACTATAAGGAGACAGGTGAGGATAGATGCCCCTGTTTCCGGCATTTTTTTATTGAGGATTCTGTAAATCGGGCGAAAAATATTGGTAAGCAAAAAGGAAAGAACCAGGATAGACCAGAATGGCCAGAGGATATACCCAAGAAAAAGGATGGAGATAATAAAGATTAACAGAAAGTACCAGATTCGCAGGGAATTTGGGGCATTGTCAGGTACTGTCGGTATGAGGCTCTGGTCGGTCATGGATTTTTTCTCTTTGCCGATGTTCGGCTTATTTATAGTAGGAACATGTTGCAATTCTCACGAATTTGGGTACGTTTACCCCTTTGTTGGGCGTCTTCAAGATACGGCAGCACAGCAACATTTCCCTATTACTATATAATGGACTGCGGTCGAAGCAAAGAGAAATGCTTCAATGGCCGTAATAAACGAGGCACATCATGTGGAAAGAGTTAGATATATCGGTACTCAGATGCGACTCCGATAAACGTAAAGATAAACCGGATCAAAATAATCTCGGGTTTGGGAGTTTTTTTACCGATCACATGTTTCTTATGAAATGGGATCGGCAAAACGGGTGGCATGATGCTGAGATCTGTCCCTATAAGAACTTCAACATGGATCCTGCCGCCATGGTGTATCACTACGGTCAGGCAATTTTTGAAGGATTAAAAGCGTACAAGGGTGAAGATGATCAGATTTTCATGTTTCGTCCCGAAGATAATCTTGAGCGTATGAACAGTTCGGCACTGCGTATGTGTATGCCGCGTATCCCTGTGGAGAAAGTACTGAAAGGAATTAAAGCTCTGGTCTATCTTGATCGGGACTGGATTCCAACCGGTGATGGTGCAACATTATATCTTCGTCCTACCATGATTGCAGTGGAGCCGGCACTCGGCGTACGCCCATCTGAACAGTATTATTTCTTTGTTATCATGTCACCCGTTGGTGCCTATTATACTGAAGGCTTTAATCCCACAAAAATCTGGGTGACAGATAAATATGTCCGTGCTGTAAAAGGCGGCGTGGGTCATGTAAAAACTGCGGGCAACTATGCAGCATCTCTTATGGCGGCCGAGGAAGCACATAAGGCGGGCTATACACAGGTGCTCTGGCTCGATGCCTGTGAACGAAAATATATCGAAGAAGTAGGAACATCAAATATCTTTTTTAAGATTGGCGATGATTTGATTACACCTCCCCTTGGAGGTTCTATCCTTGGTGGCATCACCCGTGATTCAGTTATGCAACTGGCTAAAAGCTGGGACATTAATGTGATTGAGAAACAGATCACAATTGATGAAGTGATTGCTGCTATTGAAGACGGCAGCCTGCTGGAAGCATTTGGTTCCGGCACTGCTGCGGTAATTTCGCCCATTGGGGAACTTTGCTATCAGGAAAAGAAGTATGTGATAGCAGGCGGAAAAACCGGTGAGTTATCCCGGCGCCTTTTTGATGACCTCCAGGCTATTCAAAACGGCAAGCAGGATGATCCTTTTAAATGGATTGTTCGGGTCGGCTAGTTCCTTTTCTACATGTCGCACAGATCGTGCAATATAAATACACAAAGTCAAAATCTTGGGGCGAATGCTATTTTTTTTAGTATTCGCCCCTTGATTTTCATAAAAGCAAACCTATAGTTTTCCGCAGTTCGAAAACAACTTGCATTTAACCGAATTATTAATCAAAGCTTATAAAAATTGGACGTAGGTTCCTAACCTTTATAAGCAAAAATACGTTTTACAGGAGGAAGTAAATGAAAATCCGTCCATTAAATGATCGTCTTCTCGTTAAGAGACTGGAAGAAGAGAAAATGACCGCCGGTGGTATCATCATTCCAGATAGTGCCAAAGAGAAACCAGCTGAAGGTGAGGTTGTAGCAGTAGGGCCTGGTAAAGTTGCCGATAATGGCGAGCGTGTTGCTCTGCAGGTAAAAGAGGGAGACATGGTTCTCTTTTCTAAATACGGCGGAACCGATGTGAAGATTGATGGTGAGGATTTCCTTATCATGCGTGAAGAAGACATCCTTGGAATCGTAGAAAAATAACGAACAAACTTGGCAACACCCCCTATACAGGAGATTTAAATCATGGCTGGAAAAGATATTAAATATGGAGTAAAGGCACGCGAGTCCATTCTCGCCGGTGTCAATACTCTTGCTGATGCAGTAAAAGTAACCCTCGGACCTAAGGGCCGTAATGTTCTGATCGAGAAATCTTTTGGCGCACCCACCATCACCAAAGATGGCGTGACTGTTGCTAAAGAAATTGAGCTTACTGATAAAGTTGAGAACATGGGCGCACAGATGGTTCGCGAAGTTGCGTCCAAAACCTCCGACGTTGCTGGTGATGGTACCACCACCGCCACAGTTCTTGCCCAGGCTATCTATCGTGAAGGTGTGAAACTGGTCGCAGCTGGTGGCAACCCCATGGAAATCAAACGTGGAATCGACGCTTCTGTTGCAACCGTCGTTACAGAGCTTGGAAAAATTGCAAAACCCACCAAAGAGCAGGCAGAAATAGCTCAGGTTGGAACCATCTCTGCAAACAGTGATGCCACCATCGGTGATATCATTGCAGAAGCCATGGACAAAGTTGGTAAAGAGGGTGTTATCACCGTTGAAGAAGCTAAATCCATGGATACCACCCTGGACGTTGTTGAGGGTATGCAGTTTGATCGCGGTTACCTCTCTCCTTATTTTGTGACCGATGCGGATCGTATGGAAATAAACATGGAAGATCCTTACTTTCTGCTCGTTGAGAAAAAAGTATCCAGCATGAAAGACCTTCTCCCCGTGCTCGAAGCTGTAGCCAAAATGGGTAAAGGACTGTTCATCATCGCTGAAGATGTTGATGGTGAGGCACTTGCCACACTGGTTGTCAATAAACTTCGCGGCACACTCAATATCGCAGCTGTTAAGGCTCCCGGTTTTGGTGATCGCAGAAAAGCAATGCTTGAAGATATTGCGATTCTTACCGGTGGACAGGTTATAACTGAAGATCTTGGAATCAAACTTGAGAACGTAACCATCAATGATCTTGGTACTGCCAAGCGTGTTGTTGTTGATAAAGACAATACCACCATCATCGATGGCGCAGGTGCTACTGGTCAGCTCGAAGCTCGCGTAAAACAGATTCGTACCCAGATCGAGTCTTCCACTTCAGACTATGACAGTGAAAAACTCCAGGAGCGTCTTGCTAAACTGATCGGCGGTGTTGCCGTGATCAATGTTGGTGCTGCTACTGAAATCGAGATGAAAGAGAAAAAGGCTCGTGTTGAAGATGCATTGAATGCAACCCGCGCAGCTGTAGAAGAAGGTGTTGTTCCAGGTGGCGGTGTTGCGTATCTCCGTTGCTTAGCCGCACTTGATGCTCTAACTCTTGAAGGTGAGCAGGAGCTTGGTAAAAAGATTCTTCTTCGTGCACTCGAAGAGCCCGTTCGTCAGATTGCAAACAATGCTGGCTGCGAAGGTTCTGTTATTGTTGAGCACGTAAAAGGTCTTAAAGGCCCTAATGGCTTCAATGCAGCTTCTGAAAAATACGAAGACCTGATCGCTGCAGGTGTTATTGATCCTGCTAAAGTTACCCGTATTGCACTGCAGAACGCAGCTTCTGTTTCAGGAATGCTCCTTACCACAGAGTGCGTAATAGCAGAATCTCCTGATGAGGGTGGTGATTCAATGCCAGGCGGCATGCCTCCAGGCGGAATGGGTGGTATGGGCGGTATGGGCGGAATGATGTAAATTCCCCCTGCTTCAGTCTTTTCTGAACACAGGTAGTATAAAAAAAGGGCCTCCTTTGCGAGGCCCTTTTTTTATGTGTCACACTTTTTCACGAAAAAAGTTGACACTCGAAGATGAATAAGGTACATATTTTTCTCTTCACATATTGGCGATGTAGCTCAGATGGTTAGAGCATACGGCTCATATCCGTAGTGTCCGGGGTTCAATTCCCTGCATCGCCACCAGGTTTTGAAAAAGCCCGATGAATATT
>JAFLJO010000121.1 GCA_022712975.1 Desulfocapsa sp.
ACTGATCCTGATTCGTTCGGATACTGTTCCAGAAGATATAAAAGTGATTGACATGGCGGAGGGATTACTCACATCGAGAGGAGGGCAGACTTCACATGCTTCAGTGGTTGCGGTACGTCTTGAAAAAACCTGTATTGTCGGTTGCAAGCATTTGAAGGTCTATGAAAATCATCAGTATTGCAAAATTGGTGAAACCATGATTAGGTTCGGTGATCCTGTCTCAGTTGATGGTCGTAGTGGGCAGATATTAAGTGGAATGCATGAAACTCGTGAAGAAATGCATATCCTGCCGATTTAGATTGTATGGTTGACACACGTAAGAATTTGAGAATCTGTTAACCACGAAATCTTATGGTTGACACAAATTTCGGAGTATAATAATACACAAAGTGTTATGTGTATTAACCATGTCAGTGTCTTAAAGAAACTTTTGAAAAAATATGTAATAAGGAGTCAATAATGGCAAAAAAATCAAAAAAGGTGAAGTTATTGAAAGGTCCTGCTTTGGCAGCTTATGCTCGAAAAAAAGCTGTCGGACTCGGTCTTAATGGAAAAGGAAGGAAGCTTACTGAGCTTGTCTGGATGATTCAGGAAAAGGAAGGACACATAAACTGCTTCAAAAAAGAAAAGATTTGTTCGCACTCAGGATGTTGTTGGCAGCTTTCTTGTGGTGTGAAAATGAGTTGATCAGAAAAATTAGGGTGCAATACAATAAAGTGACAAATTGAGTATGTATATTTTGATGTATCGGAAAATCCACAGTTTCTGTGGAAGTTGTTCCTATGTTGCTTGCCGAAAACCGCATACCTTCTGCCCGGCCCGCAGGGCATCATGTTCCTAAGTGCCCTGAAGGTGCTGTTAACCCTTTGAGTTTAATTACGCTGCATAATTTCTCGGAGTCTGTGCGTACCTGTTTTTTATTACTGCAGTTTCATTGCGTTTATTTATCTGTGTGTCTGCACACGGGTACACCAAGCGCTTTTAAGATCAGTCCCAGAGGGCAGAATTTAGTAAATCCAAACTGAAATAAGTTCAGACCCACGAAGGCGGTACCGAAGAGCCAATACTCATGCAAAAACAGCGGGTTAGAGCCGCAGTCTGTGCCGAGTGACATGGTGAGTAGGATGAAAAATCCTGCAATGGTATGAATCCAGTCCGTAACAATCATAAGGTATTCCTCATAAATAATTTGCTGATCTGATAATGTGAATTATTCTTGCATCCAGACATACACTAGTGTTGCTTATGTGTTTTGGCAAGTAAGGAATTACTTAGATTACAATTTTCTGTTCCGCCAGCTATTTCGATTACGTTTTTTGATCCGAAAGAAATCAAATGCTGCATAGAGCAGAAGGCCAACACCTATTCCCATAAAGAATTTTATCCACCCTGAATCCTCCGTTGGCACTATTTTTTTAGAATCCGGCACAACAGGTGCTACGGTTTCTTCTTTGGGAATGGCTACGCTAGCCTTTCGCTTAACAGGAGTTGCTTCAGCGGCTGTGATTACAGCTTCGAGTCGGGCTGGAATGTTAGCAAAGGCCTTGTTTAGCATTTCAATGGCTTTTGCATCTCGGACTTTGCGATTTTGACTTCCCATGACAATTGCTATAATCCGTACGCCGTTCCTTTTGGCAGTGGCGGCTATGGAAAATCCGGCCTTGGTAAAATAACCCGTTTTGAATCCGTCGCACCCGTCAACTTCTTTGAGCAGGTGATTATGGGAACGCATGATAAACTCACCGCCGCGGAACTCTTTGACCCTGCTTCCAGTATATTTATAGATTTCAGGGCGTGTACTTAACTTGCGGCAGAGGATTCCAAAATCCGTGGCAGTGGTCACGTCAACTTTTTGTCCCTTTGAAGGCGGCAGTCCGTGAACGGAGTGAAAGGTGGTATTTTTCATACCAAAATCTTTCGCTTTTTCATTCATTAAGACAACGAATGCTTCTTTGCTGCCTGCAACATGGATTGCAAGGGCAACAGCGGCATCATTGGCTGATTGAATCATCAGGGCATAGAGTAAATCTTCGATAGAAAATTGTTCTTTTGGATCAAGATACACCTGTGAACCACCCATTTTATAGGCTTCCACCGTAATTTGAACCATTTCATCGAGCTGTAACGTTCCCTGTTCGACACGATCGAGAATCACCAGCAGAACCATGAGTTTTAAGGTGCTTGCAGGATAAACCGGGACATCAGCATTTCTTGAAAAGAGTATTTCTCCAGTATCTGCATCGAGTACCAAGGCAGATGCATATGGTTCAGTGGCTACAGTTTTTAAGGGAGCACGCCCTGCCCAGGCTGTTTGTCCGATCAGGGTGAAGATAAGGAGACATAGAAGGGAGTTTTTTATGTTCATATAGTATCCGATTATTTTTATGGTATTGGGCCGGGAGAATTCACAAGGACATAACATTCTTGTAGTGTGAGCTACTCACTGGGTAAACAAAATAGTTTCAAGAAGTTCTGATGTTGTTGCTACACATCTGGGCAGAACAGGGACTTCATTTTCCCCATTAACTCAATAATGCGCGGATCGTGGATACGGTTGTAGATGAAGTTTGCATCTTTCCGGTAATCGATTATTCCCTGATTGCGCAGGATGTTCAAATGTTGTGATACATTAGCATTCGTTGTTTTTACCTGTTCTCTAATATCACCTACTGACATCTCCTGATCCTGCAAAAGGCAGAGAATTTTTAAGCGTATTGGGTGGGACATAGATTTCAGGAGTTTGGACATGGCGTCTATTTGTTCGTCTTCCATAGTAGTACCTCGGTAAAGAAAAATACTGAATCAGTGTGTCGGGGAATTCCTCTGTCATTCTTTGGGAAGAGGAAGAAATAAAGTATTCCAGGTAGCATCACCATACTAAACATACACACAAATATCAGGGATAATAAAGTTTTATGGACGAAAAAAATGTGGCGTAGGTAAGCGCAGACTCCGTAGATGTTTATGTATCGGGGAATTAAAGTTTCTGTGGGAGTTGTTCCTGTGTTGCTTGCCGAATACCGAATACCTTCTGCCCGCAGGGCATCATGTTCAAGTTATTTAGTTCCCGTTCCTAAGGATTGAGAGCAGATATTGTATTCCTTTTCAGGAGTATGTCGTATTTTGTGTATGATATTATTTTGTAAGCTCTCTTTGTTGTAAGGATACCTATAATGGAAATCCTAATATCTTGAAAAAAAGCAAGCAATCCTTACTGGGTTTCAGGGAGAAAGAAATAATAGCATAAATAAAATTGATACTTTTAACAATTCTTTTTTATTTAACAAGTGTCTTGTTAAGTAGAATATGGTAGGGTTTTTCATTGAGAGATGCCCCATTTTTATTCTATGTACCAAAAATATAGATTCCTAAATTCCCGAAAGTTCCTCAATTGTCAATGGAAATGACAATTACTTTCAGTCGAATTGGAAAGCCGATTAATTATGGAGAATATTGCATGAGTTCAAATGACGACAAAATCACAAGTCTGTTAAGTGAAGAACGAGTTTTCGAGCCACCAATCGAAGGGCGTGATGCTGCTGCTATTGGAAGCCTTGATGCGTATCACGCTGAGTATAAAAGATCCATGGAAGATCCGGAAGGGTACTGGGCAGAGCGTGCTGAAGAGCTGGTTACCTGGGACAAGAAATGGGATACCGTAGTTGATGCTGACTTTGACAAACCTGAGTTTAATTGGTTCAAAGGCGGCAAGCTGAATGTTTCTTATAACTGCCTTGATCGTCATCTTGAAAATGGTCGCCGTAATAAGGCAGCTCTTATCTGGCAGGGTGAGCCCGAAGAAGATGTAAAAGTCTACACCTATCAGATGTTGCACACAGAAGTTTGTCGTTTTGCCAATGTTTTGAAGAAAAAGGGCGTAAAAAAGGGCGACCGTGTTGCCATTTATCTTCCTATGATTCCTGAGTTATCCATTGCGCTTCTTGCCTGTGCACGAATTGGTGCCACGCATTCAGTAGTGTTCGCAGGGTTTTCTTCCGTTGCACTCCAGAGTCGTATTCAGGATTGCGAGGCCAAGGTTCTGGTAACCGCTGATGCTGTTATTCGTGCTGGAAAGATCATTCCATTGAAACCAAATGCTGATGAGGCTTTAAGCGAATGTGATACCATCGAAAGCTGTGTCGTTGTGAAACGAGGTGGAAATGATGTTTCTCTGACTGATGGCCGTGATAGCTGGTGGCACGATGAAGTGGCAGAGAGCGATATTGCACCGACATGTGAGCCAGAGTCCATGGACGCCGAGGATACTCTCTTTATTCTCTACACGTCCGGTTCCACTGGAAAACCAAAGGGTGTTGTGCATACCACTGGTGGGTATCTCACCTACGTTATGCACACCTGTCAGTATGTTTTTGATATGAAAGATGATGATGTGTTCTGGTGCACTGCTGATATTGGCTGGGTCACCGGCCATTCCTATATTCTCTACGGTCCTCTTGGACTTGGTGCTACTTCCATTATGTTTGAAGGCGTGCCAACGTATCCAGGCCCAGATCGTTTCTGGAAGATCGTTGAAAAATTTCAGGTAAATACTTTCTATACTGCACCCACCGTTATTCGTGCTCTTATGCGTGACGGTGACGAACCTACGCAACGCTACGATCTCTCCAGCCTCCGTATTCTGGGATCTGTTGGCGAGCCGATCAATCCTGAGGCGTGGATGTGGTACTATGTGAATATTGGGAAAGAAAAGCTGCCCATCGTTGATACCTGGTGGCAGACTGAGACCGGTGGACTTATGATTTCGCCACTCCCCTATGCCACACCAACGAAACCCGGTTCTGCAAGCCTGCCGCTTCCCGGAATTGACGCCGCTATTTTTAATGAGGCAGGTGAGGAAGCCGGCCCAAATGAGGGTGGACATCTGGTCATTCGAAAACCATGGCCAGGAATGCTTCGTGGTGTGTTTGGTGATCCTGAACGGTACAAGAAAGCCTATTTCAGCCGTTACAAAGACACCTACGATCCAGAAGATGGTGCCCGTAAGGATGATGATGGTTATTTTTGGATCATGGGGCGTCTTGATGATGTGGTTAATGTATCAGGCCATAGACTTGGAACGGCTGAGATTGAGTCTGCTCTTGTTTCACATCCGGTTATTGCAGAAGCTGCTGCTGTTGGCATTCCACACAAGATTAAGGGACAGGCCATTTATGCCTTTGTTACTCCCAATAAAGGTGTGGAGCATACCCCGGAACTGCTGGCTGAGTTGAGGGGGCATGTTCGTAAAGAAATTGGACCTATTGCTACACCAGATGCAATACAATATGCACCAGGTCTGCCAAAAACAAGAAGTGGAAAAATTATGCGTCGCGTGCTTCGTAAGATTGCATCCAATGATTTCAAAGATTTTGGTGATACTTCAACTCTTGCCGATCCTTCAGTTGTTGAAGATTTGATCAATGGTAAGAAAGCACTGGATAATAAGTAATCGTTTTATTGTTTGTTTTTTATTGTCATGATTAGTGCAATGCTAGAGAAGTTATCAGTTGTCAGAAATCAATATTTGCACACATTAAAAGTCTCCTGATCAGGAGGCTTTTAATGTGTGTTCTGTTTAATTCGTAATCAGTCTTTTGTATGAGCTACAGCCATAAAGTCATCTACATTACCGGTGTCTTTAGTTAGATAAGTAACTACTACCAAAGCAATTACAGCAGCAGGAACACTGTAAAGAGCAGGGTTTACCAGTACGGGAATGCCAAATATGTAGTCGGCACCAAAAAATCTTCCAAATGTAAATAACAAAGAACTTACTAAGCCGACAAGCATTCCGGCCATGATACCTTGCTTGGTTAGCCTGCGCCACCATAGTGTAAAGAGCAAAGCCGGGGCAAAAGTGCTGGCTGCTATACCAAAACACATCCCCACCAGCATACCAACATTGACATCTTTTAACCAAACAGCCATCATAATGGCCAATACAGCCAGTACACCGGCACCTATTTTAGCAAAAAGTAACTGCTCGCGATCACTACTGCCCGGTTTGAGAATGCCGGCATAAAGGTCATGAGCCAAGCTGGTAGTGGCTGAAATCAACAAACCGGCTGATGTGCTTAGCATCGCAGCTAATGCACCAGCAGCAATAATACCTAAGAAAATCTCACCGCCCAACAAGTTACCCAACATCGGAACGGTCATATTGGTAGCCATGCCGCGCTGTCCTTCATCTAAAAGCTGTATGATCGTAGGGTACAGCAAATACATCGCCGCTAAACCAACCAGTAATACCATGGCATAAAAAGTTGCCAATCCCCAAATAGTAAATTCAGTACTTTTTTGAGCCGCCCTGGCATCCTGTACGGTATAAAACCGAATCAGTATGTGTGGTAGTCCCAGTACTCCCAAAAACAAACCTAACACTAAACTCATTTGGTTCATCATATCTCGCAAGCCAACCCCAGGCGTTAAAGCACTAGGCGCATCAGGCATTGCTTTCCGGGTAGCTGCAATCACAGCTGCAACATCTTCTGTGCCGATTTTTTCTATAACAGCGGTGGCTTCTGAAACAGCAACAATAGGCGGAACCATTTCATGACTGGCATCAATAATATTCAACGGATTACCATCAAAATAAACAACGCTGGATACTATCAACAACGCAGCCATTGCACTCCACAGTAGTACTCCCTGAATAGCCTGGTTATAAGTAGTACCGCGCATACCACCTAAAATTACAAATAAAGCCATCAACACACCAGTTGCGATTACCGTAGGTAAAAAATTCCACCCTAATAATAATTTAAACAAGTGCCCGGCACCCACTATTTGGGGTACTAAATAAAGAGTACAAAGAACAATAGTACTAATCATAGCCAGTATTTTAATTCCCCGACATTCAAAGCGAGCTACCAGCGCATCTGCAATGGTAAACTTACCCGATCTTTTAAGCGGGCCGGCTGCTACCAATAAAACAGTAATCCAAGCTCCAAAAAACCCTAGTGCTATCCACCAGCCGTCAATACCACCCAAGGCTATCGCCCCGGCTACTCCCAAAAAACTAGCTGCGCTGCTGTAATCTCCCAGCATAGCTAAGCCATTAATTTTCCATGGTATTTGCCCACCAGCCACATAGAAAGATGCTGTGGTGCGGGTATGTCTCCGGCTAGAATAACTTATATAAATTGTTAGTATTACACTTAATGCCACTATTGATAATGCTATTGGGTTCTCCATACGTTTTTTTCACCTCCTTTAGGTTGTTAGATGCTTTTAGCAAGATATATCCGGGTAATTACCACTCCGCCAATAATCGTTCCCCAACCAGCCCAAATAGCTAGCGGCAAGCCCATTATGATAGTAGCAGCGGTTTCCTTCATAGGAGCAGAGGTCAATAATACAGCGCCAAAATATATAATTGCAAAAGCTACAAAAAGGCTGAATGAAAATTTAAAGCTCTTCTTAAAGACTTCCGGTTGGAAAACCGGTTTGGCCACTTTTCCTTTTAACTTAGCAGACTCTTTTAGAGCAGGTAATAAAGCCAGCATATCCGAAATGTCTACTGCACCTTTTTTTAGTATCAACACCGGGCTGCGTGCCCCTTCTGACACCGCTTGAGCTACGCTGCCAAAATACCACTTGTCAATCCCTTTTCGGCCGGAGTCTCCAATAATAATCAAATCCACGCCATTATCTTCGGTCACTTTTAAAATACAAGCAGTGATACCCCCTTTTTCTAACCGGGTATCAATGCTTACACCCTGTTGTTGGCCGTACGCTAACACTAAGTCTAATGGTTTATCAGTAAGTGGTTTTTGCTCCAGTCCTTTTAAAGAAGCCTCTTCGATACTTTTTTCCACTTCAAGTAACGGAATATCTTCTTCTACCTGGATTACAATTACCTGAGAACCATATTGAGCAGCCATCTCTACTGCCCTTTTGGCAGCTCCGAGTGACGGGTCATAGCCATCTACGGCCACTAAGATTTTTTTGTACAAAGCTAGATACCTCCTTCAGGTTTTATTATATTGCTGTTTTGTTGGGTCAATTCGAATACTCCCAACGGATAAATATTCTTCGAGAACGACAAATGTCACAATAACACATGGTTCCGGAGTTCTTTGTAAAGGCGTACGAACGTAGGATCATGGAAAAGATCAATCAGTGAAAGTGGAAAATGCAGGTTCTTCATAGCCCGTCCAGATGTTTCCTGGTAAAGAAAAAAAACATCCGTAAAGAGTACGGATGCTTTTTTTGGTTTAAGGCAGAAGGCATGAAGCTATGCAATAAATTGTGGTAGATGGTGGGGCATCTCGTACAGAAGGCAACTATTATTTGGTCTTTTCCCACAAAAAGATCCGACGTTATTGTTTTTCTCTATTACCTTCATTGATATATTTTGTCAACGCTCTATTGGAAGTATTCACAGCCACTATAGTACCAGAACCACTAATACAACCAGCAGGACAGGCCATACCTTCTACAACAGTAAATCCATCACCTTTAGCTGCTTTGGCTGCCTCTACTTTTAAAGTCCTCAAACTTCCTTTAAGCGTAGTAGGATAAACTATTTTGACCGGATATTTTTCTACATCCAAAAGCTTTGCTACCGCACCAACAACGCCACCGGAATGCGCAAACATTCTGCCAATATTTGTAGCATCGTTCATTGCTATCGGAGTTTCTTTAGCGGGATCAATATCAGAAGATTTAAAGATAGATACCATTTCCTCAAAAGTAAGCACTATATCAATTTCATCACCCCAGGAGATCTCTTCTTTTTTCGCACTACAAGGACCGATAAAGACCGTAATCACTTTACCTTTATGTTTATCTCTAACCAATTGACCGGTAACCCGCATTGGGGAAAGAGTGTGTGAAACCGTGCTTGCTAATTGAGGAAGTTTATTCTTTATGGCCATTAAATATGCCGGACAGCAAGAGTTTGTCATTATCTTCTCACCGTATCGTTCCATTACTTCTTCCATTTCTTCCTGTGCTACAATATCCGCTCCTAAAGCTACTTCTACAACTTCATCAAAGCCTAACTTTAATAAAGCTGCTTTAAAATGAGCAGGAGTCACTTTTGGGCCAAATTGTCCAGCCAGCGCCGGTGCCGGCAACGCAATGACAGGCAATTTCCTGGTGCGTATCGCTTGAATTGTTTCTACAATTTGTGTACTGTCATCAATAGCTCCAAATGGACAAACCGTTAAGCAAGTTCCGCACGAAACGCAACTTTCCGTATCTATTATTACCTTATCGGATTCATCAAATTTAACCGCACCCACGCCACAAGCTTTTTCGCAAGGACGCGCTACCGCCAAAATAGCTCCATAAGGGCAATTTTGAGCACACTTGCCACACCCTATGCAGGCGTCACCGATAACAGCCCGGTTATTCACTATAGAAACGGCATTTTTAGGGCAATTGCTCCGGCAAAGTTGACCGTTACAATTCTGACAAAGAGCAGTGATAAAAAATTTGTTTTTACCAAACATACAACTGTTGCACGCCTCAGTAATACCACTGATCACCTGCTCAGGCCCCTTGTTCATCGTCAAGCGAACCCGTTTTTCGGTAATTACCAATTCTTGCTCCCGACTGTAGCGACCTTCATAATAGGCACAAGGTACCAATTGTTCTGCTAAAGTTTTAATGTCTTCATCATTGATTTCAATAGGAAGTGGTTGTTCCTGTGCCCAGTTAGCAACCTTTATATATATATCTCGTCTTATTTTTGTTATCGCTGAAGTTGGATTCATTGTACGCTCTTCACTCTTTTGTTAGAATTTTCTCGGAAAGCCTAATGCCACACTTTTCGCACATTCTGTAGATGGCTATTATCTTTCCATTCACAATGTGTACTCTGGCGTAAACGCCTAATTTGATGATGTTTATGTGGCATTTACTGGTATTTAAGTGTGGAAACAGCTAATGATTGTATATGCGGCTTGATTTTTTGGGAAATAAGCAGAAAAGTCGCAGGCTACTATAAAATACTATAAAATACTATAAGGGACTAGCCAACTTGAACAAGCAAACTCTACACAGTATCCACTTGAGGGGGGTTAAAACACCTTCTCCAAATTCTTTCGAAGTTTACGCTTATCTCAAAAAATACGAGATAAGCGTAGACTTCGAAAGAGCTTGTAAGGCAATAAAGTCACTTTAAAAATATAAGTCTCGCTGGCCTTGTTCTGTTAGCTTTAACCTCTCCCAAGTCGCTTTGCGCATACCTGCTTTGGGGATTTCTGATACATGTTGTGTTGTCCAATTTAACGTTATAAATGGTGTCGATACATTCTAAAACAAGTAACTTGTAAGATGATTTATTGAGTGAAACGATTTAATAAAACATCTGTTAAAAACTGTTCAGGTCGATTTTTGTAAATTAAACGGAGCGATAACCCTTTCCAAAACACCTTGTACTTTTGAAATTGCTACACCGTAATTTGTTATCGGCACGTTTCTACGTTTACATTCAGTAATTCTTCTCAGCATTTCAGTGCGGTTTAGCATACATGCTCCACAATGAATGACCAGTTTATATCTTTCAAGATCAGTTGGGAAATCATGTCCTGAATATGTTTCAAACGTAATATTCTTACCAGTATACTGACTGATCCAGCGAGGAATCTTTACACGACCGATGTCATCCGCAACTGCATGATGCGAACAAGCCTCACCCATAAGAACCGTGTCCCCATCCTCTAAGGCATCAATAGTATCTGCCCCGGCAACGAGGCTGGGTAAATCACCTTTGTAACGTGCAAATAATGTAGAAAATGTAGTCAATGGGATATCATCAGGGACATCGCCCGCAACGCTGAGAACAACCTGAGAATCAGTGATGACCAACGCTGGCTTACGGTTTATGTTTGATAATGCCTCTTCAATTTCACGCTCTTTCACCGTGACCGCGACTGCATCACAGTCTAGAATTTCACGCAACACCTGAACTTGTGGCAGAATAAGACGTCCCTTCGGCGCAGCCAAATCAATCGGAACCACGCAGACAACCCAGTCTCCTTCACCGAAAAGATCACCAGCGAGGACAGGATCACGCTTTATTTCATCAGAAGCCAAGTCAATAATGGCCTCCTTCATTTTTTGAACATTGGTTCCTTCAATGGCGGAAACAGTCAGAAACGAAAACTTATTTTCTTTACAATAAATTAAATCTTCAGGCGACTGACTTCTAAGGTCGCTTTTATTGAAAACAATAATAAACGGAATCTTCAGTTCATTTACATGTTTGATAATATCTTTTTCGTAATCAGTTATCCCCTCTTCCCCAACAACAATGACAGCTACGTCAGATCTCCAAAGGACTTTTTGTGTGGCTTTGATCCTGAGTTCCCCCAACTCCCCTGTATCGTCCAGCCCAGCTGTATCATAAAAAGTCACAGGTCCCAGCGGCAGCAATTCATAATGCTTGGCAACCGCATCTGTAGTTGTTCCCGGATGATCTGAAACAATAGAGACCTTCTGATCAACAATTGCGTTGATTATTGATGATTTTCCGACATTACGCCTTCCGACCAGAGTTATAACCAGTCTGACTCCGCGTGGTGCTTTATTGGACATTATTGCTACTCCGTTTAGAACTACCTTTAGAAAGTGAGGGAATGAGATTCAAAGATCTGATCATATTTTTAGCCTGAGCAAGAGAGTCTGAAACATCAATTGCAACGGAATTTTTGCCGGGATAAATATTGTAATCCGCACGATGTGCGGAAGGAGTGACAGAAGGCATTATGACATTGCATCCTCTACCAAGCCCGAGTTCTCTACCTCTCTGGTCAAAGGAATCAAGCGCGGATGTTGCCGGAATGTTAGTTTTGGGATTCAGAATACGGAGCAAAGCTGTAACACGGTAAGATTGCAATAAGTCTCCCGCTCCGGCGTCAGCAAAAGGAGTATCAGGGTGAGGAACAAAAGGTCCTGCTGCGATCATGTCCAGCTTGAGATCTGTCAGAAAAAGGATATCCTGCAGAATATCTTTTATGTTTGAGTCAGGTAGTCCCACAATGATGCCGGAACCAATTTCGTAGCCCATGAGTCGTAACGATTCTAATCGGTTAAGCCTTTCGTTAAAAGACTCTCCGCTTCTGATTTGTTTATATAGTTCAGGATTTGAAGTTTCGAGCTTAATCAGGCAACGATCCGCACCGCACTCAAACCAATACGCGTATTCATCAAGTCCGCGATCTCCAATTGAAAGAGTCACCGCCACATCATGACTATCTTTAATACTTCTAACCAGTTCGCCTATTTGGTTCCTTGAATAGCTGAAGTCGTCCCCGGACTGTAAAACTATTGTCCGCGCACCATTCAAAACAGCTGTTTCAGCGGCTTCTATAATTGTAGGCAGATCAAGTCGATAGCGATTGATTTTTGAATTAGGTGCCCTAAGTCCGCAATAAAAGCATTTTTTGTTGCAAACGTTTGAGAATTCAACAATCGCACGAAGATATACTTCATTTCCAAACACTTTTCCCTTTACCTGATCGGCAAGCGAAAAAAGCTCATCATCATTATGACCGTTAAGGTAGGTTATGATTTCCAGCTTACTGAGTGCATACATATAATAATGACCCTGAAATTGGATTACGATGTCGTACTTATTGCTCTGTTAGATTCATCAAGCATGGATATTAATTAAATGGGCACATTCATTTATCAACCGGAATGCGGCAATTTCCTTCTTCGTGGCAGAAGAAGAAGGATGGCCTGATTTAGTCCATTCGAGGAGTTTTTCAACATCAGCTTCAACCATACCCCAGAAACCTGCCGGGGCGTGAGGTTCCGCGTGTGCATACTGACCGAAACAGATTATATCATCCACCACAACTATAGGTAAACACAGAAGTTTACGAGCAGGATGCAGTCTAACTTTAGATGGGTATTTGTCTGCAAGGCTAGTCAGGAACGAGTGTGAAGTTTTAATTTCATCTTCAACAGCTTGGTGCGAAATTCCAAATCGTAGAGCTTCCAGAAAAGATTTCTTCCAACTGAAATCAAGTTTCGGATCAACGTCAATAATATCAAGCCTACGGAATTCAGATCTGGCAAGAGCTGTATTCAATCCTGCCATGTGACGCATCGATTTTACAAAGGGACCGTAAACAGCTCCATTAAGAATTATCCTACGGGAGGCTGAAGAAAACAGATCAGGAATATTTAGCTCGTCAGTACCTGCAAAAAGGTTCATCTTTATTTAATCCTGCTGAGTTCATCCGGTATGTAACCGAGTTTGCACAATCTGTTCGGAGACAAAATATCATCTATTTCCTCAGGGGAAGAAATTTTCTGATGAATTAATTCTTCACGAATTGTTCTTCCAGCCTCTTTGGCAGCATGGATGATTTTTTCAATCCGCTCATATCCAAGCACTGGAACCAGAACCGTTGCGAGGGCATAGCTTTTTTCAACATGCCTTTTACAACGATTTTGATCAGCTGTTATCCCAGCAATACAATTCTCGGTAAAAGTTTTGGTGGCGTTAATCAAAAGAGTCAGAGATTCCAGCAACGAATGGGCAAGGAGTGGTAGTAAATGGTTCAGCTCTAATTGCCCCATAGATGCGGCAAGAGTTATCGTCTGATCATTTCCCATAACTTGCAACGCTACTTGCGTAACCGCCTCCGGCATAACAGGATTAATTTTACCTGCCATGATTGAAGATCCAGCCTGAAGACGGGGCAGTATTATCTCGCCGATTCCCGTTTCAGGGCCGCTGGCAAGTAACCGCAAATCAGATGATATTTTCATCAGGTTCACAGCATATGCTTTAAGAAAACCTGATACTTCCACAAAAGAATCCATATTCTGCGTAGCATCGATTAAGTTTTCAGCACGTGAAACAGGAAGACCTGTTATCTGTTTCAATTTTCCAGCCACACAGAGGATATAATCGCGAGAAGCTCCTAACCCCGTCCCAATGGCTGTTCCGCCGAGATTAACTTTTTTGATTCGTTCCCGGCTTTTAAATATTCTCCATCTGTCTCTGGCAACAGCATCAGCAAATGCGCCGAAGGTCATACCTAAAGTCATGGGGACGGCATCATTTAACTCAGTACGCCCAACCTTTACAACTTCTCGGAATTCCTGCTCTTTAAGCTGAAGGGACTGCTGAAGTTGTGTGATTTCTGTTTCCAGAGTTTTCAAAAGGTTGAGCGTAGCCACTTTTAGTGCCGTGGGGTACACGTCATTGGTGGACTGATGCATATTCACATGTTTGAGAGGGTGAACCATCGAATAATCGCCACGCTCACCTTCGAGAAGCTCAATCGCCCGATTGGCGATAACTTCGTTGAAGTTCATGTTGGTCGAAGTTCCGGCTCCGCCTTGAAATGAATCAATTACAATTTCGTTTTGCAGTTTGCCGGAAGCTATGTCTTTGCATGCCGTGATAACAGCATTACCGATTTTCTCATCCATATATCCAAGTTCAACATTCGCAACAGCGCACGCCTGCTTTACCATGGCAAAACCCTGAATGAATAATGGATGCATCAGGTAACCCGAAAAAGGGAAATTCCGCACGGCTCTCAAAGTATGAATGCCGTAATAAGCATCATAGGGAATTTCGATTTCTCCCAGCGCGTCACTTTCACGACGCACTTTATTTTCATCGGTATCTGACATAGCTACTCCGATCTTTTTTTACAGGTAAAGGTCTCTTTCGCCTGCTTCCATGCGAGTTATTTGGTCAGTTAGCAACTTTCTACGGTCAGGGTCATCATAGGTTGCAAGCTCCTTGCGAATAAGCTCGTTGCCGATTATTTTAGTCTCTTCGGAAGCGTAATCTTCCAGATATTCTTTGAAGGTTAAGAGACCGTTAGGCAGACAGAATTTCTGAATAAAACCAGTCTTGGCAAGTTCCATAAAATGTTCACCTGTGCGGCCTAAACGGTAACAGGCCGTACACCATGATGGGATATAACTCTGCTCACCACCGATAAGACTGCGGATAACTTCATCAAGACTGCGTCTGTCCCCCACACAGAATTGCTGAGCATCAGTGCGGTCATGTTGAGTGTCGCTATACGCTCCGGGGTAGGTTCTGGAACCGGCGGAGATTTGTGAAACACCCACTTCAAGCAGTTCTTTGCGGAACTCGGCATTTTCACGGGTCGTCAGGATAAGTCCGGTATACGGAACAGCAAGACGAAGTACTGATACAATCTTTTTAAAATCATGATCGGAAGATAAGTAAGGGGGATTAAAGGCTAGATCCGAGCCTTGAGCCGGTTCAATTCTGGGGAAAGAAATAGTATGTGGACCAACTCCGCAATCTTGTTCGAGTTGCTTAGCGTGATAAAGAAGCCCCATAACTTCAAAGACCGGATCAAATAAGCCGAACAGAGCACCTATTCCAACATCATCTATGCCTGCTTCCTGTGCGCGGTGCATGGCATAAAGCCGCCATAAATAGTCTGCCTTTTTCCCGGCAATATGCACTTTTTCGTATGTAGCGCGATGGTAAGATTCATGGAAACACTGATATGTGCCAATGCCGACATCGTGGAGTTTTTTGAAACCTTCTACATCCAGAGGTGCGCAGTTTATATTCACCCTGCGAATTCCATTGCTTTTATCAGATGTTACTGAATAAACATCACGCACGGTTTGAGCTATCCAGTCAGCATCATATTTGGGATGTTCTCCGTAAACAAGCAGAAGCCGTTTGTGACCAATTTTTTCCAGAACTGCTACTTCTTTGTGAATTTCTTCGGGGCTTAGCGTTTTGCGGTCGAGTTCTGTATTTGTTGCATTGAATCCGCAATAAGTACACTGATTGGCACATTCATTAGAAATATACAGCGGCGCGAAAAGAACCAAACGATTACCATAGATTCCTTTTTTGACTTCCATGGCTGTTTTAAAAATTTCATTATCCAGATCTTTATCTGTATTTTTAAGCAGTACTGCCGCTTCAAACGGAGTGAGACCTTTTCTCTCTTTTGTTTTGACAAGAATATCCCGAACCTGAGACGGAGCTGGATTGGTTGCTTTTTCAATTTCAGACCAGATCAGCTCTTCATCTATAAATGATTTCAGATCGTTTCCTGAATTATTGCTATTTTTCATGATTTTGTCCTGATTTTAAACTGGAAGTGATTTAACCTTAACACCATCAAGCATACCAGGCTTCCCAGTCAATGCTCCAACGTCATCGGTAGTAGCTTCTATGATGATACCGATAACAGTTTACATCTTTTTCGCAAAAAGAAAGCCCCATCGGCCGATAACGATATTACAATGGTCACTGAGCGTCTGATCAATTAATTAGTCACAGGCGGACAAATGGTGTCCAGATAGTAAGCTACAATGGTTATGAAGGTGGGTGTTCCGGGTTGTAAGCTTGGCTTTTGAAGCTGGCAGAATCCAGAAGGCTCGACCTCAGGATCAGGAGGTGATAAGTAATCGCTTTTTCAGCGGGTCAGTGAATAGGAAAAATAGTACCATAAATACGGTTTGCATAAACAAATACCACTCCTTCAACAGACCATGTAAACACTCATTCCAACGAAATTGATGTTCACTCAAACTCAATTCTCTCGACCTCACCCGAACACTTGCTATACTATAAAAACCACTTGCAGAAAGTCAAGATAAAAGAAGACAGGTCTATTTTGTCCAAGGGAAAAATAAATCTGTCCACTTTTCTTCCTTTTCTCGCCGTCCTGTACGGCATTTCTACTTTAAAAATTGTTAGATTTATGGTATGCATTATCAGATCAAATCAGATCAGAGCAGAAACTTTACTCATAATCGATTTAAATTAAGAGTTATTGTTTAAGGACAATGGCCAAGCTAAAAGGAGGGAGTGTGAAAGAGAACAAATTACTTGTATATGGTGCGCTAACTGTTTTTGCAGTCGCTATTGGTATGTTTTTGTATCTCGTCAATGCATCAAAAGCTCTATCATATCTCTCAACTGATTCACAAGCATGTATAAACTGTCATGTAATGAATACTCAATATGCTACATGGCAGCATAGTTCACATGGACAAAGGGCGACGTGTATCGAGTGTCACTTACCAACTAATGAAGGTGTATTTGCTAAGTATGCTGCAAAAGCCAGGGATGGATGGAACCACTCTGTCGCTTTCACACTAAATACTTATGATAATACAATCAAAATTAGTGAAGATGGGGCAAAGCGAGTACAGAACAACTGTATATCGTGTCATAAAAGTGTAGTCTCAACATTATTGATAAATAGTGATAAATATCATCAGTTTGATGATCCAAGTGTTGCTACAGGAAGAAAATGTTGGTCATGTCACAAAGGCGTACCTCATGGAGAAGTTAGAGGTTTAGCTACTACACCGAATAACTTGGGCGTAAAAGAAGTTAATTAAAAAGGGGGGGGAAAGTGAAATCTAAATTATTACTTATAGGTTCATTAGCAGGAATTGGTGCAATTGGTGCAATGACACTAATGGCTGGTAGTATAAATGAGAAAGAAGCTGAGCGTGTTGCGCTTAATCAAACTCCAGTCGTTGCAGAAGTGGATAAGAATAAAAGTGAGGAATGGGAAAGATACTATCCTCGCCAGTATAGCTCTTGGAAAAAAACAAAAGAGAGTAGTGATATTGAAGATTTAATTGAGAAGAAACCTCAATTGGCAATCCTTTGGGCAGGATATGGTTTCGCAAAAGATTATAATTCACCACGTGGTCACTACTACGCTGTGCAAGATAATGTAAATACACTTCGTACAGGTGCACCTATTGATGACAAATCAGGACCTATGCCAACAGCATGTTGGACTTGTAAATCACCAGATGTTCCTCGTTTAATGGAAAGAGATGGAGAGAATGAGTACTTTACGGGCAAATGGTCCAGGTATGGTTCAGAAGTTGTAAATTCTGTCGGATGTGCTGATTGTCATGATAGTGAGACTGCTGAACTTGCAATTAGTCGTCCTTATGTAGATAGAGCTCTTCTTGCAGCTGGTCTGCCAACTTTCAAAGATTCTACCCATCAAGAGAAACGTTCACTTGTATGTGCACAATGTCATTCAGAGTATTACTTCAAAAAAACCAGATATGTAGGAAAGGATGGTATAGAAAAAACGGCTAATGTTGTAACGTTCCCTTGGGCAGAAGGATTAACTGCTGAAAATATGGAAAAATACTACGATGACATAAACTTTAAAGATTGGACACATAAGATTTCCAAAGCTCCAATGATAAAAGCGCAACATCCGGGGTATGAAATAGCTTCAACTGGTATACATGCACAAAAAGGTGTGGCATGTGCTGATTGTCACATGCCTTATACTCAAGAAGGTGCTGTAAAGTATAGCGATCATCAAATTCAAAATCCACTTAACACAATGGACAGAAGTTGTATGCCTTGTCACCGTGAGAGTGAAGAGAAGCTTAAAGGCATTGTTAAGCAAAAGTTTGATAGAAAAGAGTTCTTGATGGAAATAGCTATGGATAACCTCGCCAAAGCTCATTTAGAGACTGGGAAAGCTATGGAACTTGGAGCTACTGATGATGAACTTGAAGCTATCAGAACAGGCATTAGACACGCTCAATGGAGATGGGATTATTCAATCGCAAGCCATGGCTCTTTCTTCCATGCTCCCGAAGAGACTCTAAAACTACTTGCTTCAGCCAATGAAATAGCTCAACAATCTCGTCTTAAACTAGTTCGCGTTCTTGCCAAGTATGATGCAATCAACTTCTCTGCTCCTGATTTCTCAACTAAAGAGAATGCTCAAAAGCTAGCAGGTGTACCATTGCAAAAACTAATAGATGCTAAGATGGAATTCAAAGCAACACTAGAGAAAGCGTGGTACAAAGAAGCTGTTCAAAAAGGCAACTTAAATATGGAATCACGTGAAGGCGTTGATGAAGAATCTTCTTACTTTAAAAAGTAACATAAATACAACCAAGGGATTAAACACCCCTTGGTTGTATTTATAACGGACTGATTTTAATTCATTCGCCGAGTTTTCTCGGAGTCTGTGCTGACCTGTTTTTGTTACAGGTTTTATGGAGCAAGACATTAAATGTTTGTGGATCATTAAAAGTACGGGTAAGTTAGTATATTTGTTTCCAGGCAGAGAAAAAAAGCATCCGTAATCTTTACGGATGCTTTTTTTTGGGTTTAATGACGAAGACTTGTAAAAATATAAACGTTGAATGGGAGAAAAAGAATGTTGAAACCGGAAAATTGTTATCTCCATATAGTTGATCCTCAGGAACGCTTAATGAATCAGATTCATGAAGCGGATCGAGTCACTGAGACCATTATCAAAATGGTGCATTGTGCAAAAATATTAGGGCTGCCGATTATTGCTAACACCCAGTATAAAAAAGGTCTGGGTCCATATGTCGCAGGCCTTGAAGAGTTGATGGATGATATCAAAAGACCTGATAAAACGGAATTTAACGGGCTTGCCAATTCTGAAACAAAGAGATTAATTAAGGCATTACCAGCTACTGTGGATACAGCAATACTTGTTGGTGTTGAAACACATATCTGTATTTACCAGACAGCTCTTGGTTTAATGGAGCATGAATTTATGCCATGGATTGTGGCAGATGGTGTGTCATCCCGTACGATAGGTAACCATCATTTGGGGCTGGCGCGGTTGAGAGATGCAGGAGCGGTAGTGGGACCTGCTGAGATGATTGTTTATGAATTGCTTGCAAAAGCTGGTACCGCTCAATTTAAAGAGATCCTTCCCCACATCATATAAAAGAAATTTAATTTCAGTGCGCAGGTTGGGGGGAGCGTAACGAAACCTAACAACCCTTAAAACTATAGAAAGAATAAGTCATGAAAGGAAAAGAAATTCGTAGACGTTTTATCGAGTATTTTGAGAAACACAATCACAGCCCGGTGGAGAGTTCTTCTCTTGTTCCACAGGATGATCCCACTTTATTATTTGTTAATGCCGGTATGGTTCAGTTTAAGACGGTGTTCATGGGTGAGGACAAACGGGATTATAACAGGGCGGTAAGCAGTCAGCGTTGTGTTCGCGCAGGCGGTAAACATAATGATCTGGAAAATGTCGGTTATACTGCTCGGCATCACACCTTTTTTGAAATGCTTGGAAACTTTTCTTTTGGTGACTATTTCAAAAAAGAGGCCATTGACTTTGCCTGGGAATTTCTGGTGAAGGAGCTTGCTATCCCGGCAGATCAACTCTGGGTGTCTGTTTTTGATGATGATAATGAATCTTTTGAGCTTTGGGAAAAGATCGAAGACCTTCCGAAGGGGCGTATTGTGCGGTTGGGCGAGAAGGATAACTTCTGGGCAATGGGCGATACAGGACCCTGCGGGCCATGTTCTGAAATTTATATTGACCAGGGGAGAGAGGCCGGATGTGATCGTCCGGATTGTGCCGTTGGATGCGATTGTGATCGTTTCCTTGAACTCTGGAACCTCGTTTTTCTGCAGTTTAACCGTTCCGAAGATGGGACAATGACGCCTCTTCCAAGGCCAAGTATTGATACGGGAATGGGTCTTGAGCGTGTGGCAGCGGTTCTGCAGGGAAAGGTTAACAACTATGATACGGATCTCTTTCAGCCTTTGATAAAGAAGCTTGAAGAGTTATCCGGGTGTAGGTATATGGCAGACCGAGCCGACACCACCGCCATGCGTGTTATTGCAGATCATGCACGGGCAACTGCCTTTCTAGTGGCCGATGGCGTGCTGCCTTCAAATGAGGGGCGTGGTTATGTGCTGCGCCGGGTCATGCGTCGTGCCATTCGCTATGGTCGAAATCTCGGACTCACAAAACCTTTTATGGATGCAGTAACTGCGGTGGTGACAAGCACCATGAAAGATGCCCATCCGCACCTGAAGGATTGTGCTGATCTTCTGTCTAAAGTGGTCAGTAATGAAGAGTTACGTTTCGGAGAGACTCTTGAACATGGCTTAACAATGCTTGATGAGGAGATTGAACGTTTGGGCAAAGCAGGAGAGAAGCTGATTCAGGGCGAGTTTATTTTTAAACTCTACGATACCTTTGGGTTTCCTGTTGATATTGTTCGCGATATATCTCTTGAGCGTGGTGTTGATTTTGATAATGACGGCTTTACTGAAGCCATGGAAAAACAGCGATCCCAATCACGTGCGTCACGAAAAGGTGAAAACCTAAGACTCCTTGGAAAAGGTGTGAAAGAACTCATCGAAAGCGGCAGGAAAAGTGTGTTTACAGGGTATGACCACCTTAATTCAGAAGCTGATGTTTTTGGTCTGCTCGACAGTGAAGGAAATATAACAGATCAACTTGCAAAGGGAACCGAAGGCCAGCTTTTTGTTAGAGCCACCCCATTTTACGCAGAATCCGGAGGGCAGGCAGGAGATAAGGGAACAGTCACCTGGCAGGATGGCCGGGCAGAAGTAACTGGCACCATAACTGAAGGGGAAGGAATGATCCTTCACAGAGTGAAAGTTATTACCGGAACCCTCAAAACAGGAAGTTCTGTAAAACTTCAGGTAACGATAAGTACGCGTAATGATACTGCGGCAAATCACACGGCCACTCATCTGCTCCAGGCGGCCTTAAAAGAATTGCTCGGAGATCATGTTAAACAGGCGGGATCACAAGTCAGCCCCGATCGTCTTCGGTTTGATTTTACGCATTTTTCACAAATGGCACAGAGTGAGAAAGAGGCAATTGAAAAACGGGTGAATGAAAAAATACGTGAGAACATTCTCACTGGTACTGTAGTCCTTGAGCGTGAGCAGGCAATTGAGCAGGGAGCAACAGCTCTTTTTGGAGAGAAATACGGTGACAGTGTCAGGGTGGTAAGTTTGGGCGATTTTTCAAAAGAATTATGCGGAGGAACGCACGTTACAGCCACCGGCGGGATCGGTCTTTTTCAGATTGTAACTGAAGGAGGTATTGCAGCAGGCGTGCGAAGAATAGAGGCCGTTACAGGCCGTGTTGCTCAGGAACGAGTACAGGGCCAGGCAAGACGTGAACATGACGTCTGTGAGCTTCTAAACGTGCAACCTGGAAGCATTGTTGAGCGTCTGCAAAGTATGTCAGCGAGTAATAAACAACTTGAGAGACAGGTGGCTGACTTATCCACTCAGCTTGCGACGTCTGATCTTGGTGATCTGCTTGCTTCAGCCAGAGAAATAGAAGGTGTAAAAGTAGTGGCTGCAGTAATACCACTTGATAGCCCAAAGACCCTGCGTGAAGTGGGCGATAAGTTACGTGATGATATGGGAAGTGGTGTGGCTGTACTTGGAGGTGAAATTAATTCCAAAGCTGCACTGCTTGCAATTGTCTCAAAAGATCTTACAAAAAGAATCAAAGCGGGCGAGCTCGTGAACAAAGTTGCTTCAATTGTTGGTGGGAAGGGTGGTGGCAGACCGGATATGGCACAGGCAGGCGGTAATATGCCGGATAAAATGAATGAGGCAATTTCTTCGGTTTATGAACATGTGCAAACATTACTTCAATGAATGAATAGTTCCTCAGTAATTATGGAAAATAGTGAAATTCACAGCCTCTAAGGTAAGCAAGTGACTACCACAAAAGAACAGCAAATCGAACAAAACCTGATCGACAAGCTAACGGATCTAAAATATATCCATCGCGAAGATATACATGACCGTGATGCGCTTGAGAAGAACTTTCGAGAGAAATTCGAAGCACTCAACAAAGTCAGGCTTACGGATTCTGAATTTTCAAGATTGCGTGATCAGATCATCAGCCCTGACGTGTTTGCCGCCGCCAAAATCCTGCGCGAACGCAATAGCTTAGAGCGTGAAGATGGTACGCCGCTTTACTATACCCTGGTCAATATCAGGGACTGGTGCAAGAACACCTTTGAGGTGGTCAATCAACTACGCATCAATACCCGGAACAGCTATCATCGCTATGATGTTATTTTGCTGATCAATGGCGTACCGATTGTACAAATTGAACTTAAAGCACTGGATGTCAGTCCTCGCCGTGCCATGCAACAGATCGTCGACTATAAAAACGACCCCGGTAACGGCTATGCCAAGACGCTGCTCTGTTTTGTACAACTCTTCGTTGTCAGCAATCAAACCAATACATGGTATTTTGCCAATAACCGTAGCCGACACTTTAGTTTTGATGCTGACGAACGTTTCCTGCCTGTTTATCAATTCGCGGGAGAAGATAATAAAAAAATTGTACACCTGGAGGACTTCACCGAGCAATTTCTCGCCAAATGCACATTGGGCGAAATGATCAGCCGTTACATGGTACTGGTCGCCAGCGAACAAAAATTGATGGTTATGCGCCCCTATCAAATCTATGCGGTGCAAGCCATTATGGACTGTATCCACCAGAATCGTGGCAACGGCTACATCTGGCACACCACCGGCAGTGGTAAGACCCTGACATCTTTCAAGGCCTCAACCTTACTCAAGGATAACCCGGATATTGAAAAATGTTTGTTTGTGGTTGACCGCAAAGACCTTGACCGACAAACACGGGAAGAGTTCAATAAATTTCAGGAAGGCTGTGTCGAAGAAAACACCAACACCGAAACCCTGGTTAGGCGTATGCTCTCCGATGATTACGCCGATAAGGTTATCGTTACCACCATTCAGAAACTCGGCCTTGCCCTTGACGAAAACCACAAATGGAACAAGAAAAACAAAAACAAACTCAACTACAAGGAACGCCTTGCCCCCCTGCGCAACAAGCGCATCGTGTTTATCTTCGATGAATGCCACCGTTCCCAATTCGGCGAAAACCATAAAGCCATCAAAGAATTTTTCCCCAATGCCCAGTTATTCTGCTTCACTGGTACGCCAATCTTCGAAGAGAACGCCAGCTACAAGCAAATAGAAGGCAAAGTGAAAACGCTCAAAACTACTGAAGATATTTTCCAGAAGCAGCTGCACGCCTATACAATTACCCACGCCATTGAAGATGATAATGTGCTGCGCTTCCATATCGACTATTTCAAGGGTGAAGGAAATGAACAACCTAAGGCTGGAGATACCTTGTCCCGGAAAGCGGTGGTGGAGTCTATTCTGGAAAAACACCATGCCGCCACCGCCGGGCGCAAGTTCAATGCCATCTTAGCCACATCCTCCATCAACCATGCCATTGAGTATCATCGTTTGTTCAGGGAATTGCAGGAACAACGACAAGCAGAAGACGACAATATATTGCCCCTGAACATAGCCTGCGTTTTTTCCCCACCTGCCGAAGGCAACAAGGATGTGCAGCAGTTACAGGAAGATCTGCCCCAGGAAAAGGCGGATAATGAAAAAGAGCCGAATACCAAGAAAGAAGCATTAAAAGCCATTATCAAAGACTATAACGCCCAATATGGCACCAACCACGACTTGGGTAACTTTGATCTCTATTATCAGGATGTGCAGAAACGCATTAAGGATCAGCAATATTCAAATCAGGATCTTCCCCATGCTGATAAAATTGATATCGTCATTGTGGTGGAGATGCTGCTTACCGGTTTTGATTCAAAATATCTCAACACCCTGTATGTGGATAAAAACTTAAAATACCACGGCTTGATTCAGGCGTTTTCACGCACCAATCGCGTGCTGAACGATACCAAACCCTATGGTAATATACTCGACTTCCGCGGGCAGGAGAGTGCGGTGGATACCGCCATTGCTCTGTTCGCCGGTGAGAAAACAGATCGTGCCAAAGAAATATGGCTGGTGGATTCCGCCCCCAAAGTCATTGACAAACTGGAAAATGCGGTCAGCGGTCTGGACAAGTTTATGCAATCCCAGGGGCTGGAGTGCAAGCCGGAACAGGTCGCCAACCTCAAGGGCGATGAAGCCAGAGCCGGGTTTATTAATCGCTTCAAAGAAGTCCAGCGACTAAAAACCCAGCTTGATCAATACACCGACCTTGAGCCCAAAGACAGTGAAAAAATCGAGCAGGTGATACCCGAAGATCAACTGAATGCCTTTCGTGGTATGTATCTCGATACCGCCCAGCAGCTCAAAGCCAGGCAGGACAAGGGCGGAAACGATTCCGACTCCGTGCAGCAGCTTGATTTTGAATTTGTACTATTTGCCTCCGCCGTGATCGATTACGACTACATCATGGGGCTGATTGCCCGTTACAGTCAAAGCACGCTTAAAAAACAGAAGATGAACCGCGAGCAACTCATTGGCCTGCTCTCCTCCACCGCCAATTTTATGGACGAGCGCAATGAGATGATTGACTATGTCGACACTCTGAAGGTGGGTGAAGGACTGAGCGAGAAGGCCATACGAGAGGGCTATGAAACCTTTAAGGCTGAAAAATTTGCCTGTCAACTGGCGGAGACTGCCCAGAACCACGGGCTGAAAACGGTCGCCCTGCAAAAGTTTGTAGATGCAATTATGGATCGTATGATTTTTGACGGCGAACAACTAAGCGACCTGCTTGCCCCGCAGGAACTTGGCTGGAAAGAGCGAACCCAAAAAGAACTGGTGCTGATGGAAGACCTTATGCCGCTATTGCATAAACTTGCCCAAGGGCGCGATATCTCGGGGTTGGATGCGTATGAGCAATAAACAAGGACGTGACAAAATAATGAAAAATGATCTGATTCATCAAATGACAGAGTCATTCGAGGGCCATGCCCAGGAAACCGAAAATGGCGTTGAATACTGGCTGGCACGAGATGTACAGCATTTGTTGGGGTACACCAAGTGGGACAATTTTCTGAATGTCATTTCTAAGTCGAAAACAGCCTGTGAGTTGTCTGAACATGCCATTCTCGACCATTTTGCCGACGTCGGGAAAATGGTCGAATTGGGTTCTGGCAGCCAGCGCGAAATCAGCGACATCATGCTAACGCGTTATGCCTGCTATCTCATCGCCCAAAATGGCGACCCTGCCAAACAGCAGATCGCTTTTGCACAAACCTACTTTGCCATGCAAACCCGCAAGGCAGAACTGATTGAGCAACGGCTGCTTGAGACGGAACGTGTTTCAGCTCGCAAGAAATTGACCCATACCGAAAAAGAGCTGTCTGATGTCATTTATGAACAAACGGGAGGGAATCAAAATTTTGCCCTGATTCGCAGCAAAGGCGATCAGGCACTATTCGGTAAAAATACCAGAGCCATGAAAGCGCGCTGGCAAGTGCCAAACAACCGACCGTTGGCAGACTTTGCCCCCACCATTATTTTAAAGGCTAAAGATTTTGCCACCGAGATCACCATCCATAATGCGCGCGAACAAAATATGACCCGTGAACCGCAAATATCCAGTGAGCATGTCACCAATAACAGAGCTGTGCGGCAAACCTTACTGAATCGGGGTATTCGCCCGGAAAGTCTGCCACCGGCAGAGGATGTTAAAAAAGTCGAGCGCCGTTTGGCATCCACGGAAAAGAAAGCACTTAAAAATCCAGACGGTTTGGAGGGCAAGTGAACCGGATTATTTTTGACGGCGAACAACTAAGCGACCTGCTTGCCCTGCAGGAGCTGGGCTGGAAAGAGCGAACCCAAAAAGAGCTGGCGCTGATGGAAGACCTGATGCCGCTATTGCATAAACTTGCCCAAGGGTGCGATATTTCGAGGTTGGATGCGTATGAGCAATAATAGTACGTTAGGCAGAGGAGATAAAGCAACTGCACAAGGGCGAGTCCCCAAACTGCGCTTCCCCGAGTTTAGGGATGCGAGGGCGTGGGAGGAGAAGCCAATCGGCGAAGTACTTATTGTGAAGCCACGTCCAATCGAAATGAAAGACGAACAGGATTACTCTTTAGTGACCGTTAAAAGGCGTTACGGTGGTGTTGTTTCTCGTGGCGTATTTAAAGGAGGATCAATAAAGGTAAAGTCCCAATTCTCGCTTAAAGAAAATGATTTTCTTATTTCAAAACGGCAAATTGTTCATTGTGCCTGTGGGCTTGTTCCTGAATATTTGAAAGACTCGATTGTATCAAATGAATACTCTGTATTAACAGTAAGAAAGAAATACGACATATTGTTTTTCAACTATTTTTCTCAACAATTCAAGGTAAGCCAATCATTTCTAGAATGCAGCGTTGGGATTGTTATTGAAAAAATGCTTTTCAAACTAAATGACTGGTTAAGAAGAGAGTTTTTATTCCCATCTCTGAAAGAACAACAAATAATCGCCGACTGTCTTTTTTCTCTCGACGATCTGATCGCCGTCCAGATCCAAAAGCTCGACACCCTTAAGGCACATAAAAAAGGGCTGATGCAGCAGCTTTTTCCGGCGGAAGGCGAAACCATCCCCAAAATGGGTTTCCCTGAGTTTCGGGATGCGGGGGCGTGGGAGGCGAAACCACTCAGCAAGGTGGCCAAAATAATTACTGGCAATACGCCGAAGACCGCTGAATTGAATAACTATGGTGGTGATAAATTGTTTGTGTCACCTGCGGACATTTCTAATCTACGGTATATAACTACAACAAAAACAACTTTGAGCGATCAAGGTTTTGAAAAAACCAGACCTATTAACGTAAATAGTATTTTGTTTGTTTGCATAGGCTCAACTATCGGGAAAATTGCTCAAAATAAGTTTGAATGTGCAACAAACCAGCAAATCAATTCTGTTGTTCCATTTAATGAATATTCAAATGATTTTATATACTCAATCTTGGAGAATAATTCATGTCAGATAGCTGTTATGGCAGGAAAACAAGCAGTACCCATCATAAATAAGACCCTCTTTTCGTCTGTTATTATTCCTTATCCAGCTCCTCCCGAACAACAAAAAATTGCAGACTGTCTTTCTTCCCTCGACGAACTGATCGCCGCCCAGACCCAAAAAATCGATACCCTCAAAATTCACAAAAAAGGCCTGATGCAGCAGCTGTTTCCATCTGTTGGTGAGGTGCATGGATGAGTAACCCTAAAATTTACAAATACAAAACATTGCGCAATCTGATTACGAGGCTGCGGGACGACCTGAATGATAAGGATTTCGTTCTGCTCTACGCCTATAACGGCACCGGTAAGACGCGCATATCCATGGAATTCAAGGAACGGGGCAAAAGGCAAAGAGACATTGAACGTGACACGCTGTATTTCAATGCTTATACGGAAGACCTGTTCCATTGGGATAATGATCTGGAAAATGATAGTGAGCGTTATTTAAAGATTAATGCTGATTCCAACTTCTTTAATGGATTCAAGGAATTGGCACTGGAGGAGAAAATCTTTGCCTATCTGGAACGTTATGCAGATTTCGATTTCAGGATTGACTATGAGCAGTGGACGATCACTTTCTCCCGCAGTGACATCGATCATATCAAAATTTCCCGTGGTGAAGAAAATATCTTTATCTGGTGTATTTTCCTGGCGATTTGTGAATTGACCATCGATGATTCAGAGGCTTATAACTGGGTCAAATACCTCTATATCGATGATCCCATCTCATCGCTTGATGACAACAACGCCATTGCCGTTGCCAGCGACCTAGCGCAACTGCTCAAAAAAGACAAGGATCGCTTGAAGACAGTGATTTCATCGCATCACGGTCTCTTTTTCAATGTTATGTGCAATGAGCTAAAAAAAATGCCGCATAAGAAATATTTCCTGCACCGAAAGAGTGATTCAGACACCTATACCTTGCGGGCAACCGACGACACGCCTTTCTTTCACCATGTCGCCATGCTGAGCGAACTGCAACAGGCAGTGGAATCAGGTAAGCTCTACACGCATCATTTTAATATGTTGCGCAGCATTTTGGAAAAGACAGCCATTTTTTTTGGTTTCGATGGTTTTTCTAACTGTATCCACGGGGTGGACGATGAAGTTTTGTACGCTCGTGCTCTGAACCTGCTTAGTCACGGTAAATATTCCGCCTATGAACCGCGGGAAATGGTTGACGACACTAAAGATCTTTTTAAAAAGATTCTTTCGGCTTTTCTGGATCGCTATCGATTCGATTTGCCGGAACTGATTACTGAACAAACACCACAAGCGAGACAATCGTGACCAAACAAAATAAAAAAGAACTGGGTAAAACCCTCTGGGGCATCGCCAATGAACTGCGCGGAGCCATGAATGCGGACGATTTCCGTGATTATATGCTTTCCTTTCTCTTTCTGCGTTATCTGTCGGATAACTACGAATCCGCCGCCAAAAAGGAATTGGGAGGGGATTACCCAAAAATCGAGGCCGACGATAAGCACTCGCCTTTGTCGCTCTGGTATGTTGAAAACGAGCAGGATATTGAAGTATTCGAGAAGCAGATGCGGCGCAAGGTGCATTATGTTGTCAATCCGAAATATATGTGGAGCAACATTGCTGAACTGGCACGCATTCACGACGGTGATTTACTAAAAATTCTGCAAGAAGGTTTCAAATACATCGAAAACGAATCATTCGCAACCACCTTTAGGGGCTTGTTTTCGGAGATCAATCTTGACTCGGAAAAGCTGGGCAAGGACTATGAAGCGCGTAACAAGAAGCTGTGCACCATCATCACAAAAATTGCCGAAGGGATTGCGGAGTTTTCCACCAGCAGCGATGTGCTGGGTGATGCCTATGAATATCTAATCGGGCAGTTTGCTGCTGGATCTGGCAAAAAAGCCGGTGAATTTTACACGCCCCAGCAAATCTCCACCATTCTTTCCAGGATTGTCATCCTTGACTGCCAGGATCCGACCACGGGGAAAAAGAAAAAGCTGAACAAGATACTGGACTTTGCCTGCGGATCCGGTTCTTTGCTGCTTAATGTGCGTAATCAACTGGGATCCCATGGCATTGGCAAGATTTTTGGGCAGGAAAAGAATATCACCACCTACAACCTGGCACGGATGAATATGCTGCTGCATGGGGTGAAGGATTCGGAATTCGAGATTCATCACGGTGATTCACTACTCAACGACTGGGATATTCTCAGCGAGGAGAATCCCGCCAGAAAACTCCACTTCGATGCCGTGGTTGCCAATCCGCCTTTCAGCTACCGCTGGCAACCGAGTGATGCACTGGGTGAGGATTTCCGTTTCAAAAATTACGGTCTGGCTCCTAAATCTGCTGCTGACTTTGCTTTTTTACTGCACGGCTTTCACTTTCTTGGCAAAGAAGGGACTATGGCGATCATCCTGCCCCATGGAGTACTGTTTAGAGGTGGTGCTGAGGCAAAAATCAGAAGCAAACTTTTGAAAGATGCTAATGTCGATACGGTGATTGGTCTGCCCGCCAAGCTCTTTTTCTCAACAGGTATCCCCGTCTGCATACTGGTGTTGAAGAAGTGCAAAAAACCGGATGATGTACTGTTTATCAATGCCAGTGACCATTTTGAGAAAGGCAAACGCCAAAACCAGTTATTGCCGGAACATATAGAAAAGATTATCAACACCTATCAATACCGCAAGGAAGAAGAACGCTATTCTAGGTGTGTGTCGATGGAAGAAATAAAAAAAAATGATTACAACCTGAATATATCTCGCTATATTAGTACTGCTCTACCAGAGAAGAAAATTAATCTTGATGAAGTCAATACAAAGCTTGTTGATTTAGAGAAAGAAATAACAACGATCGAGAAAGAACATAACAAATATCTCAAAGAGCTTGGTTTACCTTCTTTGCCCTAGTTTTGGACTCTTTGTGGTAAAACAAAAGTCTATGACTCTATAACTAATCAATCTGGTGCTTTGAAGTACCTTTCACTTTTCCACTCGCAAAATTGTGTTCGTAGGAATTAGGTGAAGCCACTTTCACCCAAGGGGGTACTGAAAAGAGTGTTGGTTTACGTATTGTTCACCAGTGTCAGGCCATTGTCAATCCTATAAAAAAGTTGACAGTTGGGTATATATACGGTAGAACCGTTTTGCGTGTTTTGAATCACCATTCATTTTGGGCGGTTTTTTGAATTATCTTAGCTAATCAGGAGCAGAAAAAATGGTTTCAATGGATATTACTGTGTTTTTCCAGATCGCAAATGCTTTTGTTCTGATGTTTCTTCTGAATGGAATCATCTACAAACCGGTTCTGAAGATACTGAAGGAAAGGAAAGGGAAGTTGCAAGGCATGCACAATGATGTGATTAAGTACGAAGATAACGCCCGCAGACGACAAGAAGAAGTAGACAAAAAAATGCATAAGGCCTCTATTCAGGCCAAGGCTGCCATTGATAATGCGCGCGCTGGGGCGAAAGCTGCCGGTGAGGAGAAACTTGCTGCAATCAAAGCAGAAACCGATGCTGAAAAAGATAAACAGCTGGCAGGGATAAAATCTCAGGTTGAGGCTGCTCGAAAAGACCTTGAAGCCGGACTTGATGGATTTGCTTCTGCTATGGCAGGGAAAATTTTGGGAAGGAGTCTGTAGGATGAGTGGAATGAAGCGAACATTTGGAAAATGTGCACTTGTTGCACTGATCCTGTCTGTCCTGGCAGTAGTCGGGCATGAAGAAGCATATGCGGCTGGTGGTGACAGTCTGTCACCTGAAAAACTGAAGGATCTTGCTTTCAGGGTGATGAACTTTCTGGTTCTGCTGATCATCCTTGTGAAATTTGGTGCAAAACCAATAGCAAATATGTTTGGTGCACGTCGTAAACAAATTATAGAAGAGCTTGAAGAGCTTGAAGCAAAGAAAGTTGATGCTGAAAAGGCCTATAAAGAATTTTCCGAAAAACTGGAATCTGTTGAAAAAAACGTTGATAGTATCGTAGAAAATGCAGTTGCTCAGGCCGAAATTGAAAAGGTCAGAATCATTGAGGCTGCTGAGAAATCTGCTGATGATATCAAGCAGGCCGCTGAAATGGCAATTGCTAATGAAATGACTGCTGCAAAGCGTTCTTTAAAGGTTGAAGTTACTGAACAGGCAGCAGTTATGGCAGAAGAGTTAATCATTAAGAACCTGACATCTGATGATCAGGTCAAGATTATCGAAGAGTACTTAGACAAAGTAGGAGCCGTCCAGTGAAACAGATAATCTTAGCAAGACGCTATGCCAAGGCTCTTTTTGCTGTTGGCAAAGACGATGGAAAATTTGAAGAGTATAATGATGCTCTCCAGGGTTTGAATGAAGTGTATGCCTTAGACGCAAGTCTTGCGGACTCTTTGACAAATCCACTCTACCCAATGGATGTACGTGAAAAGGTAATGGAAGGTATTGTTGCCTCCATGGGTGTCGATAAAGTTATGAGCAATTTTTTCAACCTGCTGGTGGAGAAAAAACGTGCTGATGTTCTTCCTGATATTGCAGAAGAATATCAGATTATGGTTGATGAAGCAAAAAATATAAGCCATGGTACAGTAGTCTCAGCAGTAGAATTGAGTAAAGAATTGCAGGCCAAAGTACAGGCAACATTAGAAAAGCTTACTGGCAAGACAGTGGAACTGACTACCAGTGTAGATCCAACAATTATTGGCGGTGTTATTGCCAAGGTTGGTGACCTTGAATTAGACGGAAGTATCAGAACACAACTTGCGAGTTTAAAAGATTCCATTAAGGGGAGAGAGTAGAAATGCAAATCAAAGCCGAAGAAATCAGTCAGATTATAAAAGATCAGATTGGTGAGTACGAAACCAGTATTGACCTGAATGAGACCGGTA
>JAFLJO010000023.1 GCA_022712975.1 Desulfocapsa sp.
AGGTGAACAACTCTTTGAGTTTGAAGGACGTGAAGTGCGGCGCATCATTGTCAGCAAATATAAAATTCGCTATGAAATACAGGATTCCTGTATTTATATCCTGCGGATGTGGCATACAAAGGAGCATCGATAGGAAAACAGACTAAAGAGAAATCGGGGTCAGACCGGTTTTTTTTCGAGCCCTCTTTATAGTGGTCTGACCCCGATTTAACAATGACCCCGATTTAACAGGACAGCGGCACACAATCATAAAGAAATAGGTTAAAGCTATGGGGTGTGCAGAGAGGAAATCAAAGAAAACCAACCATTAGAAAGGTGAAGAAATGCAGGCAATGATACTGGCCGCCGGGTTTGGCACCCGGCTCCTTCCCTTTACAAAACTTCGTCCTAAACCCCTTTTTCCCATCCTTAATGAGCCGCTTTTACTTCTCACAATCCGTCGTCTTCAGGCGGCAGGTTTTGATCATATTATTGTTAATTGTCATTATTTGAAAGATCAGATTGTTTCCGCTTTATCCGGCATATCCGGTGTACTTGTACAGGAAGAAGAAACAGTACTGGGTACCGGAGGCGGCTTGCGTATGGCACTGTCGAATGTGCGTGACGAACCTTTACTTGTAAGTAATGGTGATATTTATCACACAGTTGATTACCAAAAGCTGTATGCAACGCATCGAGACAATAATGGATCTGTAACAATGGCCATGCATGATTATCCCCGTTTCAATAAGGTTACTGTGCTGGGTGATCAGGTAACAGGGTTTGGTGATGGTCAAGGTGAAAATTTCCTGGCTTTTACAGGTCTCCACGTTTTGGAACCAGAAGTTTTAGAACAGATCCCACTTGGGCAAAATTATTCTATCATTGATTGCTATCGTGGACTGCTGTCGGAAGGGAAAACAATTTCTGCATTGCGGGTTGATGGGTGTTCATGGGCAGATATGGGGACGGTGGGGGATTATCTTGCACTGCACGGTAGATTGCTAAAACGAGAAATTCCCCTGTGGCCTGAATTCTCAAATGTACCGGAAACAGGCTTTCTTGTGCATGATGATGCGTTCACAGGAGCAGGGGGGACGATGCGCGAATGGGTCTGTGTCGGACGTGCTCAGCTGGAAGAGAACGTTAGCCTGCAACGCTGCATTGTCTGGGATGGTGCGAGAGTCGTTGAGGGTGCTGTTTATTGTGACTCCTTACTGGTGCCAGAGGAATAGTTCAGATAAACGCTGCAAATGTTTTTTTATTCCTCAGTGACAGAATAATCCTCAAATCCCTGCACAACCACGGTGTATTCCGGATCTTCGGCAATATCGACACGGATTAGTTTGTCAGCCCTATCGATTAATTTTCGACAATCCGAGCTGAGGTGAAACAGGCAAATTCTCTTTCCCGCCTGCTCATATTTTTTGGCCAATTGATTGATGGCTTCAATGCCTGAGTGATCGGCAACCCGCGACTCCTTGAAGTCGATAATTATCTGGTCTGGATCGTTTTCCACATCAAATTTACTGGTGAATAGTTGCACTGAACCAAAGAAGAGAGGGCCAAATATCTCGTAATGTTTCACTCCTTTTTCATCAATATGTTGTCTTGCTCGAATGCGTAGAGCATTCTCCCAGGCAAAGACAAGTGCTGAAACAATTACCCCGGCAATAACGGCTAACGCCAAATCGAACATGACGGTTAAAACAGTCACCAGGATAATCACCAGGGCGTCTGCCAGGGGGATTTTATCGATTACACTAAAGGTACTCCAGGCGAATGTACCAACAACCACCATGAACATGATTCCGACAAGTGCTGCAATGGGGATCATCTCAATGTATGCCGATCCAAACAGAATGAATACGAGAAGGGATAATGCCGCAACAATCCCCGATAGCCGACCGCGCCCTCCTGATTTAATATTAATGATACTTTGACCGATCATTGCACAGCCCCCCATACCACCCATAAAGCCATTAACAATATTCGCTGTTCCCTGGGCGATACTTTCTTTGTTCGCATTACCGTGGGTATTCGTCAATCCGTCAATAAGATTTAAGGTCATCAGCGATTCGATTAAACCAATTGCTGCAATAATGGCGGCATAGGGTGCGATAAAATAGAGTGTTTCAAGATTAAACGGAATAACGGGGACATTAAAAACCGGAAGTCCAGCCTGAATGCCCGTTCCGCCATTGGCCAGCACAAAAGACAACACTGTTGCAGTATCAATTCCCATAAATATTACAAGAAAGGATACTGATACAATAGCAACAAGAGCTGACGGTACTTTTTTCGTAACTTTAGGAAAGAGGTACAGGATAGCCATTGTCAAGGCGACCAAGCCAAGCATTGTAAATAATTGGGGTCCTTGCATCCACATGCCATCAACCTTAAACATTCCCAGTTGAGCTGTGAAAATCACTATTGCCAAACCATTTACAAAGCCCATCATGACTGGATGCGGTATGAGTCTTACAAATTTGCCAAAGCGAAAAACTCCGGCCAATACCTGAAACAATCCAGCCAGCAAAAGAGTAGCGAAGAGATACTGTAGTCCTGCTCCTTCACCACCCATATCTGTGCCTATTTTGACAAGGGAAACCATAACAATAGCAGTAGCACCTGTAGCACCAGATATCATTCCTGGCCGGCCTCCTATTATTGAAGTCACTAATCCCATCATAAAAGCGCCATAAAGTCCTACTATTGGTGAAACACCAGCAATAAAGGCAAAGGCAACCGCTTCAGGAACAAGGGCAAGGGCAACAGTCAGACCTGAAAGAACATCGTCTTTGACGGAGCCTGCTTTTTTATCTATTAATTTAAATCTTTTCATATTTCAAAGATACTTTATGTGTTCTTAGCTTTCGCAATGGGCGGCAATAGGCCAGCATCGAGTAAGCTGAACACTCTGAATGTATATACATAGGGAAAAGGTGTTTAAAAGGTAACAGCACTGAGTCGGTTCAATCCCGGCAATATTTTTTTTACAAGGTGGATTTCCCGGCTCCGTGGATCAATAAGCCCATAGCGGTACGTTCCTTAAAAACAAAAAGCCACCGGGAGAATCCCTGTGGCTTCGAGAAGGGTTGTCTATATCGTATTGTTGTCCTAAGGGCAACAACTTTTTACATTCAAGGTAAACCAGGTGGCTTCATGTGGTGCATGCTAAAAAAGTCATCTGTAATCCTCTGGTATTGAATCTCTGTTTTGCACTTTTTAATCTTTTTCCAGCTCTTTTGTTGAGGTGGAAAGAAAAAGCTGAGGTACGTCCATAGCTGTTTCATACGTCCAAGAAGATGTGATGACCCAGAGAGTAATTCCCTGTAACGACCATAAAGTTCCCGGTGGAAGTTCTCCAGTTGATCAAGCTTGTTGTCTGTCTGTAATCCTTTGATTTCACCGGCAAGAAAGGGGTTGCAAAGAACTCCTCTTCCTATCATCCATTTGTGTACTCTTGGAAATTGTATCTGCAAATTCCTGAATTTTTCCACTGAATCAATATCCCCATTATATACAATACTATGTTTACTGCACTCTAGGCATTGACCAAATGCTCCCGGATCGGATTCTCCTCTGTAAAGCTGTTTTCCAATGCGCCCATGGATAATGATCTCAGTTATCGGATAGTCATCAAGGCTGGGCAGGAGAGACAATAATTCGTCTTTTTTCTCATAACCCAGTCGTGTTTTGATGGAAAGATTTATGGCGAGTTTTGGAATTACCTGATCCAGAAAGTTTAATATCTGTTCCGGAAATGGTAAAAGACCGGAACCCCTATGTTTAATAGTCACCATGGGGGCAGGGCAGCCAAGGTTCCAGTTTACCTCTTTGTAGCCAAGTTCTTCCAAACGATGAGCAAGGAAGAGAAAATCCTGTGCGTCAGTATGAAGGAGTTGTGGTACAACTGGAAGCATTTGGTTGCTCTCTGGCAGAACATCTTTTAACTGCTTGGGATTGAAGGATGAATAGCGTTGAGGATTAATAAAAGGGGCGATGGCTGAATCAAATCCTGGGAAATATTTTTGAAACAGACTGCGAAAATGGCAGTCTGTTATGCCCCTGATGGGGGCAAGAACAAGTTCGGCCTGTTGTGGATCCATGTTATTTTTCCGCATCCAGCAGCCATTCTTTAAGCTGAACCGGCGTGGGATGGATTCCTGCTATTTTCACTTTCCCGTTAATCATAAGCGCAGGTGTTGTTGTGATGCCATACCTGCCGATCTCATCAGGTTCATGAATCATGTCGATATCAGCAGCAATTCCCGCCTCCATCATGGCATCAATTACAACATCCCGTAAGCCGGTGCAAGTGATGCAGGCTTTGCCAAAGATACGGATGATTAAATCCTCGTCTTCTGTTACTA
>JAFLJO010000060.1 GCA_022712975.1 Desulfocapsa sp.
ATGATAGCAGGGCCGTCGGAAGTATTGATTGTGGCAGATGAAAGTGCAACTGCTGCTTATGTTGCAGCTGATATGCTGGCTCAGGCCGAACATGATCCAATGGCATTGGCTGTTGTTGTGACCACTGAAGAGCAATTGGCAGCTGATATCCTTGTGGAACTTGACCGACAGCTTACAAATCTCAGTCGTGCTGAAATTGCTATAAAATCACTTCAAGACAGAGGTGTGATCTTAATTGCAGGAGATATGGAAGAAGCCGTGAGTATTGCCAATGATGTCGCAATCGAACATCTGGAGCTGATGGTAAATGACCCATGGGGGATGCTGCCACGAATTCGTCATGCTGGAGCTATCTTTTTAGGACATCACACTCCTGAAGCAGCAGGAGATTATATCGCAGGGCCAAATCATGTACTGCCTACCATGGGCACAGCCAGATATTCTTCGGCGCTGGGTGTTGAAAATTTTTTAAAGAAAAGTTCAATTATCAGCTACTCAAAACAGGCTTTACAGGAAGATGGAGATGATATTCGACTTCTGGCAGGTCTTGAAGGGTTAACGGCTCATGCCAACTCTGTAACAGAGCGTTTAAAAGACAGATAGATTATGGAAGATGATTTTGATTTTATAGCAGGCCTCTGTCAGGGCTGTGACTCCATAGGCTTACCAGAGCTTGATGATGATGTTTTGAACAGGCTTTACACATATTTCAAAGAGTTAAAGCGTTGGAATAAAAAGATTAACCTCATTGCCAAAAAGACAACAGACAGCGAAATTTTAGAAAAGCATTTTTTGGATTCTCTTACCTTGTTGCCACTTCTTGCCGGTGAAAGCCCGCATATCCTTGATATTGGTACAGGAGCCGGGTTTCCAGGGCTTGTCTGCAAGGCTGCAAAACCTGAATTGAAACTGACCCTTGTTGAACCCCGTCAAAAACGTGTCGCATTTCTCTCGCACATTACAAGAACTTTGCAGCTTGAAAATGTTTCTATTATGGATTGTCGGGCTGAAGATGAGGCCATGTTGCCATCAGATGGAGGGTATACTCATATCACCAGTCGTGCTGTGAGCGAGGTGAAAGTGTTTTTGGAAATGAGCAGCCGTTTTATGAAACCCGGAGTGCAGATTATCTGCATGAAGGGACCAAAATGGGAAGAAGAGCTTGCTCTGTGGGAACAAAACCAAGGTTCCAGACAGATCCAGCTCATCTCCAGAAAAGAGTATAGACTCCCTCAATTGAAAGGGTCACGTCACCTATTGGTTTTTGAACAAAACAAAATCGTTTAAGTCGTTTAATTTAAGAAAGGAAAAGAATAAAATGAGTAAGGTAGCAATTCTTGCAGGAGATGGTATCGGCCCGGAAGTAATGGATGAGGCTATTAAAGTACTTGATGCAGCCCAGAAAAAGTTTGACTTTGAATTGACTTATGAACATGCCGATGTCGGTGGTATAGCCATTGATAATCATGGTGCAGCACTTCCTGCGTCCACCCTCACACTTTGTGAGAATAGCGATGCCATTCTTTTTGGCTCTGTTGGCGGCCCTAAATGGGAAAGTCTTCCCCCCGAGCAACAACCGGAACGGGCAGCTCTTCTTCCTCTACGCAAACATTTTGATCTATTTTGTAATCTGCGCCCGGCCCGTGTTTTTAAATCTCTCACAGCAGCCTGCCCTCTGCGTGCTGATATTATTAAAGATGGTTTTGATATTTTATGTGTGCGCGAGCTTACTTCCGGTATTTACTTTGGAACCCCAAAAGGACGAGAAGGTGAGGGGCCGGATGAACGAGCTTATGACACCATGGCCTACAAACGATCCGAAATTGAGCGTATTAGCCGAAAGGCTTTTGAGGCTGCCAGATCACGAAGAAAAAAGGTGACATCCATAGATAAAGCGAATGTCCTTACAACTATGGTGCTGTGGCGAGAAGTGGTAACAGAGATAGCTAAAGAATATCCGGATGTGGAACTTGCCCATCTTTATGTGGATAATGCCACCATGCAGCTTATACGTGATCCTCACCAGTTTGATGTCATGCTCTGTGGAAATATGTTTGGCGATATTATCTCTGATGAATCCGCAATGCTCACCGGTTCCATGGGGTTGCTTGCGTCTGCGAGTCTCAATCAGGATAACTTTGGTATGTATGAACCCGCTGGCGGATCTGCCCCTGATATAGCAGGAAAAGGTATTGCCAACCCCATTGCTCAAATTCTTTCAGCCGCCATGATGCTCCGTTACAGCTTTGGTCTTGATGCTGCGGCAGACGCCATTGATAATGCAGTGGAAGCAACCCTTGACAAGGGCGTTTATACCGCTGATATCACCATTGGTTCATCCACAGCTGTAAACACTAAAGCCATGGGCGATGCAATTGTTGCGGCGCTCTAATGAATAACAGTTCTGAATATGTGGTGGTGGCCAATCAGGCCTCCACCGAGCTTGGGGTTAAGGTGGCTGCTGCCTTGGGTTTTAAGTTTACCACCATGATTCGTAAGCTCTTTGCAGATGGAGAAAATTTTCATGCCTTCCCCGAAGATATTGCTGGTAAGGCACTTATCATAGTTGCCAGTACCCATACTGAAAGTTCGCATCAGGAGTTGATGGATCTTATTCAGGGCGGGCGGTATTACAATGCGGCTAGTGTCAATGTTGTAATACCCTACCTTGGTTATTCTACCATGGAGCGAGCCAAACGCAAACGCGGATATTTTGAAATCCCCAAAGGTGTAACCAGAACCCGGCAGATTTTTCGAGCCCGTCCCGACTTTGTTGCCTTTGTTGACCTTCATTCCGAAGCCGTACTTCATGCCCACGGAGGTGATATTTCAACCAAACACATCTGGACCGGGGAGCTTGTGGTCGAGCATCTGCAAAAAATGGATCTTGGGGAATATGTTCTGGTTTCCCCTGATTACGGGTTTTCAAAGCAGGTCGCAAAACTTGCCAGCCTGCTTAAGTGTTCACACACAGCCGCAGACAAAGATCGATACGATACTGACAAAACCATAGTCAACCAGGTTTCAAGTGTTGTGAAGGGCAAGACCGCCGTGATCTGTGATGATATGATCCGCACTGGTGGTTCCATTCTCCAAACTGCGGAACGTTGTATGGATGCAGGGGCAACAGGCATAGCAGTCCTTGCTACCCATTTGGTTATGGCAGGAGGGGCTCGTCAGCGTTTTCTTGAAAATTCCATAACAAAAGTAATAGGCTCAGACAGCTATCCAGGACGAGTAAGTGATGATTTCCTTGAAGTATATTCGTTGGCCCCTTTGCTGGCAAAAATACTTGAAGGTCATTTGACAATTCGTTAGAAAATTTCAGCAGGAAGCATATGTCTCCTCCAAACCACGAACTGCAGCTTGCAAGTGATTTTGTTCAATATACTGGCAGCAATATCTTTCTCACCGGAAAAGCAGGAACCGGCAAAACAACCTTCCTTCACGGATTGCAGGAACACACTCCGAAGCGGATGGTTATCACCGCTCCCACAGGCGTTGCCGCAATGAATGCTGGCGGTGTAACGCTGCATTCCTTTTTTCAGCTTCCATTTGGTCCCTACGTTCCGGGCAGTGATGCATACGATACTAACAGACAGCGGCACTTTCGTTTTTCCAAAGAAAAAAAACAGATTATACAAAGTCTTGATCTCCTCGTAATAGATGAAATCAGCATGGTTCGCGCAGATTTGCTCGATGCTGTTGATGCTACCCTGCGTCGCCATCGTCAAAGCCAGCAGCCTTTTGGCGGCGTACAGTTGTTGATGATTGGTGATTTGCATCAGCTGTCACCGGTGGCCAAACAGCATGAGTGGAGTCTTCTGCAGCAGCACTATGAGTCTGTCTATTTTTTTTCCAGTAAGGCGCTTTTACAAACGGAATTGCTTACCATAGAACTCAAACATATTTATCGCCAATCCGATGAACACTTTATTCAAATTTTAAATCAGGTACGGGAAAATAAACTTGATGAGTTTGCTTTTGAGGCTCTGAATGAACGCTATGTAGATGGATTTATGCCCGATGAAGATCAGGGCTATATAACGCTTACCACTCACAATGCCAGTGCAGAATCGACGAATCAAAGGAGATTAAAAGAGCTTGATGGCAAAAAATATTTGTTCAACGCCGAGGTCAGCGGTGAATTTCCAGAGCAGATATTTCCAACACTTCTCCAATTGACCCTGAAAAAGGGCGCACAGGTAATGTTTGTGCGCAATGATCCATCTTCTGAAAAGCTGTACTATAACGGAAAAATCGGGAAGGTTACTGCCATTATCGGGAAAACGATTTTTGTGTTATGTCCGGGCGATACGACAGAGATCGAAGTTGATCCTATCAGTTGGGAAAATATTAAATATACCATCAATGATGAAAACAAAGAAATTGAGGAAAAAGTAGTCGGCAAGTTTGAACAGTATCCCTTAAAACTTGCATGGGCGATCACAATTCATAAAAGCCAGGGGCTTACCTTTGAAAGGGCTATTATTGATGCCCAGGCCGCCTTTGCTCATGGACAGGTGTATGTGGCCTTAAGTCGTTGCAAGACCCTTGAAGGTTTGGTGCTTAGCTCTCCCATTGCCGAAAAAGGGGTGGATACTGATCAGGCTGTATTGAGTTTTGATGAGCTTGGTCGCAAAACGCCCCCTTCGGAAAGTCTGTTGCAGGAAGCAAAAATCAGCTATCAGCAAAAGCTCTTGTATGAGTGCTTTGATTTTGCTTTGCTGGCTAAGCGGCTGGGCTACCTTGTTCATCTTCTTACTCGCAATGCTCGTGTGGTCCAGGTATCGGGGACGGATGATATGATGCTTACCGAGCGACAGGCACGCGAGTCTATTTTTACGGTGAGTGAAAATTTTAAGAATCAGCTCTATACGATTTTTCAGGATCATAGTCTGCCGGAAACTGATAAATATACCCTTGAACGGCTCAAGAAGGCATCTGCCTGGTTTACTGAAAAACTCACTGCAATATTTGATAATTCTGTAAAATCCTTACAATTTGAGACTGACAATAAAGAGCTTCGTAAGACAATTAATAATGTCTTAAATAATTGCAGAAAAGAGATTGGGACAAAACTTGCCGGGATTAAATCCTGTGAACAGGGTTTTTCTCCCTCTGCCTATCTCCGTGCGGTATCTGCCGCTGAAATTGATTTCCAGCCATCTAAGGTGAAAAAACAGCAGGTGGCAGCCTATACTGAGTCTGACATTGACCATCCTGAATTATTTGAAACTCTGCGGGATTGGCGTACGGCTAAGGCCACAGAGCTTGATGTGGCGAGGTTTCAGGTTCTTTATCAACGTGTGTTAATCCAGATTGTGGTGTGTTTGCCGGAAAGTCTGAGGGAACTCAAAGCCATCTCCGGTGTCGGCAAGAAGACCATTCAGAATTATGGAAAAGATATTCTGGAACATGTTTGCCGCTATCGAAAGAAACACAATATAGAGACTGTGTCTCTGCCTGTGCCGAAAAAAGGTGAAGATACGAAGAGTTCATCATACGAAAAAGGGACAACAAAAGATATCAGTATGGAGATGTTTAGCGCTGGAAAGACTATTAAGGAAATTGCCAAAGAAAGAGGGTTTGTTGAGTCAACAATTGAAATCCACCTCTGCTTTTTTGTTGAAAAGGGAAGTCTTGGTATTGACAAACTCCTGAATGCAAACCAGCAGAAGGCTATTGCAAAAGAACTTGCTGCAGAAAAAGAAAATTTATTGGGAGCAGTAAAGGAACGTCTGGGAGAAGAGTATTCCTATGGCCAGATTAAAATGATGCTGGCACATCAGAAGTTTATGAATGTGACTGCTGAGTAAGAGTTGCGTTTTCCAGGGTAAAAATAAAAAACCGAGCCCAGAGGGCCCGGTTTTCCAATAACCCCCAGAGGGGGATGAAGATGCTTTTGCCCCCAGAGGGGGAAAAAGTCGAGTCGCCCCTTGCTTATTTTTGCCTCTTACGACAATTAATCTTTATTTTTC
>JAFLJO010000179.1 GCA_022712975.1 Desulfocapsa sp.
CCTGACACTGATTCCAGAGGAAAGCGGACAGCAGTTTTGTAAATAAAGCGACGCATAGAAGAAGATGGTAAGAAGGTAACCGTTCACCACAAATGCTGATTTACAGTAAACCTGGTTTCGTAAGCATTCACCAGGTAAGCGTAGACTCCGTGCCTCAGATTTGTTCAAGCGGGACGCCGTAGTGTACGATTTTGTACATAAGGCGGCTCGATCGGACAAATATGGGGTACGGAGTCTACGCTTACCTGGTGAGCGCTTACAAAAACACGATAGTATTTGTTTCCGTACTTCTCAAGGATATTTTTGAACAGGGTCGTGATTTCGCTTGGGAAGAACGGCCGACATGTTGTTGTTTTTTTGAAAAATAAAGGAATCTCCCTGCCCGGACTCCACCTGCTTCTTTCCATACCGCCTTCAAAGCATTACCGTTAGTATTACCAATACAACAATCGTGTTATTTTCCTTGACCAAGCACAGCTCTCCTGGTATATACACTCAAATATTACGATTCCCATGTTCGTGTTACCATCGGTGGTAACAGTGCATTAATAACCTCATCCAGGATTCAATTCTATGTTCATATTCCACAACAGACCTATCACCGCCGACTACCTTCCCTACCTTGCTGGTCGCATGGCATTGCTTATACACCTTTGGATTAAAATATGGGGAACAGGGTATTTCGCTTTTATGCCCGCTGGGCATTATGATCGCAAAAAAATTGGGCGGTATTCCGCAATCGTCATCCTTGTTATTTTGATGACCACCGAGGGACTTTGTTTCGGTTCCGAAGAAAATGAAAAGCATCCGCAGCCGTCCCAGGGAAAATGGGAAGCCATTGGAAAATTCGCGGCCGAGACCTCGTTGAGCCTGATAAGCCAGGCTACCGCCATACCTCGGAATCGTAACCTGATTGTACTGACAAACGCAGGATATGCCGAAGTCGGCCATTCACCTACCCAGGAAGCACTAGATGGTTTGGCGAAGGCCACAGGAGTAAGCCGGGGAAGAAATACGCTGATTGAGGTTCAGTCCACGGCCTGGTCACCGCTTTGGTTTGCGCTTTATGACAAAGACTCCGGCTTCTGCTCTTATCTCGAGGTCGATCCATTTAAAGCTGCGAATATCACTAGGGGAAATGCGAAGATGCCGCCGGGACTGTTCCGCATTACTGCGACGGAACGGATCGATGCCGAGTATCTTTACCAACATTCGGCGGAATACAAGGAAAAATTCGAGAGTATGATTTTCGGAGGCAACGGATTTCGGATTGTTTCCATAGCCAATGCCATTGTTGCGGGTGCACCTATGGACGTTATCAGAGCATTTGAATTTCACGACCATTATTGTCCAGGCGTCACTTCAGGCATCTTTATGGCCAGATACCTTAGATCTCACTTTCCACCCGGAAAATCAGGTTATTTCGTTCACTCAGTGGAGCCTTGGTGCAAGGAGGATGCGCTGATGGTCCTTCTGAATGCGACTCCCGGAAAACGCAGTTACGCCGTGAGTTATCCCACAAAATCCGATATCGCAAAGAGAATCCCGGAAGCAAAAAATGCCTCTACCATCGTATATCGGCAAAACGGACAATCAGGGAAATGGGAGGGGGGGGTTCTTGGTTTTGAATGGGCCGAGACGACATCATGCCCAAAGACCGGCAACGGAATTGTCGACAAACTATGCGCCAATCTTTGGTACTTAGAGCGCCTGGCAAAGCCGGAAGAATTCGTCAAGGTCATTAAACAATTCGAAATGCCCGACGGAATTACACCTAGGGACTGGGCGAGACCAGGCGTTGATCCTTTGCACATGCTGGGACTGATCGGAAAGTGAGACGTGAGACCTTGAATAGACATGTTTTGTTCCGATTTTAACCAGTTGAGAAAGAGAGTATTAAAATGAAGATGAAATTGATTAGGTACCCGTTAATTCTGATTTTTTTCTTTTTGTTGGGTGGACAAACTCACTACAGCCCAAAATCATGCGGAAGAGACTCATAAACTGGAACAAATTATAGTTACAGATGAAAAAGAGCCTAGAACGTGCAAATTTGTTTAGTAACCGTTGAAAGGAATTATACCATGAAGAATTTAAGATTGATTGTTGTTTTATTCGGTGTCTTAGGTCTTATCTCACCCAGTGTAAGCTTTGCATATGAAAAGAAAATAGAAGAAGAGAAAAAACCTGTGACGCTTGAACAAATTGTAGTTAAAGCTCTTGGAACGGAGGAAAAGCTGAAAGCTGATGTTCCGGTTCTTGAGTCTACCTATCAGGTTGGTGTTACAGCGGTAGATGTCCTTGATACTATGTCCGGTATCGATATCGGCCGGCAGAGTCTCGGAACCCCGGATAATTCCATGGTGAAGATACGGGGATTGGGTGAAGACAGATACATCGTAAATTTTGACGGCAGTCCATTGACCGGGGCAGGTGTTTGTGGAGGCTATTATGTTGACTGGAGCATGCTTTCCCTTCAGGATGTTGAAAAGATTGAAGTCATAAAGGGAGCTGGTTTGGCCGAATATGGTAATACCTTGGGCGGTGTAATTAATATTGTCCCCAGAGAACCAACGGAAAAATTAGAGTTCAAGTTTGCTGCCGGGGCCAAAGAGTATGATACTTATGATACTCGAGTACTGATTTCAAAACGGACAGGCCGGTTCGGATTTGCGATAAGTGGTGGCTATCTGGAAAGCGATGGCTACCTTCGCAATAATTATCTGGAGAGGAAGGATGCCTCTGTCTATCTCTCCTACTATTTTCCTGATGAGGGCAAGCTCAAGATAGGTATGCGGCACAATGATGGAAAATACGGCATGGTTGTTGAGAACAGGAGGAATTCTCCTTATTACAATGATGACTATCCGGAAAGTGACGGTGACAGGCTTGTCGGCCCTGGATTTGGATGGCAGCCCGGCGGAAGTCTTGGCGACAGGAGTTACTATTGGAAAGAAAGATATGAATGGGATGCAATATTGGAAAAGAGTCTTTTAGGTATCGATTGGGATGCCAGATATTATTTACGCTATGAAGACCGCACAGATTACATTTATGAACAGAGCAGCGGTAACCTGGTCATAGAGCGTGACATTTCATCTGACTACTCTTGGGGTTGGGGGTTCAAAGGGGAGAAAGTAGTATCAAACCATACCCTGAAAGCAGGAATCGAGGGAAATTACCTTGGTTATGGAGGTATAACCTACAAGTATGTTGATAGATCACATCTTCAGGGACGCTTTGAAGACTCAGGCCATAAACACGAGCTCTCAAAGGTTAATTCAGCCTTTATTCAGGATCACTGGTCTTTACTTTCAAATTTAGATATCTATTTGGGTCTCAGGGTAGATGACTACAGAGCCGATTGTGATGACTGTGGGCTTGTTGAAGCAACCCCTGTTTCCCCCAAGTTTGGCCTCTATTATTTCCCAATATCTAATCTTGAAACCTTTATTACTGTGGCAAGGGCCGTTAATTTTCCGACGATCCCCAAATATTACTGGTATTATAATGGATACCAACCAACTGATAGAAAAAGCTTAACCTTTGAAGATGCTGTGCAGTATGAAATCGGGGGAACGTATAAGGTACTCAAGGATACAAGTATTTCGACAAAGATTTATCATTATGATATTGACAATTACCTCAGATGGATTTTTGGCTATAGGCCCAGCCGTGTCGTGTATAACATTAACAATGTTGAGCTGACTGGCTTTGAGGTGGATATTAACTCAAAAATTTACAATAATATCTTTGCATTTGCTAATTATACCTACCAGATTACTGATAAGGAGGGGGATATATTGGATAGGAGCAACATTTCCGATGAGATCAGTGAGCTGCCCGAGCATAAGGTCAATGTTGGGATCAAATACCAAAGGGATGACGGGGCTCTTGCCAGGTTAACCCTGAAATGGGTTGATTCCAGAGAGGTTCCCATAGGAGCGTCGAATATAAGTGATACAGGGAAAATGGATAGCTATTTTTTACTCAACGGAATGATCAAATACCCCGTTATAAAAGAGCATGGTTATGTGTATGTGGGATGTGAAAACATACTAGATAAAGAGTACGAAGAAAGCTACGGATATCCCATGCCAGGCCGGATGCTTTATGGAGGAATTGAGATCAAATTCTAGTTTTCTGTATAATTTATTAGGTGACAAGTCCATTTCCGATGTGGTTATCAGGGATTTGGATCTCTTTGCCGATGAAAAAGGCTTCCTCGTGGAGATGATTCGTTTTGATGATACGATCCATTGGACGTTGACGAAAGAAGGGTAAATCCTTTAGATAACGACATCATACTTTATGACTGGGATTGAAAAATGGAATAATAAAAGGAGATTTTATGAAAAGCAGTGAAATTATGGAGCGAGAGGATTTTAAAAAATGCGTTGAATTTCACGGCCATATCTGCCCTGGGTTATCCATCGGATACAAGGCATCCGGGGCAGCCATGGAACGATTGAAAGAGAAACGCAGCGAGGATGAAGAGATTGTCGCCATCATTGAGACGGACGCTTGCTCGGCAGATGCGGTTCAGGTGCTCACCGGTTGCACCTTTGGCAAGGGCAATTTCATTTACAAGGATCACGGCAAAATGGTTCTGACTCTGTTTAGCAGAAACTCCGGGGAAGGGGTTCGTGTGGCTATAAAAAAAGGGGCTTTCACCTTGGACCCGGAACACCGTGATTTGATGCAAAAAGTGATGAACGGCGAAGCAGAAGAAGAAGCGGTGAAGCAATTTCAAAGCCTCCACTTCCAAAGAAGTTGTGATATCCTGGAGATGCCTTTGGATGATCTTTTTGACATCAACTCAGTGAACATCCCAATGCCGGACAAGGCAAAGATCGAGCCTTCGGAACCGTGTGACATATGCGGTGAACCTGTGATGGCCACGAAGCTTGTGGAAACCGACGGCAGGAAAATCTGCCTCGCTTGTGCTTAAAAATAATTCAGGGCGCCAAAAGGCGTCCTGGAACCTGGGGCAGTGATAGTGGGAAATCGGTGTCTGTCCCCGATTTATTCACTTAGGAACGTACACTAAATAACTTGAACATCTCGGAGTCTGCGCTTACCTACTTGCCCTTTGTTCCGCCACCTGTACTTGAAAAAACGTTACATACTGGTAGTATGCAAAGTTTTTGCAAGTACAGGTGACGAAAAAATTGCGGCGTAATATGTTCAAGTTATTTAGCTCCCGTTCCTTACCTGAAAAAACTTTGCAACTTAACTGTGTTTAATTTTATAATTTTATTTAAATCCTCATAAATCTTTGCTTCACCATAGTTTTTTTCATGCTCTGCTATTAAAGCATCCACTTCATTTACTACCGCTTTACACTCTTCATTGAGTAATGATGCCAATAATTTTGGCCGAACATTCATATCCCTGGCAAATACTTCAAAGGAATGCTCTTTTATTCGATCGAGCCTGAAAGTCCGACCAATCGCCATCGCAAATTTATTGTCCAAAGGGTATACCTGAGTGGAAACCAAGTCATAGAACGGTGCTAATTCAAAGCCGTTTTTATGTAAAATAGAGAAATTTTTACCATGAGCATCATGATTACCAATAATATAATTAAAAATCATCATACGTATAAATAGGAGTCTGTTTATTACGCCTTGATTTGACAAGTATTCATCAATTAATTCTCTACATTCTATAAATCCGGGACCACCTGTCTCTTGATATTTTCGCTCAGCTGGATACCCCATCGCTTGACAAAAATCTTCCTGGTGAATACGAACAATCTCTTTGTTTATTTCCTGACGGTCATATCGATCGACTATATACAATTCGTGACCACCAACTTTCATGATTTTCGAATTAGGAATTGAAAAACCTGTTCGCTGTGCCAATTCCATACAAAAAGCTTCATTCCTTGGAATATCGGGAAAACCTGCATTAATTGGTTTAATGATATGCGTAGTAGCGGAGCCTGAATTTTTTGGTAGATAAAATTGAGTTCCTTTAATATACACTGGCAGCTTGTCTTGTGCCCCGGCCAAAGAAAGTTTAGCGTGTTTCATTTCCGGATATAATTTATATCTCCCCGGCTCAAGCAGTATTCTATCAAGAGCTTCTATCAACTCTTGAGTAATGTTTTTGTATCGACCAGGAGTGAAGTCAGGTTCTTGATCTTCAGGTATGATAGAAAGTGCTCCCGCACAATCTTCTCCAAAATTTTCTAAAAAAGCATATGTGTCTTTTTTGTCAAATCTATTACGAAAAGCCAACACTGTTCTTGCGTTGCTTTCTGGAAGAAGATTCTCAAAAAAAGCTGTACTGACAGCCGGAGCAAATTTTTCTTTTCTACAAGGAAGTGAAAGAGAAACAGGTGAAGCTTCTTTTTCTATCCAATCCTGGGAATATTGAAAGACTACTCTGCCTTTTTTGTGACGATCCAATGTGCCGACTAATCGTTTATTCCATATAATTTGTAATCGGCTTGTCATTTTTCGTTCTCAATTGAATGTGGTGTTACATAGAGTTTTAGACCTAAAGCGCGAAGTAACACAAAAGCTTTGTCCATCTGTATTGTCTCTTTTCCTCTTTCTACATCACTAATAAACTTCACACTTGTGCCTGTAATATCTGCTAAATCTGATTGCCTCATATTCTTTTTTTTTCGGGTGTCCCGGATGGCTTTTCCAAGATATTTAACTAAACGGACACGGTATGGATATCCTATATTTTCTTTCATACAAAACCTCAGCTTAACCGTACGATTATAAAACACAGTAGATTGTTAAATTTTACCGTACAGTTAAATTTAACAATTGCCAAGATTATTCACCGAACGGTTAAATTGTTTTAATATGCTCAGTGCTTCAATAATAGTTGTTGGATAAACTGATAGCAGGAATAATATAAGAAGGAGTTGGCACTACATTATAAGCAGATTACGTTTACATGATGAAATGATTGACTTTTATTGCGAAGAAAAATTTTGTAATTGCGTTAAAAATGTAACACAAGCAGCTCATAGTAGTGAAAAACCCACTCCTTATGAATTCAGCAAATCAATGATTTCACAATCACTCAATGAACGTTTCCGGCTTGCTGCCAGCGAACGTATTCGCTGAGTAAAGTGTGTAAGACCTGACTCATCAGGTATTGGCAGGCCAAGTCGGCTAAGGGTGGCCGCAACACTTCGCCTACCTGCCTGACGACCGATAAGAAGTGTTCGAGAGGCTCCAACAATCGCAGGATTAAAGGGCTCATAGGTGGCAGGATCTGCCATGATTCCCTGGAGGTGGATACCGGTCTCACAGGAGAACAGATTGGCTCCGATAATGGGACGAGATAAAGGAACCTCCTGCCCGCTCTCCCGAGCCACCATC
>JAFLJO010000112.1 GCA_022712975.1 Desulfocapsa sp.
GAATACCAAAAGCGTGATACAATAGACTGGTGGACATGCTTTACCTCCTGAATTAGTTGATGGTTCTTCTAATTAAGGAAATCGCATGGTCACTTTTTTTGCAAATTGTTTTTCAAAAGTACGCTTCAGTCGGATGAACCGAAAAAAAAATCATCAACACAAACTGAAATGGACCCAATTGTCAAGACAACATCTTTTACAAAATAAGCTAGAATCTCCCAAAAATTTTCCAACCGTTTTCTCACTCTCAAGCCTCATTGTCGGAGCCACATCGGAGACACCTCCCCGTCATCGCCACCTTCATATTCAGCAGTAAGCAGCTGCTTACTGCTACCACAGCACTTTTGACTCTTCGTTGTTTTGAGTGAGCAAAGAAGTTTTATTGCCGAGACTATTTGACGATATTCCATTTTTCAGTCATATGATTATCAATGGTCGATATTAATCGCTTTGATAGTCCAAGATTCTTGGCTTCTTGTATGAAGTTTCTGGTCTCTTGGTAAATTTCATCAAGCATCGCTTGTAATGGTTTGGCATTAGAGTAGCCAGCTTGTCCGGCAAGCAGGTCGAGGGCTTGTGATGGTGATTGTCCGTTACCATTAAAAGAGGTCATATGTTCTTTGTATGGCGATGGGCTGTAAACGATATCGTAAAATGGCGAAAGTCGCCATTTGTCATTGTCGTCAGCTAAGAAGGCGAAGTTTTTTGAGTGATCATCTTGATTAACCGTAATATAGTTGAACAGTGCACGTTTGACCAATTTCCTGGCTTCTTCAATGTTACAGAGCAACCTGCTTGCTTTTACCAAGTCAATATAATCGAGTGATGGTTGCCTGAATGGTGCATCTAAAAGTCCACAGGCCGATATCATATGATAGTTACCTTGTGGGGTACAGTCAAACCGTGTTTGTTGCAACCAAAAGTGTCCATTACCAGCATCTATCAGGGAAAAAATGGGAACATCGATTCCAAGATTTTTCGCCATTTGCATGTAAATATATTCAACTACACTTTCTGAATGTTGTAGAGAGAATTTTTCAGAGGTGAGTTTTACTATAAGTTTTTCGCCTTTCGCATCAGCAAGTGTCGAAAAAGTACCGTCTTTGCATTTGGTGATCGTCAGTTTTGGACGAGCTCCCCCAGAACCACCTGCACTCATAAGCTGTTCGATAAGGTCAGACTCTGTCCCTTCAAATTCCTTTACTGCTTCTTGTCCCAGAGTGATAAACTCTGTATCTCTTGATCCTGTGTCGGTCAAATCAATTGCAGGCTCGTATGATAAAGCACCGAGGCAGCGATTACCAGTATAGGCCAGTCTCTCAAGGGCTGTTATGTGCTGCGGATTATGGCCATTTCGCCGGAAGATTCTATCCATAAGATAAAGTCCCCAACCGTCTGGAAGACTATCGGCAAAAACCCCATGAAGCCCGTAGTGTGGCTGCCTTGGTGCTTTTTGAAGGTTAAGGTCGGCTTTGATATTGAATGGGGCAATTGAATCATGGTGTTCACCCAGGTAACTCGGATCAAACTGGAAGTAAATGCCAGTTTTATTTTCAGCAAGTTTCCCCACAACTTCCTGCCTGCCATTGGAGAATGTTCTTTTAACCAGCAATGGTGTCTCAAGCATTTTTGAGTACCTCGTCAATACTGCTTGGTTCATTATCGCTGTGGGATGTTAGTGCATGGAACTTCTTTAGGTCGCCAACAACTTCATATAGCATAAGAAATTGCCTCAGGGAGATATTACCAGTGTTTTCGAACTTACGGATTGTGCCATAAGGAACTCCCGAACATTTGGAAAGGGCCTTAACGGAAAGTTTATTCTTTTTGCGCTGTTGGCAAATAAAGTTTCTCAGGTCTCGTTGAACATCGTAAGCTGTATATAACGTTAGCATATGGAAATAGTTGTTACTATGGTAGCATTAATCGGTGGTTTTCTCTCTTATTTGATACAATAGTATCAAATTATTGGTTTGACAATGTTGTATTTGTGTTTTTGCGACAAAAACAGAACACAGTCACAAAATCGAGGGGACACGTTTTCATCCAGCATTTATGTTTGGTACAGGGGGAAAATCAAAGTGTTACAGTAAGTGCGAAAAAATGCTCGAATATTCGTTCAAGCTACTCATGGCTAAATGGAATGGCGAATTAGCTATACTTGTTTAACAATACTATCATAATAGCGAGAGTTACTATTGATTTGTTCAAGGAGGAAAAAATGATCAAAGTCCAGGCAAGGGGCCAGTCTCATTATGACCTTTCTTTACTTTCGTAGTTACCGAAATGACGAGCTTACATCATACTCTCCGGGTCAACATCAACTGCTATCCTCACATCTCCTTTAGCCATCATAGTACGCTTATCGATAATTTCCGAACAGACCCGGTGCAGGCTAACTGACTCCACACCTTTTAATAAAACCTGCCAGCGATAACGATCACGGATTCTATCAATAGGCGCAGGAGCAGGCCCAAGTATTTCAACACCGGATGCTTTCGCAGTACGACACAGGGTGGCTACCTGAGCAGCCGTTGCCTGCACCTGCCCTTCACTACTTCCCGAAATTTTAACATTAATCAGCCGCAAATACGGTGGAAACATCGGGTTTTTTCGAATCGCCATCTCTTTTTCGTACAACTTTTTATAATCATGTGATTGAGCAAACTTAATTGCATAATGTTCAGGGCGCAATGTCTGAACAATTACTCTTCCAGGACTTTCTCCCCTTCCCGCTCTGCCAGTCACCTGTGACAATAACTGGTATGTCCGTTCAGCTCCCCGATAATCAGGCATGCTGAGTCCTCCATCTGCCCAGATCACCCCAACCAGTGTTACATGGGGAAAATCATGTCCTTTGGCAATCATTTGAGTTCCAATTAAAATATCAATTTCACGAGTATGCATCTTTTTTAAAAGCTGCATAAACTTTCGCCTGTCTGCGGCAGTATCAGAATCAATACGAGCAATACGTGCATCAGGAAAATTTTCCTGCAACTCCATTTCAATGCGCTCTGTGCCAAAACCAACGGGCACAAGTTTCGTTGATTTGCAGGCTCCGCAAATTATATTTTCCCTTAACGTAAAGCCGCAATAATGGCAGACAAGCTTTGCTCTTTTCTTGTGATAGGTTAACGATACATGGCAATGAAGACATTGGACAGGTTCACCACAATCTTTGCAAAGGTATATTGTGGAGAATCCACGTCGATTTAGAAGGAGGATAGATTGCTTTTTTTGTGCAAGATTCACTTCAAGTTCACGGCGCAATTTAATACCAATAGCTTCACCGTACACTTTCTCTTCTTTTATACGAAGATCAACAATACTAACCGTTGGCAAAGGTCTGTTCTCGACTCTCTTTTCCATGGTGAGCAGTTTAAACCTGCCCGATTTCGCATTGGCAAAACTTGTGATCGTTGGTGTTCCAGAACCTAAAATTACAACTGCATCATTGTAACGACCACGAAGGATCGCCAGATCGCGTCCATTGTAGCGCAGAGCATCAGCCTGCTTGTAGGCATTATCATGTTCCTCATCAACGACGATGAGACCAGGATTGCCAAGTGGTGCAAAAACAGCAGATCTTGCGCCAATCACCACCTTTCCTTTACCACTTGCAGCAATACTCCACTGATCAAAACGTTCCCCAGGACTTAGGCCGGAATGGAGAAGTACTACCTGGTCGCCAAATCGTGAAACAAAATGGGCTTCCAGTTGAGTGGCAAGGGCTATCTCCGGAACCAGTACAAGCACATCACGTCCCTGTGCCAGTGTCGTTTCAGCAGCTCTCAGATATACCTCTGTTTTTCCACACCCTGTAACACCATGAAGCAAAAAAGGCGTGTAGGTTTGTTTCTCTATGGCAGGATTAATTGTATTAAGCACTTCAATTTGTTCAGCACTTAAATTGTCGGGCTTGTGGAAATGAGCAAGCGTTTCACCAAATGGATTTCTATAAACCCGTCGCTTATGTGCTCGAACCAATTTTCGTTTTTCAAGTTCTTTCAAGGCCTTTGATGCACCAGCGTATAGCTTGCGAATATCGCAGGCAGCAACTTCCCTTTGCCCTTGCTCTTTGGAAAGATGAGTCAGATAAACAAGCGTGCGTATCAATGGAATTGTGAGTTTTTTTCCATCCACCAACTGCTTGGCCGCCTGTTTATAGTCCTCGGTTCCTGCATTCCCTTTAGCCAAATCAGGTAATGCAAGGTTGGTGTTTTTGGAGAAACAGAGTTCCAGTTTTTCAGAAGTTTTCTGTTTATCAAGAACCTCTTTAATTACAACCAGCTGTTTTTCCTGCCAAACGTTAACGAGCTTACTCACCTTGGAATCTGACAATACTTTTTTTGATAAGGACGGGCTAAGTTCTTTCTTTTGGATTAAAGTTTCAAACCAATCAGGCTTGACCATATCACTAACAGGCCATGCAACAAGTTCTTTCCCGCCACCATCGCTAAGAGATAAAACCTTTCGACTTCGCAAGGCCATTCCACCGGGAAGAGCAGTTTTTATCACCTCACCAATTGGATGATGATAATAAGAGGCGATCCATCTATAAAATGAGACAAGGTTTTCAGGAAAAAGCGGTGTTTCATCAAGAAATCGTATAACCGGCAGGATTCTATAACTTACGTCTTCTTCCGGAAGTAATCCCAGGACATACCCGGTGACCTTCTGCCTTCCCAGGCGTACAAGCACCCTTCTCCCGACGGGATCACCATTCTCCTCAGGATCAAACGAATAGGATAAGGTTTGGAATAATGGGGCAGCGACAGCCACCTCAATTCTACTCATGTCCTGTCTTCCTCTTTTTTCAATGACATATTTAATATTCCTGTGTAAAAAAACAGCAGAAATTATATACCATACTTCTTCCCTAAGAGCATCGTCTACCATGCAACTAAAATATCCAACAGAACTTCCAATTGTATCCTATCGGGAAACATTTCTCGATCTGTTACAAAATCATCAGGTTATTATTGTTTCTGGTGAAACCGGCTCCGGCAAAACAACCCAGCTGCCTAAATTCTGTCTGGAACTCTTTCCGGAAGAGACTTTTCTTATTGGCTGTACCCAGCCGCGAAGAGTTGCTGCCACCTCTGTTTCCTCAAGGGTTGCCACGGAACTTGGCACCCTCAGGGATCTGGTGGCATATAAAATCCGTTTTCATGATAAGACAACCAAGGCGACCCGAATAAAATTTATGACCGATGGTGTGCTCCTTGCGGAAACCCGTAAAGATCCCCTTTTAAAAAAATATGGCGTCATTATAATCGATGAGGCTCATGAACGAAGCCTGAACATAGATTTTTTACTGGGTTATCTTAAAAATCTTCTCCCTGAACGGCCTGAATTAAAACTTATCATCACTTCAGCCACTATTGATACGAAAATATTTTCAAAACATTTTAACAATGCACCTGTTATGGCTGTTGAAGGACGCAGCTATCCGGTTGAAGTTCAATATCGCGATACAACAAATAGCGATGAGAAAGAAGACATCTCCTATGTGGATCAATGCGTCCAGACCATGGTTGAGTTATATTATGGTAAGCCTGCTGAAGACACACTGATTTTTCTTCCCACTGAAAAAGATATCCGGGAGTGCTGCTCTCTGCTTGAAGGAAAAGTACCGGATTGTCTCATCCTGCCCATGTTTGGAAGACTGGCTGCCGCTGATCAAAAAAAGATTTTCAAGCCATCAAACCTTACAAAAATTATTGTTGCCACAAATGTTGCCGAAACATCCATCACAGTACCCGGAATCCGCTATGTAATCGATTCAGGCCTTGCCAGAATTTCCCAGTATAATGTGCGCGCAAGAACTACAAGTTTACCTGTCACGCGCATCGCAAGAGCTAGTGCAGACCAGAGAAAAGGACGCTGTGGTCGGGTAGGTGCAGGTATCTGTATCAGGCTGTATTCAGAGGAAGATTACCTTGATCGGGATCAATATATTATCCCTGAGATCAAGCGTTCTAATCTTGCCGATGTTATCCTGCAGATGATCAGTATGGATCTTGGTTCTCCCTTTGATTTTCCTTTTATCGAGCCACCCCACCCCGGAGCCATTCGAGACGGTTATAATCTGCTTAAAGAGCTTGGTGCCCTGCATAAAGACAACACGCTCAACGAGACCGGGCAATTGATGGCAAGACTGCCCATAGATCCGCCAATTTCTCGTATCTTAATTGCTGCAAGGGAAAACAACTGTGTCAGGGAATTAAAAATAATTGCCCCTGCACTTGCCATACAGGATCCAAGGGTGCGTCCTTCTGACAAAGAAACACTTGCCGATGCTACACATAAAAAATTTGCACACCGCCAGTCTGATTTCCTGAGTCTCCTTGCCATCTGGGATCTCTTCCACGATGTTAAAGAAAAAGGTCTGTCCTGGGGGAGGCTGAAAAAGTTTTGTAAAAGTAATTATCTGTCTTTCCAGCGAATGCGTGAGTGGATTGATCTGCACGATCAGTTAAGCAGAATCCTTGATCGGGAAAAAGGCTTTACCGATTCGAGTATATCTGCATCCTATCCGTCTATTCACAAAAGCCTTTGTACAGGGTTTTTACGAAATATCGGGCTGAAAAAAGAAAAAGAGAAAAAACTTTATCAGGGGGCAGGTGGAAAAGAATTTATGGTTTTTCCAGGTTCTCATCAATTCCACAGTTCTGGAAAATGGATTATAGGGGCTGCATTTCTTGAAACAAATCGTCTCTATGCACTCACTGTATCCAATGTTGAGGTAAACTGGCTGATAGAGTCCTCCAACCATCTCAGCCGCAGAACCTGGTCTAATCCCCGTTGGCAGAAAAAAAACGGACAGGTTGTGGCCGATGAAAAAATCACTCTCTTTGGTCTGATCTTATCTGCTGACAGAATTGTTAATTTTGGCAGAACAGCACAAAAAAACATGGAAGAAGCCAGACAGATTTTTATCCAGCATGGTCTGCTTGAAAACGCTATCCCCGGAAACTTTCCTTTTCTGCAACAGAATATCGATATCCTTACAAAATGGCAGAATACAGAAGAACGATTACGGAAAAGAGATCTGCTGGTCGACGACACCACACTCTATCTCTTCTACGATACTAGACTTCCCACCGATGTCTATGATCGCTTCACCCTGAACCGTTTTTTAAATAAGAAAAAAAATAGTTCCTTTCTTGAGATGGGAGAAGATGACATTCTCACCCGCCGGCCTGAAGAGAGTGAGTTGCAGGATTTTCCCAAACAGCTGCGCATAGGTTACAGCAAGTTGCGTCTTAAATACAACCTGGCACCCGGCGAAGAAGATGACGGAGTTACAGTACGTATTCCACTGGACGGTGTAGATGGTTTTTCTGAATCAAGTTTTGAATGGCTTGTTCCCGGTCTCTTAAGAGAAAAAGTTAGCTTTTTATTAAAAGGCTTGCCTAAACGAATCAGGAAACATCTGATTCCGATTAATAATACAGTGGATCTGCTGCTTGACGACTGTAACCATTATGAAGGATCATTATATCATGCCCTGGAACTTGGGATTTTCAAAATGTTTTGCGTAAAAATAACACGTTCGGACTGGCCTGAAAAACTCCCTCTTCACTTAACGATGCGTTATCTTCTCTTTGACCCAGCAGGAAGGACTGTGGCTACTGGCAGAGTGCTTCACAAACTTAGTCAAAAAGTGCTTGCAGGACCTCAAAAAAAAATAGTGCCGAGCAGCAAAATCACCAAATCGCTTGATCGTTGGCAAAACAAAATTTTTACAGGATGGGATTTTGAGACACTTGAACGGAGAACGCCACTCTTTACTGCATCAAAAGAAGTTGCCGGCTATCTATACCCCGCCTTGCATGTGGAAAAGAACAGGGGTGGAGTGAGAATCACCTTTGAAACAGATTTCAAAATGTCTTCGCAATTAAACGTGCGGGGAAGTCTTTATCTTTATCAACTCCACTTCAAAGATCAATTCAAAAGTCTAAAAAAACACTGTCACACCACACTATCCAGCCCGTCGGCGCAATGGCTTATTCATACGTTTGGCAACAGGACAAAGACCACCGATGCCCTTACAGACTTTATTATGCGTTCCCTTTTTAGTGAGGGGCTTGATACTATTCCCACGAAAGATGTCTTTGACGCTGAGATAAAAAAAAATCAGCAACAGGGACTGTATCGAAAAGGACAGGAGATTTGTGATGAGCTTTTTAGAATGCTGCGCATGCGAAAAAATGTATCGGATCATATCGCACGCTATGGCGCACTTGCACAAAAAAGTCGTACCTACAATCAGACACTATACAAAGAATATGAAAGCTTGCTGGAGGCTATCCTTTCAACGGACTTTTTAACCACAAAATCTGTGAATGATCTGACTGGTTGTTCCAGGTATTTTCAGGCCTTAATGATTCGCATAGAGCGGGCACATGCAAACCCTGCAAAAGATACAGCAAAGGCAAATCAATTAAGCCCTTACCTTGACAGAATAAAAAACATTCCAGATGATTACAGCACGTTACCGTTTGATTGCAAGGAGGCTCTAACACTTTATGTAACCATGGTAAATGATTTCCGTGTCACAGTTTTTGCACCGGAATTAAAGGGTGGTCTCCAAGTATCAGCAAAGAAGCTCAAACTTCAGTGGCAACAGGTACAATCGCTCTGCCCCGGTGTTTAAGGAACGTACACTAATAAAAACAATTATCCCTGTCTTTTTTTTATCCGTCACGCTCAATGACTGAAGACAACTTCCCTAAAAAAAACAGTCAGTTTTTCTCTCCGGCTTTTCATTCGTATCTGTTCCGGGATAAGATCTGAGTGATCAATTCGCAAAACAGCCATTTTATATTCGATATGAGAGGCAAAACGGTTATCAAGATACCAGGCGTAGACTAGCCCCAGAAGAAGACCTGGTGGGGTAAAACCTTCTTTACCATTTACAAGTCGGGTGAAATGATGGGGGTCTTCCGGATCCTGTACCATTCTTGCAAGAGTTAGATATGTTGTAAGCTCCTCTTCGCTGAAGTAACAATTTCTTTCAGAATCACTATTCAGTCTGAGATGGTATACCTTTCCCATTGAACTATTTTCCGGAACGACATCCAGAAGTTTTTTATCTTTGGTATAGTTTCCAAGAAGCCCTTGTCCAAGAGCAACAAGAAAAGCCACTTCAAGATTAGCATTGGACGCAAACTGATCTTCACGAATTTTAACAAAGCTGTCAGCCGGATCAAAAAAGGAGAAAACCTTGTCCCAGTTCTGGTTTCGTTTCCAATCCTTATCAGGAATGCATTGAACACCCTTAACAAACTGTAGATGGCTAAACGGTATATCTTTATGATTCCACAATATCTGCTGAAGCACCTCTCTGAAAACATGATGTTTTTCTTCAGACTGTCCTTTTAAGTCTATGGATATACGTGCCAGATACTGTTTAATCTTATCGTATCGAACACAGGGAATTTGCATTGTTGTCAGATATTTTTGCTTCCCAGGTGGCGTTTTAATAGTGCTCTTCTCACGTTTACTCTTTTTCGAGATTGAAGACGTGGCCCACAAAGTACGAACAACCAGAGCAAATTGATGGGGATCATGCCTGATAACTCCGTGCTCGCGCAGTGCATATGAAGAATAAATACCACACTCAAGGACTGCTATGCCCTGTTCTCTTACCTTCTCACGATCAAGATAAATTGGGATTTTCCCTTCAACGGCATAGCTCTGTATTACCGTTGCCGGAACATCTTTCAGGGATAAACACAAAACTGTATCAAAAAGCCCTTCTGTTCCCCCTGGAATATTCCGTTCATAGGCATGTAACAGATCAGACAGATGAAATTTTCTATCGGGTTCTACGATACTGAGATCAGTTTCACCAGTCTGTACCCAGAGGTTTGAAACAAGAATTTTCAGAGCATGGTCGTTTTGCTTAACGGCATCGGCAATACCAGGTACCTGAAAAATAGGGATAAGCGAGCTGTACAAACTGCCAGGAGCCATGATCATAATATCGGCATCATCAATAAGACTTAGGAGTTCGTTGCTGACCTCAGGAGTATTACAGAAATTAATACAAACACTGTCTACTGGATAGCCCCGTCTGGCATATCCTGATTTGTGTTCTCCGGTAACATGTACACCATTGGTATAACGCATACTGAGTTCAGCAGGAACATGGGTACAAGGCATAACCGCTTTTTCATCAGCTCCTAAAATAACACAGAGAGAAGCTATGCCACGATGCAGATTCTGACGAATAAGATCAGGTTCTGCTGCTAAAATTTCATTTGTATAATGCGCAGGAATTTGTTCATAGATTGATGATGCAAGGATAAGATTTCCTAGGCAATGGGGTCTTTCAAGAGTAATGGAGAGTCGTGAATCAACAAAAATATTCTCTATGATTCTCTCAAGAACATCTTGAATGAGCATGGGAAGAATTTCTTGTGACTGCGAACCTAATCCACAATCCTTCAGTAACTGTTTACTGTTTTCAGGTTTGGTGGAGAATCGGTAATTAAAAACTGCAGCAAGGGTCTCCACACATGAAGAAGCCTCTAATTCACTCAGACCGAAAAATTTCTGTAGTTTAACGAGTTGTATTGAGGAGAGCAAAACATGACGAATATCACCAAGTGCTATGAGTGGCAGATCTTTCAGCAACTCTCCGGTTGATCCGCCATCATCCGTTATACAGACAATGGATCGTGTCTTTGGAAATAACTCTTTCAAGCCGGAAAATGGATCCCGAATCCAGGACTTGGCTCGACTATCACCACCGATAATAGTGGAAAGCCCAGTGCCGCCACCAAAAACCACAACATTTAGATCACGGACAACCCCTTTTTGCAATACTTCTTGAACCTGCAACAAACTTGAGGCGGTTTCCGGTGGAATTCCATCGGGTACTCCGCTAAGAACCAGTTCAACCAGTTTTTCACGAAGATCCTCATGTGGAAGGAGATCCAACGGAGACAAAACTTTTCCCTCTACCTGCTTCAGGCAGGCTCCCACACGTTCTCTGAACTTTCCTTTCACCATTTTCGCTCTACAGTCCTGTTGCTTCCATCTGTTTTGCAACAGCTTTTACTGAAAGTTGCAGTGCTTCTTTTTCTTCATCGGTGAGTTCAAACTCCAAAATTTTCTCAACACCCTTCTCACCTATTACAACAGGTACTCCAAGGAAATATCCTGAGACACCAAATTCACCTTCCAGGTAAGCAGCACATGGCAGCACACGTTTGGAGTCAGTAAGTACTGCCTCTGCCATTTCTATTGCGGCAAGTCCCGGTGTGTAAAAAGCTGAGCCGGTTTTTAAATGATTTACAATCTCAAGGCCTCCGGTCTGGGTGCGATGAACAATAGCATCAATCTCTTCAGTTGAAAGAAGATCTGTAATTGGAACACCTGCAACATTGGCAAGACGTACCATTGGCATCATGTTATCACCGTGAATCCCAAGTACCAGAGCGTTAACATCTTTAGGAGCAACTCCAAGCGCTTCAGCAAGAAAGGTACGATAACGGGCAGAGTCAAGAACGCCCGCCATACCAATCACTTTTTCTTTTGGATGACCGGTTACTTTAAATGCGGTATGCACCATGGCATCAATTGGGTTGGTAACAACAATAAGTATACAATCAGGGGAATGCTTAACAGCTTCTTCCGCACATGTTTTAACAATTGCAACATTTATAGCAAGGAGGTCATCCCTGGACATTCCAGGTTTTCTTGCAAGCCCGGCTGAGATAATCACGACATCAGAGTTTGCAGTATCAGCGTAATCATTGCTGCCCTTAATATTATAATGAAATCCTTCAACAGGACCTGATTGAGAAAGATCAAGAGCTTTACCCTGTGGAATTCCTATCGCGACATCAAGCAACACGATATCACCAATATTTTTTGCAGCAGCCCAGTGAGCGGCAGTAGCTCCAACATTACCAGCACCAATGATTGTTATTTTTTTTCTCATTATCTTTCCTTTTCGTTAAGTTAACGTTTAGTTCTGCAAATTTATAAATTTTTCCACTCGTTTTAAATCTTCGAGTGTATCCACTTCAATGGAATCGTGGGTAGTCAATATTACCTTAATTCTATATCCGTACTCTAGAGCCCGTAACTGTTCAAGTTTTTCAAATCGTTCCCATTCCCCTTCCGGGAGAGCAACGAAGGTAAGCAGAAAGCCTTTACGATACGCATAAAAACCGAGATGTTTATAGTATGTTGGGGCAGTTCCTTCTTCAGGATTACGTTGAAAGGGCACAGGTGCCCTGGAAAAATAAAGAGCATTATATTCGTGATCAAACACGGTTTTCACATGATTTGGGTCATCAATTTCTTCAGGTCTTATTATTTTATAGATTAGTGTGGACATGGGAAGTGACGGATCATCCAATAAAGGCCTTGCTACCTGTTCTATGACTTCAGCATTAAATAGAGGCTGATCCCCCTGAATATTAACAACAACATCATGTTCTGAAATATCGAGAAGTTCTGCTGCTTCTGCAAGCCTGTCCGAACCGGAAACATGGTCGTCGCGGGTAATCACATATTCCCCGCCAAAACCTGCCACGCAATCAGCTATACGCTGATCATCTGTTGCCACAACAACTCGACTCAACAGAGTTACTGATTGTGCCCGTTCCACGACATGCTGAATCATAGATTTGCCATTGATAAGAGCCAGCGGCTTTCCTTCAAATCTGTTTGAATGGTAGCGAGCCGGTATAATCGCCACAACTTCAATTTTCTGTTGTTTTTCTGTTTCCATCTCTTGCTTTCTTATGTATTTGTATTTGAATAATTGAAATGTAACTTTTCTTAACGACTCTTTTGAATAATGAAACCAGGTACTCCATCAAATATGCTCTCAAAACATTCCATTGCAATATCACATCAGAAAGGGAGTACCGTCCTTTTACTCAAAGCTGAAGCACTTGCAAAAAACATGCATCTGAGCCATGTTCTACCTGCTAAACAGGAAGAGTTTAACACGCTATTAGTATATACGGAAAATGGTCTACAAATTCAACTGAAACACGACAACAAAACCAGGAAACCTGTTACCCTCCATGTGGACTTTCTCTCAGAATCTCTAAATTACCGCAGACGGTATGGGGGAGGAATAAAGCAGGCCCTTGCCAGAGCAGTTGGAATAAAACCTGGAATACGACCTACAATTCTTGATGCAACAGCAGGCCTTGGTACAGACAGCTTCCTTCTTGCTTCTCTTGGCTGCAAAGTCACCATGCTTGAAAGGTCGCCAATACTTGCCGCCCTCTTACATGATGGCTTGGAGCGCGCTGCCGCATCTCATGAGATCAAGGATATCATTACACACAACCTGACTTTGGTTCAAGGTGATTCTGTCACCTTCATGATCAGTGACACAAAGGACAAAAAACCGGACACTATTTACCTTGACCCCATGTACCCTCACAGCAGGAAATCTGCTCTGAATAAACAGGACATGCGCATTGTCAGAGAATTTGTTGGAGATGATACGGATGCGGATAAACTTTTAGTGGCTGCCATACGTTACGCACAGAAAAGGGTTGTTGTGAAACGGCCAAAGGGCGCCCCGCTTCTAACAGGTGATTCTCCTGCCCATGTTATCAAAATGAAAAACAGCAGGTATGATGTATATATGATTTAAGGGTTTATTGACTGGTCTGCATGAGGACATGATGCCCTGCGGGCAGAGGGTATTCGGTAATCGGTATTAGGTATTCGGTAACCGACATAGGAACAATTCCCACAGAAACTTTGATTTTCCGAGATGTTCAAGTTATCTCGTGTACGTTCCTAAGTAACAGATCGTAAATAACCTGAACAAAGATCACAGTAAGAAACCGTAGAACTGTAACCGGATAAAGTATAGCTTTCTTTGTTCAAGTTATTTATTTCTCGTTCCTAAGCCGTAAACAGTCCCGTTGGGAATGCTACCAATTTCCCTTCTTGAATACACTTGGCGGCTGTTTCCATGCTATTTGATATGTTCATTTATTCGCGTTGTTTATTTCTTCGCATTTGAATAAAGTTATACAAAAACAGCAAGCTGCCGGCAAGACTAATAATACTTGCAAGAAAAATAGCATACGAATATGAACCGTAAGTATCAAATAGAAATCCTCCGCTAATTGGACCCGTTATGCCAGCGAATGCATATGACAAAAACACGAATGGATAAATAACACCAAAACTTTTTACTCCGTATACTTGAGCCGTTTCTTTAGCAAAAAGCACAAAATTACCACCAAAACCAAAGCCTATCAGAGAGGCAATCACTAAATATAACATATCGGTTAATTCAAGATCCAGAAAAAGAATGGCTATAGACTGAACTAATAACGCAAAAAATATAGTCAAACTCGCCCCTATGTGGTCGCTCAAAAAGCCCCATGTTATTCTACCCAAAAAGTTTGCTACTGCGAATAATGAAATACCAAGTAACAAAGTTTGGTTGGATACATCATTTAGCCCGCCGATAATTTTCAAACTTCCGATTATGAGCAATCCTGCAAATGTTCCCAAGAACATTCCGGCAAATAGTTTGTAGAAAATTGGGGATTCCATAAGGTCTGTTACTTTTGTCGTCTCTACGACCTCACCCTCAGTGCTTTGATCTTCTTTCTGGATTATAAAATTTGAAAATAATACTATAGCTATGCCGTATGCTATCCCGACAATTCTTAGCAATTCCAGTACATCCCTATCACTTGCCAAGACTCTTCCAGATATTATTGACATGAGTACCGCACCTAAACCAAAACCTGCGGCTACTATTCCTGTAATGAGACCTTTGTTTTCAGGAAACCACTGAACGGATGTCGTGAGTGCTGTCCAGTAACCGAAAGCTAAGGCTGCTCCTGCAAAAACCCCGACTCCTAACCAAACAACAAAGAAATTTCCCTGAGAATAGCTTGCAATCATATACCCTGTAAAAAATAAAATGCCTGAAATATACCCTAAAATTCGAGCCTTGATTTTAGTACCGAGTTGTCCTACGTAAATCATTGTAATAGGAAATACTGCTACCATTGTGCCAAATATTACTTGAGACTGGGTGGCAGAAAAATTAAAATCATCAATTAGCTCAGATGCAATTATGCTCCATGCATATATGTTGCCTATGCAAAGCATTATTATAAATGAGGCACCTACAGTTAAGTATCTGTTCATATTTCCTCCATTTTTTAAGGGCTATAAACATCACAATATTATGACTCTTCAATTTTCCTGTTATAAGAGAAATACTTTTTCATTCTGTAAATTGCATTTTATAATAAAGGGAAAGCCCTCAAAGTTGTCTCTCCGTCACCTGCTATCAACCCAATTAGCATACCTCACAACTCCACTAACGTCCAGATATTTTTAATTTAATTGCACTTACTTGGGATCTGTTTGAATGTATCAGTAAGGGGCTACGCAGAAGAAACATATGGCCAAAGGTCTTGTGATGACGGTTAAAAGATTGTCAGGAATGTTTTGGAATTCGGGACCGAGCATAGGAGTGATCAATTCGCATCCCATCATCCCTGCTGACTCTTTTCCATTCGTTCCTTACTGTCAACAGCAGCCTTCAGCACCCGAAACAACTCACGATAATGAAATTTATTGTGGGTGACGATGTATTGATGGATTACTGAACGTAACTCTTTTTCCTTGAGATTTGGATACATTTCTATAATCTCAGGGATAAAAACACTTTTCCATGCCGGTTCAAAAGGAACCTGTATGGATTGACACTGCTGCTTAATCTCCATGGCCTCGTTAATCAGAGAGTCCCGAAGACGTTCAGCCGAATGAAGTTGTTTTTTTGCATGGAGTTTTGAGCCTTTTCTGTTGGTAACAAACAAATATATTTCATCAAGCGGACCCTGCCGCAAAACTTTTGCCAGATATTTTATCTGACGACTTCTCGATCCGCCTTTGAGTCCGCGAGTCGCAAGAATCTCTTCATGAATAACTGTACCGCCTGGGAAATTCCTCAACTCTTTATCTGAGAGGTCTGCCACTTCTTTTGCCAGTTCACCAACCTGCTTGTAAATTCGCTTCATCTCAGATCTGCTGATTAATTCTGTCATTTTTTTCCTGCCTTTACAAAATGTTTTTATTCTTTTCTCTTAAAACCCCAACCACTTTTAGGAAAAAGTCAACCTATTAAAACCACCCTCTTCCCACCACGGCCTACCTGCATCGATACCCATGAGTTCAAACAACAATACCTCAAGAATTAAATAGACCTTAGGGCTCGGCAAGAAATAACTTGGATTTTTCAATTCGTAAC
>JAFLJO010000157.1 GCA_022712975.1 Desulfocapsa sp.
AACCTACTCATTTGTTACTCCTTGGCTGTGGTTGTTGTCGAGGCAACTCAGCCTTGGAATAACAAATTACTGATCAAAAGGCGAAGCCTCTGATCTATGACCTTGCCCAGAGGGCAAGGTTTTCACTGTTGATAATAAAAACCATTGAAAAGAATTACCATGAATATACAAAACAATGAAATAGGATTTGATCTGGATGGTGTTATCGCAGACACAGGTGAGACCTTCATACGTCTTGCCTGTGAGGAGTTTGATTACTGTTCATTCCGCCTGGAAGATATCACCAGTTTTCAGGTTGAAGACTGTCTCAGCATCCCAACTGACAAGGTGGAACAGATTTTTTACGCCATCCTTAAAGACTCTTTAGGTACAGGGTTACAGCCGTTCCCCGGTGCAGTGGATGTGATAACAGACATGGCAGCACAGGCTCCAGTGACCATAATTACAGCAAGACCTCTGGAAGAACCTGTTTGCGACTGGCTGGATCATTTTTTCTCCTCCGAGACATGTAAGCAGATAAAACTTGTAGCCATGGGTGATCACGATGGCAAAGCCCGTTACATAAAAGATCATAACCTAAACTACTTTGTGGACGATCGGGTGGAAACCTGTTTACAACTTGCCGAAACTGAGATTACGCCCATTGTTTTCAATCAGCCGTGGAATCACAACAAACACACCCTGCACAGTGTCAGCAACTGGCAGGAAATCCAAGAACTTCTCAAGAATCAAAAATAATATGCGCTGTCCCCATTGCCAGGAAAAAATACAGGTGTACCGGAACCCTGTTCCAACCGTCGATATAATCATCGAAGTTGGAGAAGCCATTGTACTCATCAAACGAAAGAACCCGCCCCATGGCTGGGCATTACCCGGCGGTTTTGTTGATTACGGGGAATCTTACGAGACTGCGGCTATAAGAGAGGCAAAGGAAGAGACAGGACTTGTGGTACAAAATCTGCAACAGTTCAGAACCTACTCTGATCCGCTTCGTGATCCCAGACAACACACAGCATCAACAGTTTTCATTGCCCAGGCTGACACACCACCAACGGCAGGAGACGATGCTGATGAAGCAAAATTATTCACAGAAGAAAACTTACCAGAACTGGTATTTGACCACAGCAAGATAGCAGCCGACTACTTCGCCCTAAAAAAAGAGCGGTAACGCAAGGTAAGCGGTCAAGGTGATCGTGCAAATTGCAGTGCCCTAGCCGCTTACCCCCTCCATACCTCTACTTTATCTCTTACTTAATCCTAACACCGGTTTTCTTACGAAGACGAATTGATTGAGGTGTCACCTCAACCAGTTCATCATCATTAATATAGGCGATACAATCTTCAAGAGTCATCGCAACGGGAGGTGTCAAAACCACAGATTCATCCGTTCCGGAGGCACGCATATTAGTGAGTTTTTTTCCTTTTGCAGGATTCACAACCAGATCAGTACTACGGCAATGTTCACCCAAAATCTGCCCCTGATACATTGGCGCCCCAGGCCCCACAAACAGTTTACCACGGTCCTGAAGGTTAAACAGAGCAAAGGCAACAGATGTGCAAGGTTCTTTAACCACCAGCACCCCATTCACACGATTAACAATTTTCCCAGCCCATGGCCCATACTCAGCGAACACATAACTCATCATGCCCATGCCCTTGGTATCGGTCATAAATTCCGAACGGTATCCAAGCAATCCACGGGTTGGAATTTTAAACTTGAGGCGAGCCATACCATTTTGGTTGGTCATCTCTTCCATTTGGCCTTTAAGTTTACCAAGTTTTTCTATTACCGCCCCCTGATACTGTTCATCAACATCAACGGTCAACGCCTCGTAAGGTTCGAGGGTCTTACCATCTTCTTCTTTTAAGATTACCTGGGGACGGGTAACCTGTAATTCATAATTTTCCCGTCTCATGTTTTCAATAAGGATGGAGAGATGCAACTCACCACGTCCGGAAACTCTAAATCCCAAGCCATCAGTAAGTGGTTCATAGTGCAGCGCAACATCTGAAAGCGTTTCTCTTTTCAAACGGTCTTCAATATGACGGGAGGTAACATATTTCCCTTCTTTTCCAGCAAACGGCGAGTCATTGGGAATAAAATTCATGGAGATGGTCGGGGGATCGATATCAATCAATGGCAAAGGCTTAGGATCATCCGGGTCGGTAAATGTTACTCCAACGGTCACATCTTCCATTCCAGCCACTGCGACAATTTCACCGGTGGTAGCAGTTTCTGTGGAAACTTTTTCATCACAGGAAAAACGATAAATTTTTGTAATACGAACCGGTTTAATTGATCCGTCCCGACGGGCAACAACAACCGGCTGATTGATGGACAAGGTGCCATTTACAACCTTTCCGATACCAAGACGTCCGAGATATGGGTTGTAGTCAATCGTTCCTACCTGCATTTGCAGGGAGGCATCGGGTGAACCGATTGGCGCTGGAATATGGTCAATAATCATTTCTGAAATGACATGCATATTGCCACCATCCACGATTTCATCATCATGTTCTTTCAGAGCATAGCCTTCTTTGGCAGAAGCATACACCACCGGAAAGTCAAGTGTATCATCGGGGGCATTAAGTTTTACAAAAAGATCAAAAACCTGATCAACAACCCAGTCACACCGGGCAGCAGGTTTGTCAATTTTATTGATTACAACGATCACCGGAAGATTATTTTCCAGAGCCTTTTTCAGAACAAAATATGTCTGAGGCATGGGACCTTCCTGAGCATCAACAAGAAGCATTGCACCATCGGCCATTCGGAGTACACGTTCTACCTGACCGCCAAAATCCGCATGACCGGGGGTATCAATAATGTTAATCCAATGATCATTATATTCGTAAGATCCATTTTTGGCAGTGATGGTGATTCCACGCTCCCGCTCGATATCCCCAGAATCCATCAAACGTTCAGCAACTCTCTCGTTTTCCCTGAACATGCCGGAATGTTTAAATAGCCCATCAACAAGTGTTGTTTTTCCGTGATCGACATGGGCGATAATCGCAACATTTCTAATTTTATCCTGTTCCATCTTTTGCCTCTAAAAAAAAGAAAAAAAGCACCCAACCATATGCGGATGCTTTAAATTTACTATTGATGTTTTTGATTGAAAAAACATAACAGAATAACAAAATCTCACAAACTTGGCAAGAAAATTAATTCACAAGGAATCAAGGATTTTTTTCCGGCTATCAGCGGAACGTTTCAGCACATAGACAGCTTCATCGACATAGTCATACACCTTTGCCTGCTTCCCCTTTGCAGGACGCATAATCCGGCCCAGCACCTGTAAAAGCCTCCCCTCGAAGGTGATGGGGGTAGTAAGAAACAAGTTGCTCAATCCCGGACAATCAAATCCTTCACCAATGAGTTGCAGGGTGGCAACCAAAACCTTTACCTGGCCGGATTGAACATTTTCAACAATGGCCGCCCGCTGATCCGCTGCTGTTTGTCCGGTAAGCAAGGCAACATCAACATTCTGCGCCTTAAGTCCCTTTTCAAAAACCTGACAATGACTGACACGGTCTGAAACCAGCAGCTGAATACCGCTGTTTTTCTTTCTGCTTTCACGAGCAACATCGTCAACAATCTGCTGATTTCTTTTTACGTCTTGGATAAGCGCAGTTATCAAAGGCTGATAATCTCCGCAGTAATGATATTGAAAAGTGGTCTTACGACGCACAAGTTCAGGTTTTACGATAGCACCCGTTGCATGCAGTTCCTCTTGGTTAACCTTGTGAAACAGCTCACCCATATAAAAATTAATCAGCTTTGTTAAACCTTCATCACTACGAAAAGCTGTGGCTGAAAGACCGAGAAGATAGTGACCGGCAAAATTACTCACAACATCTGTAAACAGGGCTGCCGGCACCCGGTGACATTCGTCCACCACCAGATGACCAAAATTAGGGGCCAGTTCCTGCACCCGTTTTCTGGCTGTATTTACGATAGCTACGGTGATGGGCTGCACATCAAAATGACCATCTCCCACAAGACCAGCAGAACAATGCAGGAACTCTTTAATGCGCTCCTGCCATTGATACAACAGCTCCTTAGTATGAACAACAATGAGAGCGGGCTGTTTTCGGACAGCAATGATTGCTAGTGCCATAACAGTTTTCCCGCTTCCGGTTCCAGCTTCCAGCACTCCCAAAGAGCGCTTTTTCGCATCTAACAGTGCTGACTCCTGATAGGGACGCAGGCTTCCCTGAAAAACAAAATCTTCTTCTGGCAGCAGTAAACGTTTGTCAAAAATTTTCGGTGTTTCCTGCAGAAACTCGCGGCACAACAGAACGGCTTGATTGGCAAAACCTCTTGGAAAACGCAAACCGTCAGGCACCGATTCATAGTATCTCAATGTTGGCTTGAGCTTCTTTCCAATCCAGCGACCATACTTTTTCGCTGATATATATTTAGGATTATCAATTGTGAGACGTGCCTTTACAATACGTTCAAGATCAAGGGGAATATCTTCGAGAAGACAATCTGCAGCAACAGTAAGACGTGACATAGGCACACTTTTAGCAACTATTCAATTGATTATCTGACAGGTCTGTGGCATTTTCACTCTATGCTCAATACTCTCGCCCATATCGGAATGCAAACCCCAGTGACAAGGCTTGGAATAAAGGAGGAACCACTACAGTGGATTGTGATGGGTTGCATTATTCCTGACATTCCATAGATTGTCCAGCGATTTTTCACGTATCGAGTGCAATACAATAAAGTGATACGCTTTACATATTGTTAATCAGTTGATTTAATGCTCTAATTTAAAAACAGAATGTCGAATGTCGAACAAGCTCGCTTACCTAAATCACTACAAAATATACATACTCAATTTGTCACTTTATTGTATTGTACCCCTTGTATCTATAGAATTATTACTCGCTTTACTCCTCTGGAGCCACACGTTCTTCTATTATAAAACTACCCAAACACAAACGGGGATCCAAATGACTATTAAATCTTTCTTCACAGCTCTTTTCTTAATATTGCTATCAGGAACTCTCTCTTTTGCAACACCTGACAAGCAAGCCATTACCATGACTCTGCCAAGCAGTGTCGTCAAAGACGCAATCTTCAAAAGCCTTCCATTTGAATTTCCAATAAATTCCGAAACCTTGTCAGGATCAATCGCAATCGACAAAATCGAGAACCTGCAATTTAAAAAGAATAAACTTTCAGGTCACATCACGTTAACCGGACGTGAGCTAAATATTGCAACCTCCATTGCAGGACATAATCTTCGCATGAAAATCGGTTCACTCACCATGGGTTTTCAATGTGATGCCACCGTACGTTTTGATAGCTCAAGCCAGACACTTTTTATCAAACCGGTTATTACTGATCTTCAATCTACAGATGAGACGAAAAAAAACGTCGCCGCCACCATTGCCCTGCTTTTCAACAATCGGGAATTCCCACTGCAAATAGAAAAACTCAAACCTATTGTGGCCGATATGGGGAATAAATTTTTAACCATTTCCATGGACATCACAAACATTGAACTGCATCCCGACAAACTGCTTTTGAGCCTTACACCAAAAATTGAGACTACCGGAAAATGAGGACTGGCTCCGGTTGCCCAATAAAACAATACCGTTCTCGATTGAACTATGTTATTTTGTATTATACGGTTTCTGTGGGATTTTTTTCCTATGTGCGTTATTAGTTACCTAATACCGATTAGCATTGCTCTTCTACTGACATCTTGTTTGAGGAAATAGACTATGCAGTCATCACAGCACCTTTCCTGGATACTTCCCGAAAACCTTCTACTTTCAGACTTGGAAAAGCTCCTTTCTGAACATTTCACAATACAACTTGATTCCGTGAATAAAAGCAGTCGAATCTGGCATGACACTTTTGACTGGCGTCTTTTTCGTAAAAAACAGAGACTAACCAGTGAGGGAGACAACTGGATTCTTGATGATTTTCGGGGTCGGCAGCTGGCTGTCCTGAAGAGCCCTGAAAAATCATTCCGTTTTTCCTGGCAGTTTTCCGTCTCACCTCTTCGTCAATTCCTTGAAAAATCATTGAATGTGCGAGCCATTCTGCCAATTGCTGTTGAAGAGTTCGAATCTTCTTCTTTACGGATTTTCAACAATGATAAAAAGATTGTTGCCTTTCTGAACATCCAGCAATCGACTAACAGCCGAAACGGAAAACAGAGAATTACCGTGCATATGGAAGAGGTGCGTGGCTACAAAAAATGGTTTAAACGGGTTGCCAGGGTTTTTAACAGCTCGGGTGCTGTTAAACTTGGCAGCATTGGTGATCTGTTCCCCTTTGTTCTTGAAGGAACTGGTCGCAAGCCCCTGGATTACAGTTCCAGCTATGCTGTTCCTCTGACGTCTGAAATGAGTAGTATTGAGGCAATTCAAAGGATTTTTGTATTCCTGCTATCCTGTATGCGCCGCAATGAAGAGGGAATCATTGATGACCTTGACTCGGCATTCCTCCATGACCTGCGAGTGGCGGTGCGAAGAACCCGTTCGGCACTGAGTCTACTCAAGGGAGTACTTACAGCCGATGCAGCGGATCGTTTCAATGAAGATTTTCGCTATATTGGTCAAATTACCGGCCCGGTTCGTGATCTGGATATTTATCTCCTCAACGAAAAAAAATACAAAGATAGTGTTCCGCAACGTCTCCAACCAGGGTTAACCTACTTTTTTGAGACCCTTGCAGATAGAAGAAAAGAAGCACAGCAAGAGCTCATCAAATCTCTGCGCAGCATCCGGTACCAACAAATCCTGACAGACTGGTCTCAACTGCTTGACCAGGAAGACATCCCGCCAACTGGAAAAAAAGCTACTATCCCCATTGGTATTCTTGCCGGAAAAATTATCCACAAACGGTTTCGAAGAATATTAGCGGATGGAACTAATATTCATCAGGGCAGCCCAGACAGTGAACTACATAAACTGCGGCTCCAATGCAAAAAACTTCGTTACTGCTTGGAGTTTTTCGCCACTCTCTACGAGCCACAGCACATGAATCAATTTATTAAACAGCTCAAGATGCTACAGGATAACCTCGGTGACTTCAACGACCTCTCTGTGCAACAGGAGATGCTTGCCGATTATCTATCAAAGATCAACCAGGACTCCAAAAACTCACATGAATTGGCAGCATCCATCGGTGGATTGATGACGGCTCTTGCTGCACAGCATCATCTGGTCAGGACTCATTTTGAGAAAACTTTTGACCACTTTTGTCGTCCAAAAAATATGACGCTTTACCGGGAGACTTTTGATTGAGCAAGGAACGTACACAAAATAATATGAACAGCTCACTTGCCCTTTGTTCCCGTCCCTAACTCAACCGCAACCAGTTCCTGTTCCAAGACAAGCACCACTGTTGCAACTGTTTTTGGCTCTTCTTTTTAGTGGTAGTAGTGTTTTGCCACTATAAACTGCATCCAGCCCAGCTTCGATAAAACCTGACATGGTCAAAGGATCAATTCCTGCTCTCTTGAATATTTCCTTGGGAGAGTCCCCCATATCACTGACCAGCACCGCCCGACAATCATAGAGAAGTCTGGTCAAAGCTTCCCAGCGTCCGATGCCGCCTCCGGCTGGCGGAGCCTTACGCTCCTCAACAAGTTTATAGCCGTTCTCTTCCTTGCCATAGATAAGAAATTTTGTTGTTTCACCCAGGTGCTGATTAACAAGCATGCCCTCCAGACTGGCCACAGCAACATAAGGCCGCACCTTCGGAGGAGTAGCAGGCATAGTAGCACAGGCATTGAGACATCCTGCCATCTCACCTGATTTGTCATTGCCGAGCAAACCGACAGCGTCAGCACGACACCGTTTGCAATGGCGCATCTGCGGCAGGTGTTTCTCGCAGCTGTTTCTGAGTGTATTCATGCTGGCCTTAGTCGGCTCCACCATATCCGCAAAACCCGTGTCAGCGTTAGGAAGCATGGCCATGCAGTTAAAAAGATCAACTCCCATTTTGGCCATGCTCCTGGCTGTGGTTTCTGCATGATGATCATTTACTCCGGGAATGGTGATAAAATTTATTTTGACGATCACACCACGGGATTTCAGTTTTTCAATGGCTACTATCTGCCGAGCCAGAAGAAGTTCCGCTGCCTGTAGATCGCGATAGATAATTTTTCCATCCCTTACAAAGCTATAAATATTTTTGGTCACTTCCTGATCAATACCATTCACAGTCACAGTCACATGGGAGACGCCGATATCAGCAACCTCATCCACATGGGGTGCCAGCCCAAAACCGTTAGTGGAGAGACAGAGAATGAGATCAGGGTAGTTTTCACGCAGAAGCTGCATGGTAGTAAGAGTCTCACTGGCATTGGCAAACGGATCTCCTGGACCTGCAATACCTGCCACACTGATGCGGGGTTCGGCTGTCAACACCTTATCCATGTAGACAAGAGCCTGTTCCGGCGTCAAAATTGTTGAGGTGACACCTGGCCTGGACTCGTTCACACAGTCATACTTCCGATTGCAATAGTTACACTGAATATTGCATTTTGGGGCAACTGGCAGATGGACTCGACCAAATTTTCCTTTGACTTCTGGATTAAAGCATGGATGACGGGAATAATCAGCGGTTGAAAGTGCTGTTTTCATTGAAACCTCCTTATTTTAACAAATATTTCTATAGCTGCCAGCCCGAGGCTGCAAGCCATGACAATCACATATACGAATAACCGATGGGTGAATCACTCTGCTTTTTGGCAATGCAGGTGTTAACAACCAGATCAAACAACTGTTGAGCACCTCGATAACCAAGATGAAGAATACGTTGACCACCCATGCGATCATGGATGGGAAAACCCGCCCTGATAAGCGGTATAGAAAGCTTTTGAGCCAAGTGATACCCCTTGGAGTTTCCTACCAAAAGATCAGGTTCAAGACTTTCGGCAAGCTCACTAATATCGTAGAAATCCATGCCTTCATGAACCTGAGGCTGCTCAGGCAAAAGACCTTCAGTAGCCTCAGCGATCTTTTCAGCAAGCTTCTTACTCTTTCCACCCGAAGCGCAAAGTACTGGCATCACACCAATTTCGGCCAAAAATGCTGTCAGTCCAACGACCAGATCTTCTTCGCCATAAACAATGGCCTTTTTTCCATAGATATATTTGTGGCCGTCCACATAAGCATCAACCAGCCTACCCCGCTCTGCCTGATGCTTTTCAGGGACTGGCATACCAGTGATTTTAGTTAGATGACCAAAGAACTGATCTGAAGCACGAATCCCAATTGGCTGTGAAATTCTCATATTTTCAACACCAAATTTTTTTGCAAGGATGGCACCTCCGCTCTCATCGCTCATGGTATGACCAAATTCAATACTAGCCATTGCATTGCCCATGGTAGCTATGGCTGAAAGTGGCGTGCCGCCTGGCTGTATCTTTTCGTATTTCTTGGCAGCCTGACCGTCCATGGTATCCGAGATATCCGGAAGAATTGTAGCTCTCACTGAATAATCCTCTGCGATTTCTTTTAGATAGCGAATGTCTGCCGGTGAGACAAAGCCTGGCAGAATATTAATGCCACCGCTCTCCTCCCCCTCTCCGTCAGTTCCGGCCAGAGTATCAATCACAGAAGCCACAGCATTATGAAAGCCTTCCATGTGTGTGCCATTATAACTAGGGGTACCCACTTCAACCATGATTGGCTTTTCCCCTTCCACCTCTTTTTCATATTCCTTAAGAAACATCTTCACATCATCTCCAATGGTCTCGGTAAGACAGGTGGTGGCAATACCGATAAGCTGGGGACGATATTTTAGAGTTACATTCATCAAGCCAAGCTTAAGATTAGCACCACCTCCGTACACGGCATGTTTTTCCGACAGTGAAGAAGAGGCAATATCAATGGGCTCATTAAAATGACTGATGATATAACGCCGCATATAGGTGGCACATCCCTGGGAACCGTGCAAATAGGGAACGGCACCTTCAATTCCTTTAAACGCAAGAGTTGCGCCTAAAGGAGTGCAAAGTTTACAAGCATTAGTGGTTGAAATATAATTGGGAGAATTTTTAGACATGATGTCCCTCATTCATAAAGTTACGCAAAAGCGATGGATAAATATTTACAACTCAGTGGTTTGGGTTGTTTCTGAATTCAACCCGAATACTTACAGCGATGGTTCTTCCTGTTTTTCAGGACTCTTCCTTCTGATATGTAAAGTTCCAGACCGGACTCATCACAGAGGAGTACACTTCTTCTGCAAAATTGAGCATCCCTACAAATCCTGCCAGGATCTCTTTACGTTCATGATTATGGTCGCAAAAACCAACGCCGAGCTTATAAGCGATGGGACGTTCCTTGACCCCGCCGACAAATATATCAACATGTTTTTCTTCCAGAAAACTTGCAAGTTCAAGAGGATTTGTATCATCAGCAATGATGGTTCCCGGATCAGTAATCTCGGCAAGTTCTTTATACTCCTGCTCAGTTCCGGTCTGACTGCCTACCATCACCACGTCCATGCCCAGCAGACGAAACGCCTTGACCAGTGAAAAAGCCTTAAAAGATCCGCCTACATAAATTGCCGCTTTCTTTCCGGTAAGAGCCTTTTTATAAAACTCCAATTTTGGAAGCAGCTCCTGCAACTCTTCTTTCACCAGTGCCTGTGTTTTAGCGAGCATCTCCGGATTGTTAAAATGTTCAGCCACGTCATAAAGTGCCTGTGCCATATCCTCAACACCGAAATAGGATACCCGTATGGAAGGCACTCCATACTCATCCTCCATTACCTTGGCCAGATCCATGGTTGACCCGGAACACTGGATAACGTTCAAGGCTGCACCGTGAGAACGCTGAATATCTGCTACTCGTCCATCTCCTGTTATATTGGCGACAACCTCAACGCCAATACGTTCGAAATATTCACGAATCAGCCAAATTTCCCCTGCCAGGTTAAAATCACCCAGGATATTTATAGAATATGGGGAAATACCAGCGGTATCTCCGGTACCAACGAGTCGGGTCATGGCATCACAGGCAGCAGTGTACCCGGCCCGCTTATTGCCCTTGAATCCTTCTGATTTGACTGGGATCACTGGGATATTCGTCTCTTTTTCAACCTTTCTGCATACAGCGTCGAGATCATCTCCGATGATACCGACAATGCAGGTAGAGTACACAAAGGCTGCCTTGGGGTTGTGACGTTCAATGAGTTCAAAAAGAGCGTTGGTCAGCTTCTTTTCGCCGCCAAAAATGACATCTATTTCCTGAAGGTCAGTGGAAAAGGAAAGACGGTGCAATTCCGAACCTGACGATAGTGCCCCACGAATGTCCCAAGTATAAACAGCACAGCCGATTGGACCGTGAACCAGATGCAAAGCATCTGCAATGGGATAAAGCACTACTCTTGAGCCACAGAACACACAAGCTCGCTGGCTCACCGCACCGGCAAGAGAATCTTTATTACATGTCAAAGTGAAGGGCTGCTCACCTGTTCGATGAACTTGATCTGCTCGTTCTTTTAAAAGTTCCATACTGTCCCCTTTGTTAATTGTTGATTTGATTAAGTCAAAAGCAACGACTGTGCCAAAAGAAACAAAACCACGAATAGCTTTTTATTTTAATTAGTTAGAAGAGATAAAGCGAAAGGAAGACAACATACCTAACACTACCAAAACTGTAGGATAGGTGACAAAATGGAAGACTGGCTTCTCTTTTGTTACAGGAATGAAAAACAGAAAAAAATTTCTCTATGGCTGAAGATCACATACTGACATTTTGAAGGCAATCGGAATTTATTGGGATCTGACTCCGATTTAGTGTACGTTCCTTACCACGGTGATGACAACAGACAAAATAAACAAAGCGATTGACATTACCATATTTAAATTGTAGTAAAATTATAATGCTTTAAACTTTTTCAAATATGCAATTACAGGCAATGATGATTCTGGAACGTCTTGAGGGATTTCCAAATACTCTTGTCATATCAGCTAATCATTACGCACAACAAAATGAGTATTGTTATGAATAAAATGAATGTTACACCTGTTTTTTATGGGTCGGCTCTCCTCCTTTCACTGTTTTTCCTAAATGGATGTGCTGAAGTACGCTATGAAAGTAATGTACAAACCTATACAAGTGGTAAATATGATGGTGTAACAGCTCATTATACTCTGAGACAGGGTGGCCCCCCCCCCCCGCAATCCGAAGTAATAAGAACTCCTCCTGAAAAACAGTTGGTTGATTCACCAATGGTTGTAGAGCTTGCTGATGTACTCTTCGATTTTGATAAGTGGGTTATTAAAGAACCCTTTACAGTCGAATTAAATCAGTGGGCTGATTATTTTAATAACAATCCCCAGGTATCAGCGGATATTTATGGACATACTGACAATACAGGCTCAACCACTTACAATGAAACGCTTTCCGAAAAACGAGCTCAGGCTGTGGTCAATTACCTGATTGGAGAAGGGGTTGCTCCTGATAGATTAAAAGCTAAGGGATTTGGCGAGAGCCAACCAACAGCGACAAATGAAACAAAAAAAGGTCAGCAAAAAAATCGGCGTGTAGAAATGAATTTTTGATGGCGTCATAAAAATCCATCTCTTGCTATATACCGTCATTTTCGCCAAGGTAAGACTCAAGGAAATCGACGGAAATCTGGGCAGGCTGGCGCAAAGCCAGTCTGCCCGTTAGATTCATTTTTTAGTGTTTGATTATATTTTACGATATAATCCATTACACTGTCAGAAGTTAGTTTAAAAACTGGTGACATATCCATGCCCGCACTTTTTAAAGCTTTAGCTGTCCAGTTATTGCAGGTATTCATTAAATAGAAAGAACCTTCACCTTGATAAAACTGACTATTTCCATATTTACCGCTCTTAAGCTGTATTATGTCGTTTTTTTCAGTTTTATAGAAACTGTTTGTAATAAAAGTTATCAGTGAAGAGTACTCTGTGCCGCTGATGTATAGTTTTTCAACCTGGCTGTCTGAAAAAAACAGATCTACTCTTTCAGGTATAGCCACTGCGTGAATGACTGATTCCGTTGGCCACAATATAGCTCTTAGGGCTAAAAATATTGTTGTTTCCTCTGCTTGATAGAACACCTTATCCCCCCAGCCAAATTCAATATAAGGCGTTTTGCCAAATCGTTTCCTCAACTGGGGAAGATTGGATTGAATTTTCCCGGCAGGTACCACAATTCCGGTATGTCGACCATGGTTTACTACATATATTGCCTCTTTTTCTTCTGCAGTAGTATTCTCTTCAGTTTCTTTCACCACATAGGGCTTCGATTGGCAGGCGGAGTGTAGTAATAAAACAAATATTAATACTAATCCTTTCATTGTTCGCTACCCAAGCTCGCCGAGCAAAATTAGTTATACGATTTTGAACTCATTTACGATTCAAAGTCGAAGTGCTTTAAGAACTTTCATGGTTGGTTGACCATCCGGCTCCATAGTATGTCTGCGCTGAAACAGCTTTATGCTTTTTTTTGTATTGGAGCCTAGGAGACCATCAATCTCTCCGGTATAAAAACCTTTTTCTTTGAGCAGTTTCTGCAACTCAAATTTTTCATCAACCGAAAGAGATCCTGCTGGTCTTGGCCACGACTGTACCATACCCTTTTTCCCCGCAAGCCTATCTGCCAGTAAACCAACGGCGAGTGCATAAAAATCAGAGTTGTTATAGCGTTTAAGAACGAAAAAATTACGAAGCATAAGAAAACCGGGACCATTATCACCACCAATCATCTTCAATTCCGCTTTTTCCTGGAGATCTTGAAAAGTAGTGCTGCCACTAGGACGAACAAAACCAAGCTGTTGCCACTGAGCAACTGTTTTAGTTTCTCCTTTTAATCGCGCACCGTTTATTGGAACTTTTACTTCATATCCCCACGGTTTTCCCGTACGCCATTTATTTTTGTGCAGCAGATTGGCAGCTGTAGCCAAGGCATCAGGAATGGAATTCCAGATATCGCGACGACCATTCCCATCCATATCAACACCATAGGCAAGAAAGCTCGTGGGAATAAACTGGGTATGCCCCATGGCACCAGCCCAGGAACCGCTTAACTCATCAAGGCTCACATCTCCTGCCTGGAGAATTTTAAGTGCTGCAATAAGCTGGGAACGTGCAAATTTTTGACGACGTTTATCAGCATAGGCAAGAGTTGCCAAAGCTCTTGGGACATAAAAAAGACGTGAGGTACGAAGAAGTGCCGCCCCGTAACTTGTTTCCATTGACCAGATTGCGAGTATAACAGGTGCCTCTACACCAAATTTGGCTTCAATCTGTTGCAGAAGATTTCCATACACTCCTGCCATTATGTTTCCATCATCAATGGATCGTGGATTAACGCGGGCATCCAGATAATCCCAAATTTCAGTTGTAAATTCCGGCTGATATTGTGCCTTTTTCAATACTTCTGCATAGGGTTCATTCACATCAGCAAAGGCACTATCATACGTTGAGCGGGTAATTCCATTTTTTTCAGCTTCTAAATAAAAAGAATTCAAAAATTCTTTAAATGATTGATGCTCAATGGGTACGGCAGATGCCATCCCGACACCTGCAAACAAAAACAAACAACAAAAGATAAAAATTCGGCCGGACAGTTTATACAAAACATTCAAGGTGTTATTGTTATGTGGTTGTCTTTTTTCATTCACGGTCATCATTCTTTTGCTCCTTATAAATGGTGTCTGGTTCAGTGAACTAAAATATTGCAGTTGAACCGAGTTAAATTCTACTGGAGGATTTATGGGGCTGTTTTTTTGGCGAGTCATCCGGTATATTCCGTAGAATTTTCTTAAAATTTTTATATCTGGAAATCAAGCACTCTACTGCCAAAAACGGAGACAAGCCGTCTCTGAATCCGAATTCGACACATTGGAATTTTCTAACCGGACACTACTCATTATAACACAATTTAAGATACCTGTAACAATCGGTCGTATGATCATTCACCATGCCAATAGCCTGCATAGAAGCATAACAGATTGTGCCACCAACAAACTTGAAACCACGCTTTTTCAATTCTTTGCAGATTGTATCTGATAAAGGTGTTGAAACAGGAACATCAGCAAATTCCTTCCAACAATTTTGAATGGGCATGTCTCCAACAAAATTCCATAAAAAGTCAGCAAGTGTTTCACCTTTTCCCAACATTGTCAGATACGACCTAGCATTGGTAATAAAAGCGTTCATCTTCAATTTATTACGTACAATACCCTTATCCTGCAAAATTGTGGCATTTTTTTTATCATCATAATAGTCACTTTTTCAGAGGCAAAACCATCAAACGCTTTTCGATACCTCTCTCTTTTCCTGAGAATCGTAAGCCAACTCAAACCGGCCTGAGCACCTTCCAAACATAATAATTCAAATAATGCACGTTCGTCATGGAGCATGACACCCCATTCATTGCCATGATAGGTCTGATACAAAGGATCATCACTGCACAACTACATTTTTTTTTTCATAATTACCGTCAGAATTCATTACTCGCGGGAAAGTAAAATGACACATTAAGCCTATTACTTTTGTGCTTTCCCAACTGTTGGTGTCAGGAAGATCCATGACAGCAACGTGTTCCCCACAGTTAATGGTTTTTCAGAATGACGGGAAAACGGGTTGACATCAAAAACAGAACCGAGTGTCACTTTTGTTTTCTCGTTGCAAGAAAAGAGGCTCTTGTGAAATTCGAGTGGGTAAAATAAAACCGTTTCTCTGAAAAAAACAACATAATTTATGTATCGGAAAAACAAAGTTTCTGTAAAAGTTTTTGATCGACAATGGAGGAATTTTACAAGAAGAATTTTGTTGGTTAAAGGACAATCCGAGCGTAATTCTCTCGATTATGAAATCAGTATCCAAAAACAGAACTAAAAATCCGAAAGTACCATTACTTTTGTTGACATCACACCCCTGGAGGTATATAATAGTGTATGTAAATAAGGAGGGCACACCTTGAACAGTAAGGAAATTATACGAATGATTGAGGCCGATGGTTGGCAATTGGTGCGCACAAAAGGCTCTCATCATCACTTTAAACATTCAGTTAAAAAGGGATTAGTCACTGTTCCCCACCCAAAGCGTACTATACCAAGGGGTACTATCTCAAACATATTAAAACAGGCAGGTTTAAAATAAAGGAGACAGAGACAAAATGAAATATCCAGTTGCTATCCATAAAGATGAAGATTCCTGTTATGGCGTATCTATACCAGATATCCAAGGTTGTTTTTCTGCGGGTGAAACTTTAGATGAGGCAATGAAAAACACTCAAGAGGCAATCTCAGGACATCTTGAAATTTTAGCAGAAGAAGGAACGGTTGCCCCTAAAGCATCTATTGTTGATGATTATTTTCAGAATGATGAATACAAAGGTGCAACTTGGGCTTATGTTGAAATTGACATATCACCATTTCTAGGGAAAACCGAAAAAACCACAATTACCCTTCCTAAATTGCTTATAAAAAAGATAGATGCGGCAGTTGCAGCTGGAGGCGCAAAAAACAGGTCGGCATGGATTGCTAATTCTGCCTTAAATTCGCTATGAAAACCACAATAATTTGTTCCAACCGGTATTGAACGCGTGGTTTCTATCGTTGTAGCCTTTTTTGCCTAAAATGAAAACTGAGACAAAATAACGGAGTGGAAGCACTATGGCAACTGTAGCTTATGCAGTTCGACAAACTAATAATCGTATTTTTGGGCTCTTTTGAAATTCAAGTGGGTAAAGACAGCTATTGATCAACAACAAACATTGACTATGAAAACACCTTCATCAGAAAATGCTTTGTCAAAGCAAGACCATAGCGAATTGTTGGTTAAATTATGTCTTTTTTTTTCTGAGAAACGGTGTTATTTGACCCACTCGAATTTCACAAGAGCCAAAAAATTACTTTTACTGAACCTGGAAAATGCAGCATTGAACAAACTGAATACTATTTACTCAGATAAGGATCATGGTGCGTAATTTGTAAACAGCAACTCTCCGGTCACAGCCACCAGCCTCAATCACCCCAAACAAATAAAACCCATGATTCATTGAGTTAAACGTTTATTGCTTTTCTGGCATAGTCTTTGCTTGATTTAAAATAGAATTTAAACTATCAAGCACTTTTAAATAATGAGGCAAAAATGAAACTTTTACGCCGGGAAATTACTATCAGACGTGCTAGCCGACAACTTTTCCAAAAGCAAGTCAGACCTGATAAAAATCGAATAGCAACACTCACTGGTGAAATTTTTGAACTGCAACGAATTATACTCATGAAATCCCAAGCTAAGGAACTACCAGCCGCAGTTTAGTTCCAGCATACTTCCAGCCCCGCAAGTCAACTAACAGCCACCTCTAGTATATATTCTTTTCCCTCCTCCCTGCCCTTCCAGAAGTACTTGGAAGGTTTTTTTATATTTTCACATTACTGAGGTGTATATAAAAGCGTTATACGATAATGGATATAGTGAAAATCTTGGTAGAAACAGCCAGACGAATACCAAGAGCGATAAAAAGGGGTACCGGCCATTAAGAAACCGGAGGGAGCATTTTTATTAATTTTAGTTTAGGAACGGGAACGAAATAACATGGCTGACACTGCGCTTGGATTTGAGTTCTATCTGGATGTTATGATTGAGACTGAGACTAAGACTGACATTAAATCTTATTGCGCCAGCAGTGTTACTTCAACCGCAGGCCCGACCACCTTCCAGTCAACACAGGGCCGATTGAAGGTAGGAGGATGAATCAGGGGACACCCAAAAGCCGAATCGTCAATATAGATTTTTCCGTAGGCTTTGGGGCTATTGGTCCATGAATCCTGATCAGGATTACGGTTTATTCCAAATAATTCAATATCATTTTTCTCGAAATACTGGACTGCATCCCTTAAATATTCTTTACCTTCTGCATCATCTGAACGCATGGTAAATAAAATAAGTTTTGCCCCGAGTTCTCCAAATCGCTCCAACCAATCCACGGCTAAGGGTACTGGATCTCCCACATAGGGATAGCGATGATCGACCACTGTTCCATCAAAATCTATGCAAATATACATTGTTTCCTTATGAGTTGCTTTTCTACTTCCAAAGTTCAAAGAGTTCCTGGATTCCTTTTTCAGCAAGGGCTGTCATAGCCATAAACGATTCTGAGCTGAAGGGTTTTCCTTCTGCAGTCGACTGAATTTCGATCCAGCGACCATCACCACTCATAACAAAATTAGCATCCACCTCTGCCCTTGAATCTTCAGAATAATCAAGATCAAGACAAGCTTTATCGTCAATGATTCCAACAGAGATTGCAGCCACGGGTAAAAGTTCTGGCATCTCAGCAAGCTTGCCGCTATCAACAAGTTTCTGCAATGCGTGACGGAGTGCAAGGGCTCCACCGGTGATTGAGGCAGTACGGGTACCACCATCGGCGTTTAACACATCACAATCCACGCGTAGAGTACGCTCACCAATGGTTTCAAGATCCACCATCATCCGCAAACTGCGGCCAATAAGCCTTTGGATTTCATAGGTTCTGCCAGATCGCCCGCCTATTTCCCGTCTGTAGCGGGAGTTTGTTGCACAGGGCAGCATACTATATTCAGCAGTTATCCAGCCTTTACCTGTATTTTTTAAAAAAGGTGGTACTTTTTCTTCAATAGTTATACCGCATAGAACATGGGTTCCACCCATGCGAATAAGAAGCGATGCATCAGCCCCGGGTTGAAAATCCCACGTCAATGAGACATCCCGAAGACTGTCCTCTGTTCTGTTTTGAAAACGATTCATATTTTTCTCTTAGGAAGGGGAAGAATATCATGCCCTGCGGGCAGGAAGTATTCGGTAACTGACAAACTACCCCAAGAGCCAGCTATCAGGCAAGTTTTTTTTGACCGGAACCATCGTACAATGTATATTTTTTTCAACAAAACCTAACTATCGAAATTTTAATTACTTTATTGAAAAATCAGACAAATACGTTTATGGTTAAGCTGTAAAAAACACTTGATGGCTGACACTTACAGCGTTTTCTTTTACCAAATAAATATAACTGCATCACCATTAAATCTTTTATAAGCATCATTTTTTACACCCCCGCACGCCATCAATCCTTTACTTAAGAGTCCACACATGATGTTTCTAACAAAATTTTTCCCATTTCTACTCTGGTTTAAAGGGTACAAAAGGGAATCATTCAAACTGGATCTGGTAGCCGGCATAACGGTCGCCATGGTTTTGATTCCTCAATCAATGGCCTACGCACAACTTGCTGGTCTTCCAGCATATTATGGCCTTTATGCTGCTTTTCTACCTCCCATGGTTGCAGCATTATTCGGTTCTAGTCGCCAGCTTGGTACAGGGCCTGTGGCTGTTGTATCACTTATGTCAGCGGCATCTCTTGAACCGCTTGCCACTGCCGGGTCTCCTGAATTTATTACCTACTCAATCTTATTGGCTCTTGTTGTCGGTATCTTCCAGTTCTCTTTAGGCGTTCTGCGTTTGGGAATGATGGTAAACTTTCTCTCCCATCCGGTTATCAACGGTTTCACCAATGCAGCGGCAATTATCATCGCATCTTCCCAGTTCTCAAAGTTCTTTGGCGTATATGTAGATAAAGCCCCCCACCATTATGAAACCATGATGCGGGTAGCTAATGCAGCAATGGATTACACGCATCTACCAACTTTAATTTACGCAATCTCAGCAGTAACCATCATGGCTGCTCTGAAAAAATTTGCGCCCCAAGTCCCAAATGTTCTGGTGGCAGTCTTTATAACGACTGTGATTTCTTACTTCACAGGATTTAACAATGATGCATCCGTTGATATCTCTGCTATTAAACAACATAGTGTATCAGAACAAATTCACGAATTCAATCAGGCAACTATCCTCATTGAGAAGTACGGTACAAACCGTGCAAACCTTGGTAATGACGCTGATGAACTGCGTGCTGCAGAAAAAGGAGTCTATGGCGGTCCATCCGTTGAGTTAATCAAGATGGAGAGTGAAATAGCCATCCTCACAAACCATATGAACCACGCGAAAGAAGAGGCACATCTGCTTCGTAAGGATCTCAGACACATGAAGTTTGAAGCAGCAATCGATGGCGACAATCACACATTTCATCCAAAAGGAAATATTCCTCCAGGCATTGAAACCGATGGTAACACCTGGCGTTTAAAAGTCAAAAACAGACCGTTGGACAGCTCAAATTTACTTATGATGGGGGGTGGTGCTATTGTCGGGAAAGTTCCTGAAGGACTCCCATCAATTGCAATGCCAGAACTCACATTGCAAAGCCTCCTTAAACTGCTGCCAACTGCAATCATCATTTCTCTGCTTGGGTTTATGGAAGCCATTGCCATTGCCAAAGCCATGGCGGCAAAAACCGGTCAGAAAATCGATGCCAACCAGGAGTTGATTGGTCAGGGACTTGCAAATATCATTGGCTCTTTTGGTTCCAGTTACACGGTTTCCGGATCATTTTCACGTTCTGCAGTAAACCTGGCATCTGGTGCGGTTACAGGTATTTCTTCCGTAATCACATCAGTTATGGTTGTTATCACCCTGCTCTTTTTTACCCCCTTACTCTACCATCTTCCACAGGCAACACTTGCTGCGGTTATTATGATGGCAGTTATCGGACTTTTGAATATTAAAGGATTTGTCCACTCATGGCATGCACAGAAATATGATGGAATTATCTCTGTCTTAAGTTTTGTTGTTACCCTCTATTTTGCTCCACATCTGGACAAAGGTATCATGGTTGGATTTGTTCTTTCCATGGGTGTCTTCCTGTATAAATCCATGCGTCCAGTTGTCGCCGAGCTATCCCTGCATGAAGACAAAATACTGAAAAGTTCAGAACATTACCGGTTGAAAGGATGCAGTCATATTTCAGTTGTTCGTTTTGATGGCGCACTGTTTTTTGCCAACGCAAGCTATCTTGACGAACAGGTCGCTAAGTTCAGAACAGACCACCCGGATATACGTTATATTCTCCTTGATGCCAGAGGAATAAATGACATGGATGCATCCGGTGAAGCAACTCTTTCCATGATTGTTGACAGGCTTCGTGCAGCAAAAATCGGTTTTGCCATGTGCAGCATCAAGGGACAAGTCATGGCTGTAATGGAACGGACACACCTTATTAATAAGATTGGTATGGAAAACATATATCCAGATACCGTAAAGGCCGTTGCTGATATCATCACTGAGATTCACACGAATACCGACCTGCCTGTAAAGAGATGTAAAAACTGTCCGCTGACAAAATATATGCCAGCTTAGAATAACGTTTTAAAGTAACGAAAAAGGCCGTCAACCTCATGCGAGGTGACGGCTTTTTTTGGTTTCCCGGAGGATCGACAATTCAGCACCTGAGAGCACTGAGACCTTCTTGTATACCTCTTCACACCCCGGAATATTCGATGTTCAGGTAAGCAAGCCTGCGAGATTCCGTGTTAGACATTCAAGGTTGGACGTTCATCTTCTCACATTTCCAAAGCTCTTCCGCAACCACCTGTGCAGACTCTGGCCGACACTCCGGCTCCTGCTGCAGACATTTTTTAACCAGTTTGTCCAGCTCCTCCGGCAAAGCAGGATTCAATTGACTAAGGGCCCGGTACTCACCTGTCGGGAACTTCTTTGAAAAAATCCTGTATATCAGTACCCCGAGGGAATAGATATCAGCCCTTGCATCAACCTCGGCAGGTGCGGCAAGCTGCTCAGGAGAAATATAGAAATCCGTACCAAGAGTGTTTCCGGTACGGGTAAGACCTTCAGTTGCCAATTCTTTACAGATACCAAAATCACTTAACTTGAGCTTTATCTCACCTGTTTCCTGATTCCAGGACTCAATAAGAAGGTTGGAGAATTTCACATCACGATGAACAATTTTCTTCTTATGAATTACAGCCAGAGCCTCGGCTGTCTGAATGGCAATTGAAAACGAAACGGCCGGGTTAAGTTCCGTGGCCTGAAGAAGACCGTCCACTCCGCCCAAAGGTAAATATTCCATGACAAGAAAGCCACCTCCCTCATATTCACCGGCCTCAAAAACCCTGACAATAGAGTGATCACAAAGTTCCATACTCACCCGGCATTCTCTGCGAAACCTGGCAGTCACCGCCGGAGAGCTGAAGTGTTTACGGCGTAGAAATTTTATTGCTACATCCGCGCCATCAGCAAGACGCCTGGCTCGAAACACCACACTCATGCCGCGTCTCCGATTTTTTCCAGAACCTCGTATTTTTTTTCAAAGTTTTCCTGCCTGCCGGATGCACCTTCATAGGAATCTTTCAGGGCGTGAAGATCTTTCCATAGGGCCAGACGTTCGTTATCGTCAAGGGGAGGAGAAGAAAGACGCAGGAGATCGCGCCCGAGTATTTTTCGGTTGCGTAGACGGTTTTGTAGTCTTTTGATTGCAGTACAGAGGGAAATTTCTGTACTTTTTTTGTATAACTGCTGCAATTCCTTTTCTAAGGAAGCCTCATCCAGATGACCTTTCTGTACTTCCTGATGGAGGAGGGAGATTGCCTTGTGGAGCATTTCCGGTTTACGGATTAGGGAGAGATGTTTGATTAGATCGCTGGACATTGGATGTATGTAAAAGATTTATCACCGCGGGTGCGCAGAGAAATATATCTGAACGATATTATCGTTTTGCTTATCGCATGTAGACGCTATACGAAAAAGCATACCATAGCAGCGCTACCAATTATCTGCAATGTATTTACGGTACGTTACAACGAGTTCCAGTCTATGTTCTATCAGCAATGTAATTGTATGTGTGCAATAGAAATCCGTTAAAAATCACGAAATCAGGGTAACACTTTCGCCTTGGTTTATTTGCTCAGGAGTGGTTCAATCCAGTCCCAAATTTCCTCTTTTGTTTTTGCATCTACTTCGTTTAATGTTCCTA
>JAFLJO010000151.1 GCA_022712975.1 Desulfocapsa sp.
TTTTAGTTCAAATAGCCTAAATTATGATGTACATCCATGAATATGTGGTGCTTGTTGTCAAGGTCTGCCCAAACCACTATATATTTGGATAGAAAATCAACTTACCAGCGTTGGCTGGCGAAGCTCGGGAATTGCTGATACATATATTAACTTTTTGACTGAATTTGCCTTTTTCTTCTATTCTACAGGAAAAAATGAAATATCTAACGAAGATTTTAAACGTTTCATGTTCTCGTATCTTGAACAGTTTAATCTTCCCATTGAGCAAGAAATTCTATTAAATAACTTACGAAAATCAAATTTAATAGTATTCGATAATTTTGGTAACCATTATTTTTGTTATAAATATATCTATTATTTTTTTGTAGCAAAATATCTATCTGAAAATATAAAAGATAAAAAAGATGATATTGACCATATTATAAATAATCTGCACCATGATAAAAATGCTTATATTGCCATATTTATTTCCCACCATTCTAAAAACAACTATATTCTCGATGAAATTATGCTTAACGCATATTGCTTATTTGATAAAAACGAACCAGCTACCCTAAGAAAAGGTGAGTTAAAATTTTTTGATAAACAAAAAGATATAATCATAAAAGCAGTATTGCCGGCTGGAAACACTACTCCAGAAAAAGAAAGAGAAAATAAATTAAAAGCCCAGGATATTGTTGAAAAAAACAATCATATAGAAAAAAATCCTAATGAGGGTGAAGAATTAATAGACGATTTTTTAACAGATTTACGAAGAAGTATCAAAACTGTTGAAGTAATGGGGAGAATAATTAAAAATCGGGCAGGTTCTTTAGGAAAACCCCGCTTAGAGTCACTCTTCGAAGAAGCAATGAAGGTTCATTTTCGAGTATTAGCGTCATTTTTCGAATTGATTGAACATAAAAGCACACAAGATGAAATTATAGATTTCATCTCTAAATCACTAGAAAATCATTTAAAAGAAAGTGCTGATAAAAGAAAAAAAGACGGTATGGTTGATCGCAAACCAAGTAAAGAAAAGTTAGAAAAATTATCTAAATCCATATTCTGGAATTTCAATTTTTTCATTATTTATGGCCTTATTAATAAAGTGATCTCATCATTGGGGTCTAATAAATTAACTACCATAATTGAAACAATTTGCGACAAAGAAAATACCCCAGCATCTTTTTTGGTTAAGCATGGCATATTGATGTGGTATAATAAAAATCTACAATTAGAAAATATATCTCAAAAAATTAATGACAAAGATTTTTCCCATACTGCAAAAAAGGTTATGGAATTAATGATAGTTAATCATTGTTCAATGCATAAAGTAGACTTTAGAGAAAAACAGAGAATATCCCATACGTTTAATATTCAATCGGAAAAGCTACTAAAACAAAAGACATAACAAATCATTTAACGCAGACCGCAAGCAGCGCGGTTTTTCAAATAAACTTGGTAGGTTACCCAAGCTCACAGCTTCGTATCAAGTTGGTCGGTACAATGCTTGCGGCAGGTTAATTCAGCCGTTAGCAGTACAAGGGAACAAATGAGTATCTTAAAAAATGCAATAGATTCGATAGCCATTGGACTGGAAGATTATCAGTCATCTGATGGAAGAAGAATAGCATCATCAACAAGAAATATATTTGCTGGAATACTTTTACTTTTTAAGCACAAACTTTGCGAGTTGAGTCCGCCTGATTCAGATGAGTCTCTAATTAAACAGCGAGTTCTTCCGGAAATGGATGCTACAGGCGCAGTTAATTGGATTGGTAAGGGTAAAAAAACCGTAGATGTTCACAATATAAAAGAACGCTTTAACTCCCTTGGTGTTGCAGTAGATTGGAATCGTCTTGAACGAGTAAATAAATATCGAAACGATATAGAACATTATTATAGTACTCAAAACCTCCAATCAGTCCAGCGGTTAATATCTGATTCATTCTTGATAATCAGAGACTTTATATCTGACCATCTAAATGAAGATCCAAAACAGCTTTTAGGTGATGATGCTTGGGCTATTCTCATTAACGTTAACGAAGTATACGAAAAAGAAAAGTCAGCATGCGTAGATGCTCTTGAAACACTAGAGTTTTTTAGCGATGAAATATTAAGTTCATTTGAAAACTATTCGTGCAATGAATGTGGCTCTGGGCTAATAATGCCATCAAAGAAAAATGAGGAAGCAATAGAAGTAGAGTATGTCTGTAAATCTTGTGGAAATAATCTACCATATGAAGATATTATAGGCGATGCAGTTTCTGAATATTTTAGCCATGAAGTTTATCTTTCTCATACAGATGGTGGTGATTCACCTATAACTGCTTGCCCCGAATGTGAAGGGATTTATTTGTACAGCGAAAAAATCTGTTCTTCATGTGGGCATACCGCAGAACATGAGTGCCAAAGATGCGGTTCGACTATCTTACCTGAAGAGTTATATGCAGAACCGTTTTGTGGGTACTGTGAGCATGTGATGTCTAAAGATGACTAAAACTGCTAACAATCACATTCACTCGGACAAAATTAAACAATCGGGGACAGACCACGATAAAAAGAAAGGGGACAGATTTATTTAACGAAAAATAAATCTGACCCTTTCCCGCCTTTTCCGGTCGGACTGTGCGGAGGGCGCCGGGTAACCTGCGTTCCTACCGTTAGATGTGTGAAAAATTACAAACGAGATCTCAAGAATGATCAGTGCTGTTCTCGAAGGTGTGGCTCCGCACAGCTTAGCAGTTATCTTCCTAGAATACACAATCCGCATGCAATCATATTTTGCGAACGGAAAAATGGGGGTCAAGTCTTGAAATGCAACATATGTAGCTTTTCAAGACCTGACCCCACTTTTCTTAGGTACTTTTATCGCAACATTACAGTCACCCGAAACATGGTCTGAAGCTGCTCCGCAAGAGTACGTAAAAACAATACTCTATGAATTCAATTTGTCTATTGATGATCTCCATACGAATTACCCAGTACACTTCGCCTTTGCAGGTGCAAAACATCTAATTATAGTTTTGAAAGACCGTAAGAAACTTGCAGACATGTCTTATCATTTTGATCCAGTCAAAATCCTGATGCAGAAGGAAGGGTTGGTTACAATTAATATGGTATGGATTGAGTCAAACCAACTATTCCACTCTAGAAATCCGTTTCCTCCAGGTGGTGTATAAAGTGGACCCCATAGTCAAGACAAAAATAAGGCAAAGTTAAGCAATTTTCGAGCGCAGTCTATTCGTGGTACAGCTCGTATCCTTAGTATTTTGTTCTTTGAAAATTTCCTATCTTCCGTTATCGTTTCATTACTCACCCGGAGGATAGGGCAACGCTGAGGAGCGACCCGAGCGCCGTGGTGAGTGACTTGAGAATGGGAGGCTGGGCGTGTGTGTAAGCATGCCCGGCCTTTCCTCCCCCATTCTCGGGTCCCTAATGCGTTAAACCTACTTCCGGCAAGCGAAGCGAGCCGTTATTTAACAAGTTTACGCCTTGCGTGCAATTTCCATACACCTCCCCTGGGGTATTCCCATT
>JAFLJO010000180.1 GCA_022712975.1 Desulfocapsa sp.
GGTTTTTCTTTGATTCTGGAGAATTTGAGGTATCTATTACTTTACATTCTCGGGTAATCTGTTTTCTTGCGGACTTGGAATTTCCGTTGTTACTCGAACTTTTTTCTTCAAGGTTAGCAACAAATTGGTTCTGCTAAATTATTTTTTTGCTATTATCCGTACAACCCAGCGCTGCAGGTGACCAGCGGGCAGCGCGGTTTTCTGGAAATCAGGATTGCTGTACAAATTCTGGGGTAATCAACACTCAGTGTTATTAATCCCGCTGGCCCCTGAGCTTAACGATATGCTCTGAAAATTCCCACTCTCATGTGGTAAGGTTACCTACGCAACAGAGACGTTGTTCCATGTTGTTCATAAAAAACTTGACAGCACGACCCTGAAAGGTTATTTTACCTAGGAGTGGAACAACCACGAACAACAAACCGACAGGAGAGGCAATTATGGTTGATCAAATTTTTAAGGCATCATTATCAAAAGGCCAAGGAAGAGATGGGTGGTGTGTGATTTTTAAGCACCCCCTTAGATCCGGAAAAAACGGAAAAGCTGGGTTGAGAGTCAGGAGAGGGCTGGGTACAAAAGTTGAGGCAGAGGCTCAAGAATTAGTAGATCAATTAAATAAAATTCTCAGTGATCAAAAACTGTGGAATCCAACTGAAAAAGATCGTGCGAAAAAAGAATTTCACCCCAAAATTGTTTCAGCATTTTACGATAATATTACCCCGGAAAAACGTGATCCTTGGGCAATAAGGAATGAAATTTTACCTTTACCGGGCAAAGATGAAGGATACGTAAAAGCATTAATGGTTGGCACCACTGGGGCAGGGAAAACAACAGTTGTTAGGCAACTCATAGGAACTGACCCCGATAAAGAGAGATTCCCTTCTACTTCTTCTGCCAAAACAACTACAAGTAACATCGAGTTAATTTTTACCCCTCATAATATTTATAAAGCAGTGGTTTCTTTTTTGGGCAAAAGCTATGTTCGTCAACACATTGAAGAGTGTGTTTTGTCCGCAGCAATGGCTCACCTAGAAACTTCAGAAAAGCAAGAAGTTGAAAACAAATTTCTAGTTCACAGTGAACAGCGATTTAGGTTAAGCTATCTCTTAGGGAGCGTTAGGTCATTGGCTGAGAAACCTATTGAGGATGAAATTACAGATGAATTCACCGATGAGGAAGTAATTGAAACTGACACAGTTACCGATGAATCAGAAATTTCATTTCAAGAAAAAAATGTCTTAAGGAACAAGTTAAATGGTTATATTTCTAAGATAATATCAATTAGCGAACAATCTCATCAAAAGTTAGCCAATGAACTCGGTGTTGAAATCGAAACCGCAGGAAAAGAAGATTTGATAACACTCCAAGAACTTATAGAAGAAAATTTGTACGAGCAAGACAATTTTCAAACACTAATAGACACTATATTAGATGATGTGGAGAGTAAGTTTGAGCATTTAGATCCAGTTTCTGTAGCAAAAGATAAAAGCAATTGGCCATTATATTGGGTTTTTGAATCAACAGACCGTGATGATTTTATAAAAAAAATAAACAGATTTTCAAGCAACTATGCGCCAAATTTTGGATGCCTCTTGACACCTTTGGTTGAGGGCATCCGAGTTGCTGGTCCTTTTCGACCATCTTGGTCTCCAGCGGATGAAACAAAGTTGGTGATAATGGACGGGGAAGGATTAGGACATACACCAGACTCTGCGTCAAGTATATCCACAAACATTACAAAACGTTTTCAAATCTCTGATGCAATTGTTTTGGTTGATAATGCAGCACAACCTATGCAGGCAGCGCCTACAGCTGTCTTGCAAAGCTTAGTGTCAAGTGGGCACCATAAAAAGCTTATAGTTTGTTTTACCCACTTTGATGAGGTCAAAGGAGTTAACATCCCTAATGTTGCCATGAGAAAAGATCACGTTTTGGACTCTTTTGACAATTCAGTTGTTTCTGTGGGAAAAACACTTGGACAAAGAGCAGAGAGAGTACTTAAAGCGTGCAAAGTAGATCGTATATTTTTTCTGTCAAAAACTCAGAATTCATTCAAACCGCACAGTCGAAGCTTAATATACAATGAATTTGTTAACATGCTTTCTGCAATACAAAAAACTATAGCGCCACCTGTACCAACAGATGCAATACCAGTCTATGATGATTCCAATTTAGTTCTTAATATTCAAAAAGCAGCAAGAGAATTCCATATCCCTTGGGAAGCACGGTTGAGATTAAAATTAGACTCAAGGGTTAAGCCAGAGCATTGGACAAGAATTAAAGCCTTAAGTCGGCGTTTAGGCGAATTAAATATAGTTGAGTATAGTGACCTGCGACCAGTTGCTGACATGATAAGTCGTTTTCAGATTCACCTTTACTTATTTGTTGAGAATCCTATATCTTGGGAACCTGATTCTTCCCCGGATGAGATGAAGCAGACCGCAATAGATAACATAACCCAAGAACTTGACTATCAATTGCATAGGTTTTTTTCCAAACGGTTATTTAATGATAAAATAAAGAATTGGCACCAAGCCTATAATCACCGTGGAACTGGTTCGACTAAAGTGCGAGCTTATGAAATAAAAGAGATTTACCACGATGCGGCTCCAGTTCCAGGAGAAGTGCCAAACTCTGAATCAAGCATGTTTGTTAAGGGAATTAGGGAAATCTTACAAAAAGCAATTGTCACAGGTAATGGCAAATTAAAAGAATAGTAGAACTTGTCATAAACAAAAAGCATATCAATGGTATCCAGCCGACCCCAAGCAGCGTAGTTTTCCAAATAACCTTGGTGGGTTATCCAAGTTCACAGCTACGAATTACCGTCGCCGGTAATATTGCTTGGGGCAGGCTGATACCGGACGTTGGGCTATAAAAATGAACATTGAAGAAGCAATTGGAAGTCAAATGAAGGAATGGGGATTGTCTGTGAGAAAAATCCCTGAATCACAAGGGAAAGGTGAAAAACGACCTGATTTTGAGATTACAAATGAAGATTTCACATATTTAATTGAAGTTAAATCAAGGAAAGATGATAAAGAGGAAGTAGTAAAAAAGAAGGAAGTTTTAAATCAAGGTGAAATATACGGTGATCATAAAGCACTAATCCGTAAAAATACGGTATCAGGCATTATTAGAGATGCCTGCGATCAGCTAAAAAATTATGGTAGAGATGACTGGTGCAGGATCGTTTGGCTGTGTGCAATAGATGATGCCCAGAAGGCCAAATATGAGCAATTCAAAGCTGCATTGTACGGCAAAACTCAAATGTTCGATTTAGATGGAGATGGTTTTCACCGCCCTTGTTATTTTTATAGGGATAGTGATTTTTTCCGATATCGGAATACTCTAGATGCAGCAATTGTATCAACTCACACCGAAGTAGAGCTATGTTTTAATCCTTTTTCAGTTAAAAATGCCGAGTTCCAAACTTCAACCTTCGCGAAAATATTTAAAGATTCTGTCTGCGACCCCATAAGAGATGAATCTAAAGGTTATGCGTACATAGTCGATTCAGACATTGATCGAAAGAATGAAAATGCTGTAATGACGTATTTACGAAATAAATACAATGCTCCGAAGCTTCAAAAAATAGACTTAGGTTGGCATTCAGGTACAGTAAAAATTTAAAGAAAAAAGCCCAACAAAAAAATGCACCCGACTGGCTCACACGTCCGATTTTCGGATGTTTATCTATCATTGTCTCTCGCTCCACCATTACGGTAAATCCATGGCCAGCCGGTGATTTAGGACGTTATGTGTCAATAGCCAAAAAATGATTCAGTCATACTTCATGAGGTAAAATAAATGAAAAAAATATTTGGGATATACGGAACTGGTGGTTTTGGAAGAGAAGTGATGCCTTTGCTAGAAAAACAAATAAAAAACAAAAATGTTAATCTAAATAATATATTTTTTATAGACGATTATAGAGACGGAGAGCTAATAAACAATCACAAAATTGTTAGTTTTGAGTCGTTTATCAACATATCAGCCGACGAGAGACATGTTTCAATTGCTATAGCCAATAGCAAAGTTAGGGAAAAATTAACAAATAAGTGTCTAGAAAAAAACATCCAGATGCTTAATATTACCGCAAGTAATGTCACAACTTTAACAGAAATTAAAATTGATCACGGTTCAATACTCTGTCCTTTTGTTACAATTACATCCAATATTATAATTGGGAAATCATTTCATGCAAATATCTATAGTTATGTTGCACATGATTGCATCATAGGAGATTATGTTACTTTTGCTCCAAGTGTGAAGTGTAATGGCAATGTTACAATTGAAGATTATGTATATATAGGGACGGGAGCTGTTATTAAACAAGGAAAGCTGAATAATCCAATAGTAATTGGTAAAGGAGCTGTGATTTCTGCAGGTGCGTTTGTAACAAGAAATGTTCCTGCAGGTATTACTGTATTTGGCAATCCTGCTATAAAGCTTACTAAAGAAAATTTGAGAAAAAGAAATGGATAAAAATTCAATTTTTGGGAACTTCAATATTGAAGAAATTACTGTAGGTATGGAAGTCTCATACTCCCAAACCATTACAGATGCTGATGTTAAGTGTTTTGCTGGCATATCAGGTGACCATAATCCAGTACATATGAGTGATGAATATGCTCAAAAAAGTCGTTTTCAAAAACGAATAGCACATGGTTTAATGTCGGCATCGTATTTCTCGGCATTGTTTGGAACTAAAATACCCGGTCCAGGATGTGTTTATGTGGCGCAATCATTAAATTTTAAAAAACCAGTGTATTTAAACGACACTGTTACAGCAATAGTAACAGTTACAAATGTCGATATAAAAAAAAGACGTGTTTTTTTTAAAACAATATGCAAGGTAAAAAATAAAATTGTTATAGACGGTGAAGCAGAACTTTATGTGCCATAACTTTTCATTCAAATCAAAAAAATCACATAACAAATCGCTGCAAGGGACAAGCGGGCAGCGCGGTTTTCCGAAGTTCAGCCTTACTGTCAAAGGCAGTGGTTAATCCAAGTTCAGTGCTGTAAATCCCGCTTGCCCCTGAGCTTGAACGTTACATTGCCCGGCACATAAATCTGGAATCCTTCGTTCTCATTTGTTGTTATCTTGAGGATATTGGCAGGCTCTAAGCTTCTTGCTATTGGTTGTTCCGTGCTATTTGGGATTGCATTTTTCATAATTGAAG
>JAFLJO010000124.1 GCA_022712975.1 Desulfocapsa sp.
ATAGTGAATGGATTCTAATCAGATTTTTGGAAATATGGAACATTAGTTGAACATTAGTTGAACATTAGTTAGATAAATCCCATCTCAGAGGTTGATATGGAGATGGGTTTTGCTTTTTTTGCCCGCAGGGCATCATGTTCAAAATCCTGCTCCATCACCTTTCTTAGCAACTTTCATTGCAACAATTTTCATTATTTTTTCTTTCTATAAAGTTCGGAAAATACGAAAAAAACTAGAGGGGATAGTCGGTTAGTACCCCATACAGGTTTAATGATGCAGAAGCATTAAATATTAGGTACACCGCTTCAAGTTCTTTGTGGATAAAGCACATTATAACAGGTAGTTGTTACGCATGACCTTTTCCTTTATTTCTGGTATGCCATGTATATCGCCACATGGGGCACTAACCGACTACCCCCCTTTAAATTTATAACTGAAGTTTCCTAGAAATTAGGTGGTAGTGGTAATTGGATGTAAATACGAATAGTTGCTATGTGGATTCAGTTGCCATGCCAACTAAGAGAGCGGACTTGCAATATGTCATTTAATATTCGCTAGATAAGTAGTGAAAAGGAAACTTCTAAAAAGTACAGGCAGATTAAACAAACAATGTAATATCAATACATTAGGAGTTTAAGTGTTTGCTTTGCAAGCCCGTGGCGTTTTTTTTGGCTTTTCTGGCAAATCTGTGGGTGAATTAAGCGAAATGTAGCATGGAAATAATTGAATTAAGGGGGGGGACGGCACCAGTAAAGGGTGTTGAAAAGTACCAATAAATGACGAGGTCGAAACTTAGGGCTGCCTAAGTGTGACTTTTTTTTTGTAAGTTTTTACTTCCTGATGCCCCCCTCGCTCTTGCCTAAAGTTTTTTTAGCTCTTTAAAGTTCCCTTCTAAGGGCAGCTACAGATAGATGGCAAGTAAGTAGACGTAATGCTGCAATAAATTACAAAAGTTATGATTTCATAATGTTACGTTTGGTTTTCTTTATGCCGCCCTTGGTAGTTCTAATTGTTGAGATGTATGTTTTTTCTTCTTGCGCCTTTTTCCTGCCATTTCAATTAGCAAAACAGCAATATTGCTTATAGTACAACTGGTTAACGTTGCATGTTGGCTGCGAACACGCACCTGTTCCATACCAACTTGATTTTTTATCAGGTTAAAAGGGCGTTCAATATTTTTGCGAATATCATGCACTGCTTTGATGTTTTCAGTAGCGTAAGGGATTTGTTGAAAATACCCGCAGTCTACTGGAAGGTCACGATATAATGGACATGTACCTTGTTTGTCACACTCTCCATCCTGAGTAGCACATTTGTACTCATGCAATTGATCGGCATAGCCTATACGAGCCATGGGGATAGTGCATTCATCATCTATAAAAACAGCACCTGTCTCAGAGTTGACATGCTCTGGTAGTTTTACTGTAGACGAAGGTGGAGTCGAAACAAGAACACCAGTCTTCTGATATAACAAACCATCTTTGTCATGATATGCTTCATCAGCACTTATTATTTTCACATCAATTCCAATGGATTGGGACAATTCAACGAGAAACGACAAGAAATTACTATCGTGATGATTTGCAGGAGCCAATAGAGATATCAACGGAAAACTATGCCCTGTTATTGCGTCAATAGCAGTAAGTGTATGTAAACGATATCCCACCACATATCTTGATTTGTCACGCTTGTTACGACGTTTACCACAATCACAGTCTATATCGTTGTATATACGGATCTTCTTTCCTTTGATTGTGACAGTTGCAAGTGGGTAATGGCAATCATTTGCCAGCTCTGTTGAATCAATTCCATGAATCAAACAATCTCCAAGTCGCCCTGATTGGTTGAAATGGTGAAGGATGTACACCATGAGGTTAACCTGTTGAACAAAGGTTGTATTCTTGCGAAATTGGCAGAGCTGGGTGTGGTCAATAATAGTCTTTTTATGCAAAGGCAAACCGATAAATTCTCGATTTTCTTTTCTATCAAGGCCTAAGTATTCTTCGGTACAATACTTGCGGTAGCTGATCTCTGGGTACTTGATTGCTTTCAGTAATTCGGCACGGAAGAATTGTACAGGATAATACTCACGCATCTGTGGGCTATAGCTGTCACTGGCAAGGATTCCAGTAAGTACTGTGTTATCGAGCATTTTATCAATAAAACGAAGTTCTTCGTTTGTTATATTGCCAGCCACACGTTTCACGTCGCATAACATAAAGACATTATAAGAATTATGATCTTTAATATATTGTGCCATTTCCTTGATGGTCATCATGCCTTTCGCTGGAGCCTGTTCCTCTACGCCAAACAAACTTTTATCGTTCTTTTCAATTGGTTGAGAGAAATCATAATCAGCGACAACAACATCCAAAACTTCACTGGCAATTTTCTTCTTCACTTTTTTTTGTAATTTCTTCCAGTTAGGGAAGTTCTTTTTTAGTTGTTTGTTGACCTCTTTTTTGATATTCTTTTCGAACATGAAAGCCTCCGTGATCGTAAGGTTTTTTTTTTGGAAAATCTCCTCATATTATAGAGGCTTTTCATGTTTAATGCTATGTTTTTATTGGGTAATAGTACATTCTTTTCAACACCCTTCAGTAGTCTCAATTTTTTTTAAGAGCTTGAGGTAGGCATCTTTTTTATAGCGTCCTGTGGCGGTAAACCACTCGAGGTGTTCACAAATTGTTTCTGTCAGTGTTGTTTGACTTAGATTCGGGAATTCTTTTATGGTCTCTATAATTTCGTCAATTTCATGATTCGTGAATTGGCGACCACATTGTTCAATTTTTACGGCTTTTGATATCGGCATACAAAACACCATTGTAAGAAATTGCGGATAATTTACCTTACAATATTGGCGTTTGAATGTTTATGACTTTATCGCGAAAAACTTTTTTTACGATTTCCTTGCAGCCTAGGACTAGGTTAGAAAAAATCTTTGTGCGTCACAGCTGAGAGAAGTATTCCACTCCCGGGCCAAACAAACATGGTTACTTGCGATGCGACTGGTCGCATTGTTGATTTTGACATTCAGGAAGGCACTGGGAATTTGCGTGATCATATTTCAGTTTTTTCTGATAAGTGGAAGGACGATATTCCAAAAAGCGTTATACATGTTTTTGATCGGGAGGGACACGGAAGTGATTTCTTTTTTGGTTTAAAAAGTAAAGGCATTTGCTTTGTGACTTGGGATAAACATATAAACCATGGCTTTTTAGCGGAAATAGAAGACAAGCAGTTTACAGAAGAGCTTGAATTCAACTGCAAGCAATATCGATATTTTGAACAAAGCAAAGAGTTTACGGTATCAACTGAGGTTGGCAAAGAAACGTTTTCATTACGGCACTTTATACTCTGGAATATTGGGGCAAAACGTAGGACTGCCGTGCTGGCCTATACCGGGAATCACGACACAACAGGAGAAGACTGTATAGTTGGAATTTTGAACCGTTGGAGGGCTTCTGAAAACACTTTTAAACGCATAAAGGAAAGGCACCCTTACCATTATCATCCAGGATTCAAACTCGTTACAAGCGAGAAGCAGGATATTGCAAATCCAATCTTAAAAGGATTGAAGAAACTCATTAAAACAGCCCGAAACGGCCTTGTTAAATTAAAGGCTAAGCTTGCCGATGCGAAGCCTGCGCTGAACAAGGATGGCTCCACACGAAAAAATAGTATTTACAACACCCTGAAAAAGAAAATATCTAAAATTGAGATAGTGCTTGAAGACATGCGAGAGAAAGCCCGCAAAGAACCTGATCGGGTAAACACCTCAGACCTTGAGGATTACCGAAAGTATAAAAAGGTTGACAATGAAGGGAAAAGGCTTTTAAGGTTGATAACTTCCTGTGTGTGGAATTCTCGCAAGGATATGATTGACTTATTACAACCAGGCTGGGAACAGGAGAATGAAATAGTTGATTTGTTCTATGCAATAACAAAATGCCACGGGTGGATTCGTAGCAATAAAGAAGAAGTGCTTGTTAGATTGGAACCCCCTCGAACAACCTCGTCGCCGCCTTGCACAAGAACGCCTCTGTTGAAAGTTAACATACCTTGCAGCTAGATTGCCGATGGGGAAGTTGCTGATGATAGAAGTTGGTGAAGATCCACGGTGAAACTGAACTGTCCCAAAAACAAGCCGATAATGAGGGGTGCTTACTATGTCTGTAATACGGGAAACTTTAGATTTATAAGAGATAACCTATGAAAACTTTAATTGTTGGTATGGACGGGGCGCAACTTGCTACTTTTAAAAGAGGTTGGACTCCATTTATTGAATCTTTGATTGAAAAAGGGTCTGAGTTACGCTTAAAGGAAGATTTGCTTAGCAGAGGATGGGCCGAGATATTTACTGGTGAACATGGAGTCAATACTGGTGCTTTGTATGATCGTCCAGTGTTGGATGGGGGGGTAGAATGGAGTCTAAAGTTCAAGATTGCAGATATTCCTTCTTTAGGGACAAGAATAAAACCAATTTGGCAAATATTAAATGAGCGAGGGTATAGGGTTGGTATTATGAATGTCCCCGTGACGTTTCCTGCGCCAACAGTTGACGGTTTTTTTGTGTCTGGTGGAGGTGGGGGTACAAAGGTTGTGCAGGATCCAACAGAAGATCTCTGTTATCCCAAAGAAGTATTAAAAACACTCCTCGATATTGGATATATAGTAGATGAACGCATAGGAAGTCTTGTTGGCGAAAAAAAGCTTTACGATGCGCGAAAAATTTTTACCCGTCTGGAGAAAAAAAACAAGAAGAGAACAGAATCTTTTATTAAATTATATGAAGATGATAACGTAGATTTTGGTTTTTTAGTTTATAGAACATCGTCGGTAATGGCTGAGCAATTTATTTTGCCTGAATGGGATAAATATTTAAGGGGAGGCGATAATGTTGACCATGAATTGGTTCAAGCAATTAAGCATTACTATCAAGAGTTCGATTCCCAAATTAAATGCCTCGCAGCAAGATTTACAGATGCAGAGATTATCTTGGTCTCTGACCATAGTATGGTGACCACCCAATATTTAGTTAATTTGAACACCTTTTTAACTGAACATAATTACCAGCAACAGGTGAAAAAGTCAAGTAAAATTAAGATGTTGGCCATTGATCAGATAAAAAAAATATTGAAACCATTTATACCTTTTAGCGTGAGAAATTCTTTACGAGAAAGGGTTGGTATTAAATTGTTGCAAGATAATTTAATTGTATTCGATTTGAAAAACACATCCGCATTCTGTATGCCAATGGGAAATTGGTCTACAGGAATATACATTAACGATAAAGAGCGCTTCAATGGGATAGTAGAATCTAAAAACAGAGTAAATTTAGCTAACAAAATTTCTTTAACGTTTAACAATAGTCAGCAAGCCAAGAGACACCATTTGAAGAGCCATGTTAAACTGGATGACGTGTCACCCAGTTCCTGTTATTTCCCAGATATAATTGTTGATTGTCCAGATGGCTATTTAGTATCAAATAATTCGCCCGAGTTCATGTCCGCGTTCAAAATGCCCAATGGTCCTATCGGAATAAAACAATGGCTCAATCATTACAAACCATACTGTGTTAAAGGTCATTGTCCTATAGCAATAACTACTGATAACTGGTCTGTCAGTAGCGCAATTCAAAAGCAAGATTTGCGATTGATCTATGATCATATTCTTAATATTTACACTTAATGATTGGTAGGCAGAATACCCGAGATGTTTTACAGAAAGTTTTTCTTTTACTGAGTATAGTTAATTGACAACGGAAGAGAAGAGTATGAAAATAGGTGTTATCACACAACCGCTACTTAATAACTACGGTGGTTTATTGCAGGCATATGCTTTGCAAAATGTTCTTAAGAAAATGGGACATAAGGCAATTGTGTTAGATCGGCATAATGCAAAAGCAACGTTAAAAAATAAGGCCTTAGCGCCTTTTAAGACAGCTATTCTTCGATGTTTGAGGAGGCAGAAGGATCATGTTTTTTTTCCTTTTTACCCTTCAGAAGAACAATCGAACATTATTGCCCAAAACACTTCCGGTTTCATTCAAAAGTACATAGATGTAACCAGTATATTGTATTCAACAGAAGCTTTGCGCAGGGCATTTGACAAGGGTAATTTTGATGCGATTATTGTTGGAAGTGATCAGGTTTGGAGGCCTTGTTATTCAAATATTCCGGACTGCTTTTTAGACTTTATTAAAGAGGTAAAGGGGGTTAAGCGGCTGACCTATGCTGCATCATTCGGAGTAGAATGTTGGGAATACAGTGACAAACTTACACGAAGTTGTTCCGGATTAACGCAGCAATTTGATGCAATTTCTGTTCGTGAGGACACCGCAGTTCGTCTTTGTAGGAAATATCTTGGAAGTAATGCCACGCATGTTCTGGATCCGACCATGTTGTTAGAGCCTGATGATTATATAGATTTGGTCTTGGAGCAAGAGGAACTGGTTAGTGCCGGAAACTTGATGACCTATGTTTTAGATCCTACCCCTGAAAAAAAAGAGTTAATTCAGCTTGTTGAGTCTGTGTTGGGCCTGAAGTCTTTTACTGTTATGTCAGAAAAGTCGTTAACCCGCAAAACGCAATATGAAATAGAGGAATGTGTGTTTCCACGAGTTACACAGTGGTTACGCGGATATATGGACGCCAAATTTGTTATTGCAGATTCTTTTCATGGATGTGTGTTCGCTATTCTATTTAATATCCCTTTTATTGCAATTGGAAACTCAAAGAGAGGCATGGCACGGTTTAATTCACTATTAAAGCAGTTTGGTTTAAGTCAACGACTTGTCCTTTCTACAGCCAATTTAAACGATAACATTATGCAGAAATCAATTGATTGGGATAGGGTAAATGAGATCCGTGCAAAATTAAAAGTGAATTCGATTAACTTCTTGAAAGTAAATTTGAGGTAAACAATGATGAATGCCAGTCCTTTTTTTTCCATTGTTATTCCGCTTTACAATAAGGAGGAATATATAGCGAGGGCAATACAGTCTGTAGCTAAGCAATCTTTCCAGAATTTCGAAGTACTAATCGTTAATGATGGTTCCACAGATAAGAGCGTAGAATCAGCTAAACAGCATATTGACGCTCGTTTTCGTATCATTGAGAAAGAGAATGGTGGCGTTTCTTCAGCTCGCAACCTTGGCATTAATGAGGCAAAATCAAAGTATATTGTTTTTCTAGATGCTGACGATACTTGGGAGACAAACTTGTTGGAAATAATTGTCTCTTTAATTGAGAAGTTTCCTGAAGCAGCGCTTTTTGCCACCGGCTATAATATTTTAAATGCTTATAGTGAGCTGATCGAAACAAGGAATGTCGTCAGTGCTGATGGTAATGAAATCTTCCTATTGACTAATTATTTTTTTGAGGCATATACAGGGAAACCGCCCGTAAACTCATCAAGTGTGTGTGTGAAAAAGGAGGTTTTAGAGCAAATAGGAGGGTTTGCAACAGGAATTTGGTTTGGTGAAGATTTGGCTATCTGGAGCCAAGTCGCCCTCAAGGAGAAAATAGCTCTTAGTTCCAAAATTTGCAGTAATTATTATCAATTTGGTACTTCCAACAACACTAATGAAAAATTTGTAGATTATAAATACCATTTTGATTTTTCATCGTTACAAGATATAGAAGGAGTAAATAAGAACATAATTGTTGACGTTTCTAAATTTGTAGAAATATATACTTTACGACAAGTTGCTCTTGCTATCAGAAATAATGATATTGTAGCAGCAAGAATACTACTAAAGAGAGTCAAGCCAAATTATTTTAAAACAAGATATTACTTACTTAAAATACTATCTCATTTCCCATTCGCCTCCATAACAGTAATGACAGTAATGAAAAAAATTATTCAATCTAGAAACAAGAACCACCACCACAATGCATTCTAAGAGCCCATATGTCTTTGTTCTCCACAGGAACCTACTATGTCTTATATTCTGTTTCTTTCTATTAAATTTATTCTTTTACGTTACAGGAGCAAATCAATTAAAGTCAATATCTAACATTATTAGTATAATGAGCATATATTTCCTAACGGTTTATATGTTATTGAAAGCGAAAAAATCACGAATTAAGGCTAGTTCGTTATATCTGGTTCCAATAATCATTATTGTTGCAGGGGGCATTGCTAATATCTCAACAACACATATCCCCACATTTCTGAAAATTTTAGGATGCTGGGCAATGTTTGTAGGTTCGTTTCTTTCCACATCTTCACAGACTCAAAAAGTTACCACTTCTGAGAAGGCCATTGTTTTTATTGTCTGTTTTATACCTGTTTTTATTGTTTATCTTGATTTTTTTATAAACGGGCAAACTGACAGGTCTTCCATGTTTATCAACAGAAATTCTGCTGGTTTTTATTGTTTATCTGCTTCAATGCTTCTGCTTATCTATTTGCCAAATTATCCTATTTTAACGATCGTATACTTAGCCATCGTGATGATAACCTTTTCCACGCAAGGTCTATTTGTTGCAGTAATATTTTCGTTTCTATTTATATACAAGAAAAAATTAATAACATTACTTAAAGAAATACGTCCAATTACCTTTGTCATTATAGGTTTGTTGTCTTGCATTGTCTTGTTCTTATTGCCATTTTTTTATAAATTGGAGATTGTCAGTAGGTTGGTGGGCACTATCACATTAGCAAGTAAATTATTGGATAACTATTCCATCTACACCCTACATGAAGTTAGTTATCTGGAAGCTATTAACACCGGAGGTTCTCCTGGAGAAATATCTTTTTTGTTTAGGATAAAACATTGGGCTAACATTATAAATCATTTCATGTCGTGCGATATTATGACTATTTTGTTTGGAGTTGGTGCTGATAATATGCAAAATATCACCTTAATAAAAATAAGGCCACATAACGACCATCTTCGCCTACTTGTTGAATTTGGAGTTCTTTTCTACGTTTCGTTCTCATTTATAATATATAAATTGTACAAATTGTTAAAAAAGAATAATTCAGACTTAATGCTGGTTCCATTTATCAGTGTATTACTATATATGTTCACAGAGAACCTTATTGATAATTTTCCAGCCTTAGTAATTTTTTGTACAACCCTTGGAATGTTAGCAAAAACAGCAATATCAAATAATCATTCATCTAGTCAGGGGGCTGGGTTGTAATGTAACAATTAGGGCTAATACAGTGGCTAAAAGTAATATACCTGATTGTGTTACTGCTATTGAAATCGTGCCGAACTTATTATACAAAAAAACAATGGGTCATGAAAATCATTTTCATCAATAAATTTTTCCATCTTAACGGCGGTTCTGAAACTGTGTTTTTTCAGGAGCGTGATTTCTTGTTACAACAGGGGCATACCATCGTTGATTTCTCAATGGAGGATGGACGAAACCTCTCCTCACCCTATGCTGAATTCTTTGTCCCAAACACTAGCTATGATTCTAGTGGTGGAGTGGCCAAAAAAATTCAGCAGGCCGTTTCTTTTATCCATTCTTCAGTGGCTGTACGCAAGCTTGAAGCTTTACTCGTTCAGGAAAAACCTCAGATTGCTCATTTGCACAATATTTATCATCAATTGACTCCTTCCATTATTCCTTTGCTTAAAAGATATGGAGTGAAGGTTGTTCTTACGTTGCATGATTGTAAACTCGTTTGTCCAAGCTATTTGGCATTACATAATGATCGGATCTGTAATGCTTGTGTTGGTGGCAAGTTCAGTAAGGCTTTCACTGTAAACTGTCAAAACTCAAAGGTGCGGAGCCTTTTATTATCTGTTGAAGCTTTATTCCACAAATGGCGTAAGAGTTATGATGGGGTGGATTTATTTCTAGCCCCTAGTCAATTTCTTGCTGATCTTACAACACAGCGTATTTCTAAAGATAAGATTAAAGTCTTGCATAATGGTATTGATGTTAGTCTTTATCAGCCCAACTACAATGATGGAGGGTATTGTCTTTATTTCGGCAGACTTTCGAGGGAAAAAGGAGTACAGACCTTGCTCAAAGCCCATGGAGAGATGGTTTCTCATTTTCCCCTAAAGGTTGTTGGTACAGGCTCACTTGCAGAGGAACTGCAAAAGAGATATATGAAGGTTGATTTTCTTGGCTATCAGAGTGGACAGGCTCTTATAGACGTTATTGCTGGTGCAGCCTTCATTGTGGTGCCGTCGGAGTGGTATGAAAACTGCTCCATGGTAGTTCTGGAATCCATGGCTTTAGGAAAACCTGTTATAGGAAGCAGGATCGGTGGAATTCCTGAGCAGATTGAAGACGGTAAAACAGGGTTTCTTTTTGAAATGGGAAACGTGACTGAGCTTGCAGAAAAAATGGAAACCTTGGTTAATGATTCCGTTTTACGAAAAGAAATGGGGAGGGAGGCACGGCGAAAGCTTGAAGAACAGTATAGTTTAGCACAGCACAACAAACGACTCTTTGAAATATACTCTGCACTTTTGGACAAAAGAATTTAATGAACATTTCTGAGCTTCTCAAGGTACCTGAAGGGAAAACCCTTGAGTTTAAAAGGGACATTAGTGGATTAAAAAAGATTATGAAGACGATTATCGCCTTCGCAAATACTGCTGGTGGCTCTCTTATTATTGGTAGAGAAGATAATGGCGAAATTGTCGGCGTAGATGATCCTCTGATGGTTGAGGAACAATTATCCAGCAGTATAGCGGATTCAATTGCTCCGATGATTATGCCCGATATTGAAATTACTTCATTTGAGGGGGAAGCACTTCTTTGTATTCGTGTTGCCCATTGGCCAGGCCCGTTTTATTTAAAGAGTGAAGGGGAGGCTCGCGGTGTATATATTCGTTTAGGTTCCAGTACCCGTCAGGCGGGGCCTGAATTTATTGCTGAGATGAAAAGGCAGCAAAGGAATAAAACCTTTGATCAGTTACCTTGCCACCTCTATTCTGTTGAATCTCTGGATCTGTCATTGATTCAGGAAAAGTTTGGTGCCATAGGCAAAAAAATAGAAAAGGAACAGCTTATTTCGCTTGGAATACTGGTACCTGTTGATGGGCATGATGTTGTCACATACGGCGGGTTGATTTTGTTTGGCAAACCAGACATTAGGCAACAGCTATTGCCTGATGTACGGATTAGTTGTGCAAGATTCAGAGATACTGGCAAAACTCATTTTCTTGATCGTTTGGATTTTGAGGGATCTGTTTTTGAAGCGCTTGATAATGTGCCCAAATTTATTGGGCGTAACAGCAGGCTGTTTCCAAAGATTACCGGGATGATCCGTGAAGATATTTCTGCTTATCCTGTTTTTGCCATTCGGGAAATCCTTGTTAACAGTATCGTTCATTGTGATTATTCTTTAATTGGAATGCGGATTACGGTAGCTCTTTTTGCAGATAGGCTTGAAATACAGAACCCTGGTCTTTTACCATTTGGGATGACGATTGATGATTTTAAAGCTGGGCACAGTAAAATCAGAAATAGGGTTATTGCTCGTACTTTTAGAGAGTTGGGCGTAATGGAACAGTGGGGGAGTGGTTATAGAAGAGTCTGTGAATTTTGCAGTGAGAATGGTTACCCAATCCCGGAATGGCTGGAAGTCGGGCCATCTATGCGGGTTACTATTTTCCCTCATCCAGAGGCAGGAGAAATTACCCCCCATGTTACCCCCCATGTTACCCCCCATGTTGAGAAGTTACTTCCTCTGTGTAAACAGCCCACCGCAAGAGAACAATTACAAAGAGCTATTGGTGTTAAGGATAGGAAATATTTTTATGAAGCGTATCTCAACCCAGCTCTGCAGGGTGGTTTTATTGAGTATACAATACCTGAAAAACCGAAAAGCAAGTTACAACAATATCAATTAACGCAGCTTGGTATGCAGCTGCTAATAAACCTTGGGAATAGTGTGTAGATTGTGGAAGCCTGTCTTATAGTGACTTATCGTTGTAATGCCAAATGTTATATGTGTAACACCTGGCAACATCCAACTAGCGGGCTTGATTTTATCAATATTACAGGTGGTGAACCCTTTCTGCTTGGTGAGGTATAAAGCTTAAGACCATGGATATTAAACATTTCCTCTTGGTCCTGTTATTCGTGTTGTCTTTCGTCCTCATTCTCAAACCATCCAGTTGAAGGCTGATGACAATGTCAGTAGATGTCCCTGTAAATAAACGCCAACAATGGTTCCTTGAGCAATTGCAGCTAGGAGTTCCATGCAAAGCTAAAGATATTGCTGCAAAGTGGAGCGTAGTCGAAAAAACGGTTAAGCGAGATATAAGTGATCTTCGCCAGAAAGAGTGTATTGTATTTGTGGGATCACCCAAAACTGATACTTATCAACTTAAAACAGTGTGTAAATAATGGAAGCTTGTCTCATCGTCACCTATCGTTGTAATGCTAAATGTTATATGTGTAATACGTGGCAGCACCCAAGTAAAAAAGAAGAAGAGTATACCCCAGCTTTAGTGGATAAACTGCCCAGCGGGCTTGATTTTATTAATATTACAGGTGGTGAACCCTTCCTGCGTAAAGATATTGAAGAGATTGTTGCCAAGGCCTTAACTAAAACAAAACGTTTGGTTATTAGTTCAAATGGTTATTTTACCGAGCGCACGCTAAAACTCTTTAAACGTTTTGGGAATCAGGTTGGTATTCGTATTTCCATTGAAGGATTACCCGCTGCCAATGATGAACTGCGAGGTGTTAAAAATGGCTTTGACCATGGTTTACGTACCTTGACCACCTTGCAGGGGATGGGGATTGCAGATATTGGTTTTGGTATGACGGTTTCAGACCGCAATGCCGACGATCTGATCGAACTGTATCGTCTGGCTAATGCCATGGGGCTTGAGTTTGCCACAGCCACCACTCATAATTCGTTCTACTTCCATACCACGGAGAACAACTACCAAGATAAAGAAAAGGTGGCCAAGACTTTTGAAAATATCGCAGTGGAAATGCTGAAAACCAACAAGCCCAAAAACTGGTTCCGGGCCTACTTCAATATGGGATTGGCCCGCAAGGCTCGAGGCCAGAAACGCGCCTTGCCCTGCGAGGTAGGTACCGACATGTTTTTTGTCGACCCCTTTGGCAATGTTATGCCCTGTAACGGCTCAGACCAACCCATGATCATGGGCAACCTCCATAAACAGGATTTCGCCACCATCTGGAACAGTGACCAGGCCGGCAAGGTTCGCCAGGCCGTTAAAACCTGTGACAAGCAATGCTGGATGATTGGCTCTGCCGGCCCTGCCATGAAGAAAAAGATATCTACTCCGCTTAAGTGGGTCGTCCGCAACAAGCTGAAAGTTCTTGCTCGGGGTAATGACGCCTGCCTTGATAAAATATGAGTTTATAGCATGTTAATTACATTAAAACATTGTCTCATGGAACGAAGTAGAAAGAAAAAATACAAGGAACTTCTTACATTATTGGACCTTAAAGAAGGCTCTTCCATCTTAGATATTGGTGTTAATGATCAAGAATATTCTCCAGTAGATAATTATTTTGAGAAAAAATATCCATTTCCCAAAGACATAACTACCTTGTCTATCCAAGAGATCAAGTACTTTAGGCAAAAGTACCCTGATATTTCACCTGTCTATTATGAGGGGGGAGTATTCCCATTCAAAGACAATTCTTTTTCTGCTGTTATCTCCAATGCAGTCATTGAGCATGTAGGAAACAAAAATGACCAATTACTATTTATTAATGAGATGACTAAGAGTCAGTCGGCGGAAAGTATATTTTTCTACTCCTGCGAAAGAGTTCCCAATTGAAATTCATACGAACTATCCATTTATTCATTGGTTACCTAAACAGGCTTTCAACAGAATTGTTAATTTTGCCGGGAAAAACTGGGCATCTGGAGACTACATGAACCTGCTTTCCAAGAAATCTCTTCAACAACTTGTATCTGCATCCAACGCCAATAAATTCCGGATTATTACTCACAGAATAGGCTTTCCATTACATTACATTGTGATTGCCACAATAACACTCCAATGAAAATCTTCGTAACCGGTACCCGTGGCATCCCCGATATTCCCGGCGGTGTTGAGAAGCATTGCCAGGAGTTATACCCTCTCATTGTCTCAATGGGGTATGAGGTTACACTAGCTACGCGTAGCCCCTATGTGGCTAGGCAGGAGCCAAAATGGTACGGTGTACAATTAGCCCACATTTTTGCGCCTCATAAAAAAAGTATGGAGGCGATTGTCCACACCTTTCTGGCAATTTTTGCCGCACGAAAAAACAAGGCGGATCTGATCCATATTCATGCTATTGGTCCTGGGCTTATGGCACCCATGGCCCGGATGCTCGGGATGAAAGTTGTTGTCACCAATCATGGGCCTGATTATGATCGTCAGAATTGGGGAAACATCGCCAAGACTATGCTCCGCCTGGGTGAGTATCTGGGCGGAAAATTTGCCAATGAGATTATTGTGATCTCCACTGTTATTGCAGATATCGTTAAAAAACGCTGTGGTCGTGAGTCTAACCTCATTTATAATGGTGTGCCGATTCCTCAAAAATCCACCAGCACCTCTTTGCTTGATTCCCTCGGTATTAAACCCAAAAAATATATTGTAGCTGTGGCACGTTTTGTCCCTGAAAAGGGTCTGCATGATTTACTGGAAGCATTTAAGCACGTTGGTTCTGGGTATCAACTGGTGCTTGCCGGTGATGCTGATCATGAAACAGCGTATAGTGCTCAGTTAAAGAAAATGGCTGCTGCAGATTCCAGAGTTGTGCTTACAGGTTATATTTCCGGGGAGGATTTAAATCAAATTTTTTCACACGCCGGGTTATTTGCCATGCCTTCCTATCATGAGGGCTTACCCATTGCCTTACTTGAAGCGATGAGTTACGGCTTACCTGTTCTGGTTTCAGATATTCCTGCTAATAAAGAGGTTGATTTGAGTGCTGAGAGGTTTTTTAAATGTGGCGACGTGAAAGAGTTGGCTGAAAAACTGGTGTTATTATTAAAAAAAGGTCTTTCTGATAGGGAAAAGGCTGATTTTCAATTGCAAATAGCTGAGAAATATAACTGGCTGACCATCGCTGAGCAGACAGTTCAGGTGTACGAAAAAGCTTTACGTTCAAGTGAATAATTGTATAAACAAGGGAGTAGGCGCCTATTACCCTCCCTACCATAGCAAATATAATCCCGTAGAGCGGGTATTGGGAATCCTGGAAAATCATTGGAATGGAGAGCTACTTGACTCAGAAGAGAAAGTTCTGGGGTTGGCAAGATCTATGACATATAACGGAATTCACCCAGAGGTGGAAATGGTGGATGGAGTTTATCCAACAGGCATTACACTGGACAAAAAGGAAATGGTATTTTACGAAAAAAAACTTGTGCGTTTTACTGGATTAGAAAATTGGTTTGTAGACATCCCGGCTAACTGTTAAAATTATGGCTGGGATACTTTATTTTATCCGAGTCCCTAGCTCTCTTTTGCACCATAAACCGGCACAGTTGCCAAAGCAACAGACAGGTCGGCAGGTATCTCAAAGAACAGGCTCCTTTTCTGCAAAAACGTCTATATGGACGAAAGGGTATTTTTGTCTAAAAAGCAGACGGTTTTAGTTCAAATACTCTAAATTACGATGTTTATCCATGAATATGTAGTGTTTGTTGTCAAATCCTGCCTAAACCACTATAAAGTTGGATAGAAAATCAACTTACGAGCGTTGGTTGTCGAAGCTATGACTATGGGGTCCACTTTACTCATCTTAGCCTTTTCAACCATTAACCATCTGTCATTATATACCTTCCTGCATTATCTCAACCATGCGTGTATCAAGACAAGAACGCAGAAAAGCGTTCATTGGCTGCTGTTTTCCTGTCTCATAAAATTCCAACATCAATTGATTAAACTCCAGTTGACGTTTTGCGGGAAGATTAATCGCCGGGTATCCTGCATCTATCAAAATGCCATTCATCATAAATCGCCCCATTCGCTTGTTTACATCATAAAAAAACTGGTTCCTTGCCATTTCAAGGAATACCGAAATTGCACAATCATAAATATCTAACAGATTTTGTGCTTCCAGTAGCATCTCCTTAAATAGACCCGGCAATTCCTGAGCTGCGGGTGGCATATATTGCGTTCCTGCGATAGTTACTCCACCTGATCGAAACTTCCCCCATTCCAAGGCCTCATTCCTTGCTGCTATTGCGTGAAGCTCACACGCCCTCTCGATAGACAACTCAAACTCACCATTATCCAGCCATCCAAACATAGTCCCCCATGTTTCAGACTGATTTAACGCCACTTGTTGATCCACAATTTTTCGCCCACCAATCGTAACGCCATCAAGTAACGTCTGAATTTCTGGCAGCGTAAAATTTATCCCCTCCAGATTGACGGCATCACAAACCAACTCCGGTAACTGCCTTCGCGCTAACATTATAGCCTTATCTCTATTCGCTATCATTTTCCAATAGGTGTCTTTCATACAACTCTACCCCTCAGTCACAATCACCTACTAAACAACTTACTCACCATATACCCAGTTACGGGAGCAAAGAGTGTTTAATTTTTTCTATTTGTTCCAGCAAACCCTGATTTTTGTGCATTTTTTTAACAACTCGCACAACAGCACTACCGGCGGGACTGTATCCAGACATGCCAAAGTCCTGACCCAATTCAATCAAACACTCCCCTCCTTGACGCAAAACAAGATAATCTCCATGACTAAACCATTTGTAATCTTCCAACCGACCAACCATACCGGCCCTCAATGGATTTCTGTGGATATATCTTACAATCTCCAAGAGGTACTTATCTTTTTCGACGAGAATGGATTTGAAACGCCCTCGAAACGACTGTCCATCATATCCGTGGACACTGTTATAACGCTGGGTATACACTCCGTTCAAATGTCTCATGAATCGGGACAGATTACCAAGCGGAGTCGTGGAGTCATATATGATAGTGATTGCCCATTAAGCAGTATGCGCTAACCCTAACCGTCCACAGCTCTGCAGCGTCTTGCAGTAGAGCAAGAAACATTTCATAATCTCCATGGCAAGAAAAGATAGCATCGCCTCGCCTCCCTCTACTCATAACATGATACCAGGCACCGGGATATTCTATTCGTAATGGCCTGCTCATTCTTTGATATTACCAGCACCAGGCATTCAAGTACAGTTATAATGAGACCTGACCCCGTTCCTCGTTGTTATTGCAAGCGGCTTAAGATTAGGAGATTGACAATCTTTGTATATGACATTAATATACAATTATGATTGAAATAAAAGAACCAAAACAGTTCCTGTGGGATCATGGCAACGAACGTAAAAGCTCTGACAAACACAATGTTTCGAAGGAAGAAGCAGAACAGGTTTTTTTTAATCAACCACTATTATTGCTTGAAGATAAGGCCCACTCGCAAAAAGAGATGAGATTTCATGCTTTGGGTAGAACTGACAACAATCGAAAACTGCATATAACCTACACAATTCGTGTAAATAAAATCAGGGTAATCTCTGCCAGACCTATGCATAAAAAGGAAAAAAAGAGTTATGAAAAAAATTCCTGAATTTAAAACAGAACCAGAAGAAAGAGTTTTTTGGGAAGAAAATGACTCAAGTGACTATCTCGACTGGAGCAAAGCAGAGCAAGCGGTGTTTTCTAGCCTGAAACCAACGACTAAAGCAATCTCCTTAAGGTTACCAGAATCTATGTTGGCACAAATCAAAGTAGAAGCAAATAAACGAGATGTCCCCTATCAGTCACTGATGAAAATATGGCTAAGTGAACACTTGACACCTATAAGGTTAAATGGGACAGGCCAATAGTTCAGGGAACACTACACTGTTTTTGCTAATATAAAACCGTAGATTTCACGCCCAAATACGGTAACACTTTCTCCTGCAATTATAGAGGAGAAATGACATGACCAAGAAGAGACATTTCAGCCAGGAAGCAAAACACACCATTTTGATGAGTGCCAAGGACATCGGCGTAGAAAAAGCTGCAGAAATTGCTGGCCTTCACTACACGACTGTTTACGGATGGCGCGGTGATCTTGAGGCTATGGGTAAGGATGCCTACCTAGCGTACAAGCCTTCTCGACCTGGACGGGGTGTAAAACATATCACTGAAAAGCAGGAAAACGAAATTCTTGATGTATGGGAGAAGTAAAGTGGACCCCATAGTCAAGACAACGATATTTGCGACGTAAGCGTGCAAATAGGGATAGGGGTGATGCTATTCGACCGGAAGTGTATTTAGATGAATCGTATGTGAATAAAAATCATAGCAATGATTCTGTGTGGTATTTTGATGATGACGGTCCATGGATACAGAAGCCAACAGGCAAAGGGGATCGCTTGATTCTTATTAATGCGATAACAAAAGATGGGTGGGTTCCTGGAGCCAAGTTGACATTCAAAAGTTCTAGAAAAACAGGGGATTACCATGGGCAGATGAACCAAGGTTTATTCACAAAATGGTTCAAGGAAAAACTCCTGCCCAATATACCACCAAATTCTCTAATTGTAATGGACAACGCTTCATACCATAACGTACTGTCAATACACTCTGCACCAACAGCGACCAGCAACAAGGACAAAATTCGATTTTGGTTGGAGCAAAACAACATCCCGCTTAGAGACGATTGCTTGAAGGTTGAAATGGTGGAAATACTAAACAAAATGTCACCGATACCCACTTACGATATTGATGAAATTGCGTCTGAGTTAGGTCACGAAGTATTAAGGACACCACCGTACCATCCTGAGTTGCAACCAATTGAGACCTGTTGGGCTGTGGTGAAAAACCAAATTGCACGTAATTGTGATTTTACAATGGCCAACCTGTTGAGCCAACTTGATGATGCTTTTGATGCCGTCACAACAAGCACATGCAATGGTTTGATGACAAAAATTCAATTTCAAACAGAACGTTGAGTTAACCCGCCCCAAGCATTTAACCGATGAAGTTTGCACGAAGACGGGATTTTCAATTAACAAAAAATTTACTTTGAAAAACGGAGTTGCTTGGGGGCTGCGTTTAATGACTTTTTAGCTGATTTATCAACAAGCTGACCATCAATAAATTTATGCAGAATGCTAGATACCAATGTTTGATAAGGCATGCCTTCCATTAATGCCTTAGCTTGCAATGAGCGAAGGTCTCTGGATGATAGTCTAATATTAATACGGGCATCTTTTTTGAATGTAGCCTCAGCAGCTACAGCATGGCGCTCGATTTCCTGTTTTTCAGTTTTAGATTTTTTTAGCTTCCCTGACTCAAATGCCTCAAGGATTTCTTTTTCATACGGATCTAATTTACTCATTGTCGTCACCTACATATTGCTTAGTCGCTTTTCGGCTTGGAATAATCGTTTTAAGGAATATTTGTTCCTTGTCTTCAACGTAAGGAACCAAGTAGGCGTAATTCTCGATTAAAACAACCGATATTTTTTGATGAGGGTGTTTTTTACTATTTGGATGATCATAAATTGCCACCTCATTGCCTA
>JAFLJO010000014.1 GCA_022712975.1 Desulfocapsa sp.
AAGTGCAGATATAGATTCTACTCCGACTTCTTCATCTGCAACTGCTACTTTATAAATCTTAGTCTCTTTAAACCCTGAGTGTCTAAGTATATAAACAAGTTCAAACCTAGTAGATGCTGGATGACTTTTATCAAGGTTATCTATGCACGTAATATCAAGCAAAAGTGTAAAACCATCTTTTTCTTTAGCATCTTTAATAGTTTGAAAAATTTCAGAAGAATCTATTATTATAAAATTAGACATCATCTAACTTACCTTTAAACTCAGTGTTTCTTACTTTAAAACTCTCTTCACGTTTAAGTTGTCTTTGTATATCTAAAACAGCATCTAGTATGGCTTCAGGACGAGGAGGACAACCTGCTACATATACATCTACAGGAACTATCTCATCTATTCCTTGAAGAGTTGTGTAGTTGTCATAAAATCCGCCAGTTGATGCACAAGCCCCAACTGCTATTACCCATTTAGGTTCTGGCATCTGATCGTAAATCTGCTTTAAAATAGGAGCTTGCTTATAGCTAACAGTCCCCGCTACTACAAGTAAGTCAGCATGACGAGGAGAAAATCTAAGAACTTCTGCCCCAAATCTTGAAATATCGTAACGACTCGCTGCTGTAGCCATAAACTCAATAGCACAACATGCCGTACCAAAGACAAAAGGCCATAAAGAAGCTTCACGACCCCAGTTTATAACTGCATCTAGTTTTGTAGTAACTACTGCATCGTCGAGCATATGAGTGTTGCTTAAGTCCATTTTAGTACCCCAGATTTGTATACATAGATAAGTCCACCGATAAGTAGAGCCATAAAGATGAACATCTCCATAAGAGCAAAAAGACCAAACTCTCTAAGGTTTAAAGCCCATGGAAACATAAAAAGAACTTCCCTAAAGAAACTCAAAAAAGATCATCCGCATTTGAAGCTCATACTTAATGAAGATGGACTTAGCTCTAACGCACCTCACATTAAAGATATTGAAGAATATTCTCACAAGTATAATCTAAACAGGTGGCAGCGTGTCTGACATCGGCTTCGATAGAAAAAGGATATCGCCTCTAACTTGGATAGAGATTATGCGACGGTCACCCGTTTCAAGGTAGTCAGTTTTGTTTTTGGTGGTGTCTGGCAGGAAAGAGCTGACACCAGCGGAAAAACAAGGCTGGCAGTTGAAAAGATAACAGCCATTCGATCCACTTATTACCAACAACCGCTTGCACTGGATGAACCATTGAAGCGGGGCGTTATACATGGATCCGTAAAATCAATAATCACATAAAAACATCTATAGCAGTTGACAAATATCTCAAATAGAGATACGATGTTTTTGTGCATATCATTACTCGCAAACGAATTGTAGATTTTTCAAAAAAGTTTCCCGATTGTGCCAATTCACTTGATTCTTGGTATCGGATTCTAAAGCACACAACTGTTACTAATTTTACAGAACTAAGAGCTATTTTCCCAAGTGCTGATCAAGTGGAAGGCTTAACGGTTTTCAACATTGGTGGCAATAAAGCGAGACTAATTGCTGCAATTCACTACAATGCACAACGTGTTTTTATTCGGCATGTTTTAACGCATAGAGAATATGACAAAAACAAATGGAAGGAGGGCTAAAAATGGAAACACAACTTGAAAATATAACAAATGTTTGGCCTAAGATAAAAAATATTTTTTCTGTCCCACATACAGAGTCTGAATATGACAATCTTGTCACGTTACTTGATAAGCTCATCGATGAGGTCAGGGAAAATGAAAAACATCCATTGTCTTCGCTAATGGAAACTATTGGTAACTTAATTGACTCATACGAAGACAACAATTATCAAACGAACCATGGTAGTCCAATAGAAACACTATCTTTTTTAATGAAAGAGCATGGCATTAATCAAACAGAGCTTGCTGAAGTTGGTAGCCAAGGGGTTGTATCTGAGATATTGACAGGAAAAAGACTTTTAAATATACGACAAATTAAGGAACTAAGCTCAAGGTTCAATGTTTCACCTCTTGTATTTATTCAAGATCATTAAATAAAATCGTATACAAAGGTATCAAGAGGGACTTGCGGGCAGCGCGGTTTCCCGAAGTTTAGCCTTGCTGGCAAACTCACGGGTAACTCAAATTTGGTTGCTATAAATCCCGCAAGCCCCTTATGCCAAGCGTTCGCAAATCTGCACATCAGAGAATGTGCAAAGGGATAAAGATTTTTAAAAGAGATCCGTAGCTTCGGCTCGGACAGAGGGAAGAATATTGGAAATTGTCTTCGACTGTGGAAAAGCCATCAGCTTCAATTCGGATTGATGGTAATGTGACGGTTGTTGCTATTGAGAAGAAAAAGGACAACGACCGCTGCCCAGATTGAAGCAAGGCTGCTATGATTGCCTTCGAAAAAGAGCAATGACAACGGCTTCGATCTAAACAGGTGGCAGCGTGTCTGACATCGGTTTCGATAGAAAAAGGATATTGCCTCTAACTCGGATAGAGATTATGTGACAGTCACCCGCTTCAAGATAGTCAGTTTTGTTTTTGGTGGTGTCTGGCAGGAAAGAGCTACCACCAGCGGAGAAACAAGGCT
>JAFLJO010000137.1 GCA_022712975.1 Desulfocapsa sp.
ATCGTTTTTATTCAGATACTGATTTCATAATCGAGAGAATTACGCTCGGATTGTCCTTTAACCAACAAAATTCTTCTTGTAAACTTCCCCCATTGTCGATCAAAAATTTTTACAGAAACTTTGTTTTTCCGATACATTCAAGATAACAACAAATGAGAACGAAGGATTCCAGATTTATGTGCCGGGCAATGTAACGTCCCGTATCAGCCAGCCCCAAGCGATATTACCCGTGAAGGTAATTCGTAGCTGTGAACATCAGATAACCAACAATGGTCATCTGAAAAACCGCGCTGCTTGGGGTCGGCTGCATACATTTGTTCTCTTTTTGATTTTGATTTTAAATTTCATATATTCATGGATAGATAATGATTAATAACCCAAATTACGACAGCACTAATAACGACAATAATTGTCCCTATTGCAACTTTACCGAGAGGTTTATTGTGCAAATCATGTTTTGCATCGGTGCTATTGGTGGTTGGCTTTGGTGTGGCATTTGGTACGGGATTTATTTTGCTTGACACACCATATCGTTTTTCTGCAATTGCTCTTACTTCATCGAGTAGTTGGTAGTGGCGGCCACGGGATAGTAATTCACTTTCTTCTGCCCCGCATTCTTGACAGAAAAGGTCTTGGTGTGATGGATTATCAGATAGATTACCAAGTTCTTTTTGATGTTGAGGACAATATGGTTGTTTATGAACGTCGTATTTATACTTGTCTTTTAAATATATTTTCCAATAGAAACCAGCGTGATAGATGAATTCATGACCTTCATGTGTTACTTTTTCTGTCGGCTTTACTTGTGGCACTTGTTTATTACGAACGTAATTCAAGTATAGGGCGATAAATAACGATAATAAACCAAAAATAGCAAAATTTATTCCGGTATTTTTATAATGAAAAGTAAAAGACAAGCCAGCGATACCTCCACAAATTCCAGCAAGTATTCTGTAAGTAGTAACCATGATTTGGATGTTTTCTTAAATGGGTTTATTGCTGGAATTTCTATCGCTTTCTTTATAGCTCTTGTAGATTCTTCAAACGTTATAGTTTCCGTTATTATTTTAACTGTTGTTCTTTCTGTCGTGATTATAAACTATGTCTGGGACAGGAAGAGAACGTCCAAGTTAACCCGCCCGCCAACCAGTTTGGCAATTAACTTTGTGCGTTGTAATTTGTTGGGTCTAGCACAAGAAATCGCACGTGGTCGCGGGTCGGCGTTGAACGCATTGTTGGCTTAGTATCATGTGCAATTTTTATTTGGTTAATGAAGTTTAGTTACTGTTTTCTCGTACTAATCTTGGGTCAAATGAGAAATTCTCAATTGATACTAAACTTACACTTTTAATATCTTCATGCAAAGGGTTGATTAGAATATTAACTTCTTTGTTAACCACTGCTGATGGGATTTCAAGCAGTAAGGATGATTTTGATTTTAACCAGCTTGTGCCAATATCTGCTAATTGTTCTGGTGCTGGATAATCACGCCAATTCAAAGGCAATTGGCTTTCATTCACTGATTCTATCTCAACTGTTTCAATAATATTAATTTCCAAAATACTCAGATTTTCAGGTGCTAGTGCCATAGGTACATGAACTAAAAACTCAAGAGCTGCTAATGAGCGACTACCTGACGCATAAATAACTGGATATCCTTGGTGGTTCCACCTACCACCATAAATTCTTGCTCCTGTGCCGCTTATGTCACTGATATGTTCAGAAGTTGCTATACGAAAGAGTTTTATCACGAATAAACTCCAAATTCTATTCGACCTAATTCTTCTAAAACTAACTCTGTGCCAAAACGAGAACCCAACATTACAAAAGGTGTTTTACGAGAGAAAACTTTATGTGGTGTATTTAACCATAATAATAATTTGCTTTTTTCTTTAAAAATGTCAGTGCCTTTTGCAAGAACTTCGGCAATATGTAAAACTTGTTCTGAGACAGCCTGGTTGAAATGTTGTTGTAAGGTATATCTTTGAAGTGTTCTTTCAGTTACAGGTAATAAATCAGCAACTTGCTTCCATGATAAGGATAGGTAGTCTGCTAAATGTGATACAGCATTTTTAGTGACTCCAATACTTCCAAGTTCTACTAAATCCATTTTGTTTTCGAGCTTATGCCCAAGAATCTTTTTGCCACCTAATATTTGCTCAACTTGTGCTAATTGCATAAAATCCTCCTTGTTGACATTTGTCACTATAATATAGTCAACTGTCTGTCCGCTGTCAAGTTTTGGAATATTTTATGGAAGCCAACGTTTAAATCACCGGCTGGCCATGGATTCACCGGAATGGTGGAGCGAGAGACAATGACAGATAAACATCCAAAAATCGGACGTGTGAGCCAGTCGGGTGCATTTTTTTGTTATCTTTTTTTATTTGTTTATATGCTTTTAATTCAACCCGTTGATCGATTGTCTCTATGGTGTCGGATGTGACTTAATATAGTTTTGAAGAGTCTCATTAATTCGAGTTTGCCAACCTTTACCTTGTGCCTTGAAATAGTATAATATCTCAGCATTTAGCCGAATTGTGACAGACTGCTTTGGATTTTCCAACTTGGGGCGACCACCTAGATTCTTAATTCCTGCACGCATTTCCTTTTTACTAAGGGGACGTTCATTTTCATCTTTACCGTCCCATACAAAGTCCCCCTTTTGAGGAACATTGACAGTAGCTTTTAAAATTTCTTTTTTTTGTTTATTCAAGTTCGTCTGCAAGCCACTCATGGTATATCTCCCTTTCTTCACGACTGGCACGGCGGAAACTAATAATTCGTGTGCCAGACTTAACATGAACTACGGATAACACAGCCAGATAATCAAAAACATAAGCAAAAGACTGTGTACGGTTTTCGTTGTTACGAATAGTTGTAACATCAAGCCTGAAGGGACTTTCCAACACATAATCAGCTTTCGAAAAGTCTAAGCCATGCTTTCTTAAATTCTTCTGTCTTTTCGATTCGTCCCACTCCATACCAGTTATTG
>JAFLJO010000027.1 GCA_022712975.1 Desulfocapsa sp.
CCCGATCGTTAATGGTCGGGCTTTTTTCCTTTTCTTATGAGTCGGGGCGTAGCGCAGCCTGGTTAGCGCGCCTGCCTTGGGAGCAGGAGGCCGTAGGTTCGAATCCTACCGCCCCGACCATTTTTCAGTATAGAAGCCAAATACCTATAGGGTGTTTGGCTTTTTCCTTTTTTTTTCCCATATCCTACCTTGCATTTGCCGTTTGTATTTTTCTCCGTAATAAAAGTTCAACATGTTGATATTTTTCTGTATCGGGAAAAAACTGTGCATTCAGTGGGAACTCTTCCTACATCGGTCGTTGAACACCGAATACCTTCTGCCAGCAGGGCATCATGTGTTTGTTTTTTTGCTTTTACAGTATCTCCCGCCTTGTCGTTACGATTTTAATCATTGGGCCATTGATTTTGAGCTGCCCCAGAAACTGCTTTGGTCACAGGTGGTGATATGGTACGATAAAATCACAGCAGATGTGGCGAAGGCCTTGTGCTCCTCAGGAGATACTGAAAAGAATGACGATTTCTTTTACTCGTAAACCCAAAACAGGTTTTTAAATGAATATAACAATGATAGGAACAGGCTATGTAGGCTTGGTAACAGGAGCATGTCTTGCCGAATTCGGTCATCGCGTAACCTGTATGGATCTGGATGTTGATAAGATCGAGAGTCTAAAAAAGGGAGGAATCCCAATTTACGAACCTGGCCTTGATGTGCTGGTGGCTAAAAACGTAAAAGACGGCAGATTACAGTTTTCAACTGACATGGCTGACTGCGTACCGGGGGCACAGGCAGTTTTTATAGCCGTTGGCACACCCTCCTCAAGACGTGGTGGTGGCTATGCTGATCTGACTTATATTTATGCAGCTGCCAAAGATATTGCGGCACATTTAGCTGATTATACCGTGGTTGTTGATAAAAGTACGGTTCCTGTGGGGACGGCCAGGCAGGTACGCAGGGTTATCAACGAGGCAAATCCTGATGCCGATTTTGATGTGGTTTCCAACCCTGAATTCTTACGTGAAGGTGCTGCAATAAATGATTTCATGCGCCCTGATCGTGTAGTTGTCGGGACGGATTCCGAAAAAGCGCAGGAGGTAATGAAGAAAGTTTACGATCCTCTCTTTCTGATTTCCACTCCCTTTGTTTTTACCGGTCTTGAGTCTGCGGAGCTGATAAAGTATGCAGCAAATGCCTTTCTGGCCATGAAGATTTCATTTATCAATGAAATGGCTACCCTGTGTGAGGAAGTTGGCGCTGATGTTGTTGATCTTGCAAAAGGTATTGGGCTCGACGGTAGAATCGGCCCTAAATTCCTCCATCCAGGACCTGGATACGGTGGGTCATGTTTTCCAAAAGATACTCTGGCACTTTTGCGAATTGCCCAGGAAAACGGAGTAAGTGTAAGATCAGTTGAAGCGGCAGTAGAAATTAACGCTGCTCAAAAAGCCAGGATGGTGAAGAAAATAAGAGACGCATTAGGCAGAAATGAAGCGGGTAAAACCATTGCTGCCCTCGGGCTTGCATTTAAACCTGAAACAGATGATCTGCGCGAATCGCCTCCCCTTGCTATTCTTCCTCCACTTGTGGAAAAAGGTGCAAAAGTACGTGCCCACGATCCACAGGCAATGGAGGAGTGTAAGAAGCAGTATCCCGATTTCACTTATGTTGAAAATGCATACGAAGCTTGTGAAGGGGCTGATATTGTCGTTCTGTTCACTGAATGGAACCAGTATCGGGCACTGGATCTTGCTGAAATGAAATCGAAGATGAAAGGCTCCGTGTTTGTAGATCTTAGAAATGTGTATTCACCAAAGCAGGTGATTGACGCTGGCTTTGAATATCATGGTCTTGGTAGAATGTAGTGGTGTAACTAGTTTTCAAAGGAATGGAAATGGTATCTTTTTTCGATACATGCGTAATAGCTTGAGGCATATTTTTAATGCCTAAATGTTGGATTATCGCAGGCCCTAACGGGGCTGGAAAAACCACTTTTGCTCTTGAATATTTACCTCATGTGGCTGGATGTCGTAACTTTATCAATGCCGATCTCATTGCTGCCGGATTGTCACCTTTAGCCCCTGAACGGGAATTGATTGCTGCGGGTCGTTTACTATTGAGGGAGTTGGAGTCGCACATTTATCGTCGTGAAGAGTTTTCTTTTGAAACAACCCTTGCAGGTCGAGGCTATCTTCGCTTAATAAAGCGATTGCAAAAAGAAGGATGGCTGGTTGAACTTGTTTATCTTGCTCTTCCAAGTGTTGAAATGTCATTATTACGCGTGGCTGAAAGAGTCGACCATGGAGGTCATAATATTCCTGCGAAGGACATAAACAGACGTTTTCCTCGTAGTTTACATAATCTTTTACATAGCTATAGTATACAGGTGGATCGGACTCGTTGTTTTATGAATGTTGACGACACTCCTGAACTTGTTTTTGAGCAAAAAGGAGAGGTGCGTACGATTGCTCACGAGATGTATTATGAATTACTCTTAAAGGAGGCAGCGGAGAAATGATTACAATTTCAGCGGATACGCAGAAAATGCTAGAGTCACTTAAAACAGCAGTAGGTAAAGCCCTGGAGAAAAAAAAATGCCTCGGACAATATGCAATAGTTTGGGACGAGAACAAACCGGCTGTTGTGCAATATCCAGCTCCCAAGAATTATGATAATAGCGAAGGGGAAAAGAGGGTAGTAAAAACATAGAATGACAAGATTAGCACTCAGCTCTAGAGAATTAAATTCCCAGAGAGATATGTAAGAAGCCTACAATAAGCAATACACCAAAATCTTACTCCCCCCTTATATGTGGAAAATTGTCAATATGGTTCGTACCGGAGTCTTACCAAGAGAGAAGGGAATAGAAAAAATCAAATCTCCTGAAGATACGGACATGGATATTTATTTCGAAAAGGAGCTTGGAATGCTTTGAAGGACTCACCCGCTGATGAAAGGAAAACAATCCTTCTTACTTTTGATGTGGAAGATTGGTTTCAGGTAGAAAATTTTAAGGAGTATATTCCTTATTCCTCCTGGGACTCCAGAGAGTTACGTGTGAAAAAGAACACAATCGACTTGTTGGATTTGTTGGATAGTGCCCCAACACAAGTACAAGCTACATTTTTTGTCCTGGGATGGGTCGCTGAGCGTTATCCTGATCTGGTACGGGAAATACAGAAAAGGGGACATGAAGTTGCATCCCATGGCTGTGAGCATCATCTGTGCTATAATCAGAGTCTGGAAGAATTACGACAGGACTTAATCAAAAGCAAAGAACTCCTGGAAGATCTGATTGGGGTAGAAGTCTTAGGCTATCGGGCACCAAGTTTCTCCATTACTGATGAGGCTATCAGGATAGTTCAGGAGGCCGGTTATCGGTATGATTCAAGTTATAATTCATACGGTGCTCATGGCCGTTATGGGTCGTTGACATTGCCAAAGACACAAAAACAGGATTTACCGTTATATGCATTGTCTTCAGCTTTTTACGAGATCCCTGTAAGTAATCTGAGAATCGGTAAAAAAATCATCCCTTGGGGCGGAGGCGGTTATTTTAGACTGTTACCATCGTTTCTGCATCGGGCAGGGGTGAAACAGATTCTGAAACAGAACAAATGTTATACTTTTTATATGCATCCGTGGGAAATTGATCCAGATCAACCAAGGGTTCAGGAGGCAAAAGCTTTTTTTCGCTTTCGGCACTATGTGAATCTTGCAGGTACAAAACGCAAGTTACAAAAAATGATAGAAGTCAACGGTGAGAACTCTTTTCAAACCTGTAGAGAGTTTATTGAAGACAGGAAAGCTAGTGTAGCTGAATAGCTAATCTGGTGGTGAAAGGGAACCCAGAGACTCCTTTCAGCACTCCCTTGGGGGGGAAGTACCTTGGTTGTATTTATATGTATCAGAAAATTAAAGTTTTGTGGGAAATGTTCCTATTTGAATTTTCAGTTACCGAACACCGAAGACTGAATACCTTCTGCCCGCAGGGAGTCATGTTCTTGGGAAATGTGGAGACCATAATCGTCTATGTTGACAGACGTGCAGCTAACAAGCAGGATGAGAATGATGAGAGAAGAAGTTAGCAGTAACACCCTGAAAAAACTGGAAAGATTTTTTGAGAAAGATCAAAAAGTTCACCAGGTGATTCTGTTTGGTTCATATGCCAGAGAGGAACAAACGGCTCGAAGTGATATGGATATAGCCATACAACTCGCAAAACCTATGCTTCCAAAACAGAAGCTGTATTATCTGGAAAAAATACAAGAATACACAGGTACCAGTATTGACCTCGTTGACTTATTAAGAGTTGGCCAGCCCTTGTTGTCACAAATTATGAAATATGGGAAACGCCTTAAAGGTAGCTCAACACAATATGCTGAACTTGCCGTCAGAAATGTCAATACAGCCCAGGATTTTTTGCCAGGCATCCGACGTTTAATGAAAGCAAGAAGGGAACGTTTACTCAATGGATAGTGTGGTATTGGAAAAAAAGGTTGATTCCATTCTTCGATATCTGACAAGAATTGAACAACGTTTACCAATAAATGAAGAGCAATTCCTGTCAGATTATGATGCACAGGATGTGGTTGTGTTGAATATTACTCGCGCCGTACAGCTGAGTGTTGATATTGCAACGCATGTGCTATCAACAGGAAATGAAGCTGTCCCGAACACAATGTCGGATGCTTTCACAAAAGTACATCGGCAAGGTGTGATTTCAGGACGGGTAGCAGCAAAAATGAAAAAATCAGTTGGATATAGAAATGTTGCGGTACACAGTTATGATGATGTGGATCTGAGTATTACATATGCAATTGCTAGGGATCATTTGCAGGATTTTAAGGACTTTATAAAAGAGATAATCTCGTGGGAACTGCATCCAAGCCTGAAGTAAACTACCATAATGAAAACATCCAGACTACCAATAGGTATTCAAAACCTTCGCGAAATAATCGAGGATAAGTGCGCCTACGTAGATAAGACTCCCTTTATCGAAGCATTATTGTCGGGCGGTAAATACTATTTCCTTTCCCGTCCTCGTCGTTTCGGTAAAAGTCTTTTCCTTGATACCCTGAAAGAGTTTTTTGAAGGCAACGAAAAACTTTTCAAATCCCTGTATATTCATGACAAATGGGACTGGAATAAACAATACCCTGTGGTGAAAATTGATTTTGCGGCAGGTGTTTTACGTAACCGGGAAGAACTTGATATTCATATTTTTGAGATATTGAAGGAGAATCAACGCCGTTTGGGGCTTGAGGGTGAGATGTCAAGTATCTCAGGTGGCTTCAAGGAAGTAATCCGTCAGGCTCATGAGAAATATGGAAAACGTGTGGTTATCCTGGTGGATGAATATGATAAGCCTATCCTCGATAATATCGAACGTCCTCATGTGACAGCAGAAATGAGAGACGGGGTTAAAAATCTCTACTCAGTGATGAAAAATCAGGATTCGCATATACGTTTTGCCTTTATGACAGGAGTAAGCAAGTTTAGTAAAGTAAGCCTATTTTCAGGAATTAACCAGTTAGAAGATATTACCCTCGACTCTAACTTTGCAACCATTTGTGGCTATACCCACCGTGATTTAGAAACAATTTTTGTGGAGCATCTTGCCGGTGTTGATATGGCCACACTAAGACGTTGGTACAATGGATATAGCTTCCTGGGTGAGGCAGTTTATAACCCCTATGATATTTTATTGTTTATTAGTAAAAATCATACCTATCGCAATTACTGGTTTGAGACCGGCAGCCCAAGTTTTCTGATAAAAATGTTTCAAAAAAAGAGATATTTCCTGCCTGATCTTGAAGATATTGAGGTCAATGAAGAAATGCTTGATTCTTTTGATATCGACCGGATAAATCCTATTACACTCTTGTTTCAGAGCGGGTATCTAACAATAAGTGACGCTTATCAGGCTTTAGGTGAGTCAGTCTTCAGATTGAAAGTTCCGAACCATGAAGTTCGGGTGGCATTGAGTAACCAGTTAATTGGCGGCTATACTGACATCGTAGAGCAGAGGTTGAAATATAAAGGAAGTTTATTTGACACCATGAAAGAAGGAGATCTTGATGGAATGATAGCAACCATCAAACGTCTCTTTGCAGCCATCCCGTGGCGAAATTTCACAAAGAATAAATTACCAGAAGCAGAAGGGTACTACGCAAGTGTACTTTACGCCTTTTTTGCCAGCTTGAACGCCACCATTATCCCAGAAGATATCAGCAACCATGGGCAGGTTGATATGACCATTAAGCTGGAAGGGTATATTTATGTCATTGAAATTAAGCTTGTGAAGGATGAAGATTCTCTTGGAAGCACCGAAGAAAATGTAGCTCTTAAACAAATTCAACAACGAGGTTACAGTAAAAAATATCAGCACCAGTCCCCAAAGGGGCTTATTGAACTAGGGCTTGTGTTCAGCAGCGTTGAACGTAATCTGATCCAGGCGGACTGGCTGGAGTTGGAATGTAGCTAATGAAAACATCCAGACTACCAATAGGTATCCAAAATCTTCGCGAAATAATCGAGGATAAG
>JAFLJO010000029.1 GCA_022712975.1 Desulfocapsa sp.
TGACCCTTATGTTCTATTTTCTATTCTCTATTTTATGCTGACGAATGGCTGGCTCTTTAGATTCCCTTAGTATATTGAATATTTGTAGTTGGATGGATACGTTGTTTGATTTCATCTGTTGCAGTGGAATTTCCAGCAAGAAGATCTGCAAAAAGTTTCACGAGCCTTGATTTATTTACTTCTATCCTGGTGTTGGTGTTAATGTCTCTTAAATCGATTAAAAAACTTGAGAAAACATCCGGTATATCTGTAATAATCGCTGTATTCAGAAAATTCAGACCATTATACAGTTTATGGTAATGCCCTCTGGTCTTCTTAACAAAAAAAGAGTCGCTCTTCATATTTATAAGCAATGAAGACCGTTCACACTGCTTAATACATGTGTCATCAATCGTGTTTTTATCACATCCGGTAACCTGGTGAAATAGACAATGTCTACTTGTCATCAGCGTAATCGGGTGATACATGCTGTAGTACAGTTTAAAATTCGCAGGCTTTTTTATACTTTTAATCTGGAGACTATTAAGTTCATTGGAGATAAATGCACCTGAACAGTTAAACCTCTCTTTTAAACATAACAGGCTGAATGAGTTCACAAGATTCAGGCAAGGACCAGCTACCCAGGAAATCCCCTTTTTATAGGCTGCATAGGCTATTCCACTGTTGTTAGTTACAATACGTTTTGCTTGTATCGTTTGCAGAAATTTCACTGCAGCATGATAATCTTCGCCTATTAAAACTGAGGGAAACCAGGGAATTAATTTCTTGTTTTTTGTAAACAGATCCACATATTCAGCAAATTGTTTTTTAAACCCACCGGGAAGTTGAAAAAAGATATCTGCAGTACTCTGATCACAAAGAGATAGATCTTTTGGCGAAGAAATTAACAGAGAAAGAATTAGATTACTTTTTCCAGTGTATTGCCGTTTTAAACGGGGAGTATCAATTGGGGCAACAAATTCTTTCGAGCCATTTAAAATAAATACTATTTGCTTCCTTATCCGGGTGAGATCTTTAAAGGGTAAAAAAAGATCATTTGAAAGATCCTCTACATCCAGATGCTTAACAAAATATTCCGTATCATTTAATGCGTTAAATCGTATCAACAACATCTCATAATTGAGACAACAGGCACCGTTTTCCTTCTTGGTTTTTACAAGAGTACGCTCTGTAAATACAACAAATGATGTATCAGGTGTCTGCACTGATATCTTCAAAGGAATACCAGATTTCCCGGAAACTGTTAGTACTAAAGGAAGTCGTTCAATACTTATTTTATCAATACTTCTTTTTACTCTGTTTATAATCTCTGTTTTTTCATCATAGAGTTCTTGCTTGGCTTTTTCTATATTCTCAATAGTTAACGTACCAAGTGTTTGTGCTCGATGGATTGCAGAATTATCACGAGGGTTATCAATAAACATGCTTTCATTGATATTTCCTTTCAAGAAAGCATTTGAAAAGTCCCTGTTATAAACTCGGTAAAGATCTTTACTTTCACTTTGCAAATCTTCTTGTGTATACAATCTTTGGAGTTGCTTACGAAAAACATTTACCACCGTATAAACGTAATGACATTTTTTGATTCGCCCTTCAATCTTTATGGAATCAACGTCGGCATCAAATAACTCCCTCAGGTCAGAAAATGCTGAGTTATCCTTTAGATTGAGGGGGAAGTCATTCCCGGTAGCGGTTTTCACATATTGATTTCTACACGGTTGGCTGCACCTTCCTCGATTTCCTGATTTTCCACCATGAACAGAACTCATATAACAGATGCCTGAAAAAGAAAGACAGTTGGAACCATGAACAAATACTTCTGTTAAGAGGTTGTTTTTATGTGCAATCGCAGTTAACTCTTGTATTTCAGCTATGCTTAACTCCCTGGAGAGATTCACACGGGTAGCGTTAAGCTTACTTAAAAAATGTATTTGCCCTTCGTTATGAGTTGTTAGCTGAGTTGAGGCATGAATTGAAAGTTTTTTAAAATATTTTGCGAGCAGGTACAGTAGACCTAAATCCTGTACTATTATACCATCAATCGATGTATTGACCAACCTGTTCAGCAAAGTTATGAGGGCCGGGATTTCACTCTCAACTATTATAACATTAAGAGTGAGAAACACTTTACAATGACTGGAATGGGCAATCCTTACTATACCATTCAAGTCATCAATAGTTAGATTAGTGGCCCGGTTTCGTGCGTTAAATCTCTCCAGACCACAGTAAACAGCATCTGCCCCGGCAAGTATTGCAGCTTTTATAGAATCAATGTCTCCACCGGGAGCAAGTAATTCCATTTTTTTACCAATGTCTTTCATTATACTTATAGCAGCAATTCCCGAAGGTATAGCAAATGACGCAATAAGGTCAGAACGCCTTACTTGGCGTCATAGCATCAAACTCACTCTTCCAGTGACAATTATCGTAAAATCAACGCTTTGACAATTTTACGACAAAATAATTATTTTCTTGCAACGAGAAAACAAAAGTGACACTTTCTTTCTTTATTTTCACCAAAAAAATCACAGAAAGAAGGGGGGGGCGTCATTCAACAACTTATTCTACCTGCTATTCCCATAGGTGCAACTGAAATAAATTGACTAATTGCCGTTTGGCGAGATGAGATTTAACGCGTGGAGAGAATGGTGAGGATATGGCGGATGAAGAGAGGTGCGCCTACCCCCTTGAATACAAGAAGAAAAAGAAAACCCGCCTCCCCAGAGAATTACTCTGAAGAGGCGGGTTTTCTTTTTTCAAATGGTGGAGGCGGCGGGAGTCGAACCCGCGTCCAAAAATGCTCCCCTTTCGTATCTACATGCTTAGTTCCGGGCTTTAAGTTTCGCATCAGGGGCCCCGCCGGAACCAGAGTACACTGACGCTATTCTACTAAATCTTATTCTTATGCCGGCAGACGCAGCAAAAGAACCAGCCCGTTGAGTCGGCGCTCCGATCCGGTCTTACGGGCAAAGACCGGGGGAACGGCACAGCAGTCTAAGCTGCCAGTGCGT
>JAFLJO010000126.1 GCA_022712975.1 Desulfocapsa sp.
ATGGAATGAGTTGGTCGAAATCTGGATCTGTCGGTCTTGCGACTATCACCGCCTTGAAAAGAAACAAAGAAAGTGACAAGTGGTTCAGGGAACATGAATTGGAATTTAAACTGGCGGCATAATTCTACCCGCACAGCTCGAAACATTTTGGCTCATATAAAAAGGGGACAGATGTATTTAACGAAAAATAACTGTCCCCGATTTACATGCAAAAACTACTTTTTCACTTTTCGTTCCTGCTTTCTCTGCAAAGTGACAAGATACAAATTTTCAACTTTACTGCGAGCCCAAGGCGTCTTGCGCAGAAATTTCAGGCTGGATTTCACGGAAGGATTGCTATTAAAGCACTTGATAGTGATCCATTTTCCCAGCTTCTCCCACCCGTACCACTCAACCAGGCTGGTCACAATTTTTTCGAGTGTTATCCCATGCAAAGGATTATTGACCTGCTGTTCACTCATGGCCTGAAACCAGAGAATAAAAATAACCGGGAACTTTTGATTCAAAGGTCATCTTTTCCTTTGTAAAAGGATGCACTAGTGTAAGAGATGCTGCATGGAGAGTAAGTCTTTTTATCTTTTGATCTTTTCCACCATACTTTTTATCACCTGCCACAGGATTACCCTTTTCAGCAAAATGAACACGGATCTGATTTTTTCGGCCGGTAAGCAAATCAATTTCCAGAAAACTGTATTTTCCTGATTCTTTCACAACCTTATAGCCGGTTTTGGCAAGCTTCCCTTTTTCCGGACTTTTTGTATTCACAGAATACATCTTATGGATGCTGTTCTCGGCAAGATAAGAGCTGATAATGCCTTCCTTTTCATCCAGAATCCCATTCACTACAGCAAAATAGGTTTTTTTAAATGTTTGCCACAGGTCCTGAAGCGTGTGCTTAGCTTTTTCATTTTTAGCAAAGACAATAACACCTGAGGTATCCCTATCCAGACGATGCACAATAAAAATTCGATTATTTGATTTTTTATTCCCTTTTCGGACATAATCCGTCAGCTTATAATAAGCTGTATTCTCACGATCTGTGGCATTACTTACCGTGAGAAGCCCACTCCTTTTATCCACAACCAGAATATCATGATCCTCATAAAGAACATCAAGTCCTTTGGGTTGGAATCTTTTTGGGGGATTTTTAAACTTTTTTCTGTTTTGCAATGTATTCACACCAGTTAAAGAAGATAAGGAACGTACACTAAATAACTTGAACATCTACGGAGTCTGCGCTTACCTGGAGTCTGCGCTTACCTACTTGTCCTTTGTTCCGCCAGCCCGCTTACACGAATATGAGGCCATGCCAAACATTTACAATTCAGTGGTTTTGGTTGCTTCTGGGTTCAACCCGAATATTTACAAATTTCCACTGTGAAATCTCACTCCTTTACGGAGAAAAAAATGAACGGTGTTTTCATCAAGACGTTTCCTTTTTTCAGACAGACGAGCCTCAAACTTCACATCTTGACTCCAACGAACCAGTGGATCAAAAAGCATATGGGAATACTACAACATTCCACCGGAAAGTTGTACCTGCGGCAAGCAGCATCACCAGAACCAAAGCAATACACTTCAATCGTTTTATCTTGCTCCCCCTCCTCTTATTAACAGGGAAACAAAAGTAGATAGACCAGTAACCTTCCAGCGACGAAACTGTTTTTTTACCCAACAAAATTCGCTTTGTCACGAATAGTTGAGGATAAAAAGAACAGTAAGACTGAGCTTTAGTATCATAAAAATTAATACACAAGACAAAAATTTACCTGTTGACATGAAATCTCGTTCAACTAACCTGAAGATGGAGGAGGTTTTCAGCGTTTTCTGTTGTTTGCTCTGCTATCTTTTCCACAGATTCTTTTCGCAAATTTACTAGAGCCAGGAGAATAACAGGCAAATATTCAGGACTGTTTCGCTGTCCATGAAATGCAACGGGAGGAATATTCGGAGAATCAGTTTCAAGCACCAGTGATTGCAATGGAAGGTGAGTCGCAACCGCGCGGATTTTAGTCGCACGATCACATTGTAAGTAAGCATTCTGGTTGAACCCAGAAACAACCAAAACCACTGAGTTGTAAATGTTTGGCATGGCTTCATATTCGTGTAGGTAAGCGAAGCGTAGCAGAGACTCCGAGCGGGCTGGCGTAGCATATTAGTCATATGTGAGCCAGCCTGATCGTGTGAAGATGGGGTGCTGGTGAACGCTTACCTTCCGATGAGAGTTGTTTATTGCACCTGCATCATAGGTATTATCGGAGATGATGTTGATTCTGTTTGCAAACGTGTAACTGAAGAAAAGGGGATTACGGTTTTTCCGGTTCATTCTGAAGGATTCAAGGGAACTAAAAAGGACGGATACAACGTTTGCTTTACCCCGGATGCGGCACACCCCCTATGCGGCAAAAAGTGCAGAGCCGCAGAAACCAAGAGAAGATGTTTTAAGGAATAATCCAGATGAAAGGAATTATTGATTCTACATTAAGGGGAAGGTGAGCATGCGGCTCATGGTGGGAAACTCAAGAAATGACAACTAAACGCCAATAGCACTAACGGTAAGGCTTTCTATAAATCCAACCGTTATTTGCTATTATAGAATGTATTCCAAAATAAATGGAGGATACAAAGTGAAAAGATTTTTAACTGCCGGATTATTACTATTAGTCGCTCTAATGGTGGGGTGTGTCGGGGTAAACGAGGTGAAAGTAGATAAGCTGGAAGATTTGGGCTTAGAGGGAGTAAGAATTTCTATTGGAAACCCTGGGCATGTTCCTGCAGGAAGGTATGCAATGGATGTTCTTTCTAATTTGGAAAAAACCAATCCGGATCTTGCAAGTAAAATTACAAGCAATATTGTTTCTAAGGAAGTTCATGTTAGAGCTGTTCTGGACAAGGTTATTTTAAAAGAAGTTAATGCGGGGTTTGTTTACAGGACGGACGCTTATACTGAAAAAGAAAAGGTTAGGATTATAGACATTTCTGATGAAATTAACGTGGTGCCGGAGTATCCGGTAGCGGTTTTAAAGGATAGCGACGACAAAGAAGTGGCATATGAGTTCTTTAAATTTCTACTCTCTAAAGAGGGGCAGGATATACTCGTTCATTATGGATTTACCAGTGCAGCGAGTAGTCCGGAATCATACACTCCAAAAAATATTGGCAGCACTTTGATTGTTTATGCCGCCGGATCATTAACGAATGTTTTTGAAGAAATAGCAACTGAATTCGAGAAGATCACCGGTGTCGAGGTAAAACTGTTATTTGCAAGCTCCGGCTCTTTAAGACAGAGAATACAAGGTGGAGCGGTAGGTGGCCAAGCCGGCGCCGATGTGTTTGCTTCAGCCAGCCTGAAACATATGAAAATACTTAAAGAAAAGGCTTTTGTAACGGACTTCAATATATTTACCAAGAACGAAATGGTTGTGGTGACGGCAAAGTAAGTAGTGTCTGAAAGAAGTGTTAGATTTTGAGTTTTAAAAAAAACAATCATCAACCAAAAAATAACAAAGTACACGGTTTGCAGTATTACAAATTGTAAATCGTGTACTATTGTTCGAGGAGCCTGTACCCCAAGGGCATCTCGGACACGCTCCTAGGGGGTTAAATCATGTCAATCCATAATAACTACATCGCTGCCGGATTTAAACTCTCGCTCGGGATCAGTTTTACAGTATTTGCTTTATTAATCATTTTTCCGCTGGTAGCACTGGTATTAAATATTTTCTCAAGCCCTGTTGATGTCGAAACTTTATTTTCCAGGTCAGTGCTTGACCCGTTGATATTGAGCGTGTTAACTGCCTTAATTTCTACAGTTATTTCTGTATTTGTGGGCATTCCCCTTGCTTACGTTCTAACGTATAAAAACTTCCCGTTGAAGGATGTACTGGATACAATGGTTAATCTTCCTTTTGTATTACCACCAAGTGTAGCCGGGTATTTGCTATTGATAACATTCGGAAAGTACGGTCTGCTTGGATATCCGCTCAATTTTTTTGGAATTACAATCATGTTCACGACATTTGCAATTATTATTGCCCAAACTTTTGTTGCTTTTCCTTTTGTGGTTAGAAGTGCCCGGGCAGCAATGGAAGAGATTTCGCCTTCTTTGATTGATGCTGCCAAGACGCTTGGAGCCCGTGAGTTTGAAATATTTCGAGAAGTTATCGTGCCTTTATCAAAAAAAGGAATGCTATCCGGGATAATAATGGCGTATGCCCGGGCTATAGGGGAATTTGGTGCTACTATGATGGTTTGCGGACTATTAGTGACTTTACCGGTGGCGATTTACACCAATGCTTTAAGCGGAGAGAGAGAGATCGCTAATGTGCTTTCTTTAATATTAATAGTAATTTCCTTCACGATACTGATAATATTTAAGAAGGTTGTGAGATGATGATTGAGCTTACAAATATAGTTAAAAAATTCGATCATAAAGCGGTGCTAAATGATGTGAGCCTAAGTGTGGGAGATAGAGAAATAATGGTGCTTTTGGGGCCAAGTGGATGCGGCAAAACCACCCAGTTGAAAATAATAGCCGGGTTGATAAAGCAGAACAGTGGGGACATAATGTTAAACAACAAAGTTATAAATAATTTACCACCTCAAGAAAGAAATATTGGCTTTGTTTTTCAGGATTATGCCTTATTTCCCCATAAAAACGTATTCGAGAATATTGCATTTGGCTTAAAAATAAGAAAATTATCTGAAAATGAAATAAATAGCAGAGTATACGAAATGATGAAAATATTGGAAATAGAAGAACTTGAATATAAAAACATATCCCAGCTAAGTGGAGGGCAGAAACAGAGAATTGCACTGGCCAGAGCATTAGTTACTAACCCAGATGTTTTATTGCTGGATGAACCATTAAGTGCCTTAGATCCGGTTTTAAGGGAAAAATTAAGAGAAGAACTAAAAAACATTCTGAAAAAGATCGGTATAACTGGGATTTATGTAACTCACGATTTAACTGAGGCGATGATTGTCGGGGATAAAATTGCTATAATGAATGAAGGAAAAATACAGCAGATTGGCACGCCGAGTGAGGTATTCTATCGTCCCAGAACAGAATTTGTGGCAAAATTCGTTGGGGCCAGGAATATCTTAAAGGGGCAGGTCATTGAATCGAATCATGATGAGGTAACGATTGAGGTAACCGGTGGGGCAAATTCATTTAAAATTCGTGCTCTAAAATATCCTATATTTGAACGTAAGAAAAAGATGCACTTTTGTATTCATCCTGAGGATGTGGTGTTGAGTTCAGAAAAAGCAGACAATTCAATAAGAGGAATAATAACGGGCATAGTTCAGAATGGCCCGGTGATTAAAGTTAGCATCGATATTGGAGGTTTAGAACTATATGCAATGGTCGCCAGACGTCTTCTGAAATATGAGGTAAACGATAAAGTTTGGGTATCATTCATCAGAAATGCACTGCACCCGCTATGTGGTAAGAAATGCAGATCTCCGGTGCAAGAAACTCCCGCGTCATGTATTAGGGTGCAATAAAAGCAAGTGTGAACGGTTCTTGCTTGCGCACAGAAAACCACAACAGAGGCAAAGACTGATATTCTTCGTAACATGGTAATCGTTAACCTAAAAGTAAGTATTCGGGTTGAACCCAGAAACAACCCAAACCACTGAGTTGTAAATATTTGGGATGGCTTTGATCAAAAAGTTACGTCAGCAATTGATCTTGCGTAGAAATTTCAGACTGGATTTCACGGAAGGCTTACCGTTGAAGCACTTGATAGTGATCCATTTTCCCAGCTTCTCCCACCCGTACCACTCAACTAGGCTGGTCACAATTTTTCGAGCTGTGCGGGTAGGATGCAAATACATATAAGTACCTGAAATCACAAGTTGCTGTTTGTTCCATACACATTAAGGATATTGTTGTTATCGTGCTATAATGATGTGCTTTCTTAATTGATAGACCCAAGTCAGAATCCTACCCGCACAGCTCGAATCTTTTTGGGGGACTTTTAAACTTTTTTCTGTTTTGCAATGTATTCACACCAGTTAAAGAAGATAAAGAAATAAAAAATTGATAGCAATTCAATAACTACCAAGGGGGCGGGCTGGATTTACGACGCTTTGATTTCGTGGTATAATCGGACAAAAACGTATCGAGTTGATTGGCAAAAGCTTGCCGATCGCCTTTATTCAGCGCAGGAGGTCCACCTGTATCAATACCATCCGCCCGGAGACTGTCCATGAAATCTCTCATACTTAAGCGGGATCGGATAGTATCAGTGGTGTACATTTCGCCACGCGGATTGAGTGCGTGACCGCCCTTTTCAATAACATCGGCGGCAAGAGGAATATCTGCAGTAATTACGAGATCACCAGCATCAAGCCTTTTTACAATCTCACGATCTGCGACATCTGCTCCCTTAGCCACCCGAATAAACGCAAGACAGGATGAAGCGGGTATTTGTATTGGTTGATTAGCAACAAAAGTTGTTCGTACCCCGGTGCGCTCTGCTGCTTTAAACAAAATATCTTTAATCACAACAGGACAGGCATCTGCATCGACCCATACTTTCATTGTAGCATACTGCTTTTTTCAGGTAACAATCTCTTCCTCTGCTTCTACAATTGCTGCGGTTACAGGTGAGACTTCCATTGCTCTCACAGGACAAATAGGCACACAAAGGGAACAGCCCGTACATTTATCAGGATCAAAGATCACCTCCATACTTGGACGTTTTATATACAATGCACCAACCGGACAAATACCGGTACAGGCTCCGCACTGGAAACATTTTTCATCATCTCTTTTAATAGTTGCGGCGAGGCGCTCTGCTTTCACACCAAATGACTTCAAATACTCCAAACCTTTTTTAACTTTTTCCTGTGGTCCCTTCAACTCCAGGATCATCACTCCCTCACGCTGAGGCAGAATGTCAGCTTTCAGGATGGTAAACTCTACGTCATATTGTTTAACCAGTTGATAAATAATAGGTTCACTGCTGGTTTCTTTGGGAAAGCGTAATATATAAATTCGTGTTGCCATACTCTCTATACCTTTTTCAAATTGCCTAAGGTGTTCCTTAGATATTTATTGCTGTTGTTACTTTTCTCACAAGCTCTTCTACAGGTGCATCAGTATCCAACTCCAGAACCTGTTCCATATCAGTCACAGGATGAAAACGTTTTTTCTGGGTAAGATAGATTCCCCAATTTCCATCAGAGACCGCATCGGGGTCAGATGCACGTAGTTGCAACCGTTCCCGCACCACTTTTTCCGAACAGAAACAGTGCACAAATACAATACGTACCTGATTTTCGAAATGTTCCCGCAACAGATTCCGTTCATTCATTGATTGATATGAGCCATCAAGCACTACACAAGCCTGTTTATCCGCTTGAAAATGATGGTCAGCATAATCAATTAGAGCATCATAGGTGAGTCTGCTGAACTCTGGCGTATAGATACCCTTATCCATCGCTTCCTGCTGGTCAGTCTCGGGAGTAATACCTGCCAGTTCCTTACGAACTCTATCGGAATTATAATAAGGCAGCCCATGGTGACTCGCCCAGGCAGAAGCAAGATAGCTTTTACCTGTAGCGATCATTCCAAAAAACACCAGAAGGAGATTTTCAGGCCGCTGCATATTGCTCAGCTAAAAGGAAATGCTTTCTCGCAAGCTCTATACAGGCAGCAGTAGTTTTTTCATCCACAGCAGGATCATTGGCTGTAAATAAAGCGACTTTAGCTCGTACATAGGTGCGGTAACACTTATAAAAATTGAGCATACCCATAAGCTCAGGATCAGCGGATTTTGCCGCAAATTGTTCTATAAAGTAGTTTGAAAGCCCAGGTTCTCCGTGAAAGTCAAGATCCATAGCCAGAAAAGCAACATCCGCTGCCACATCTGTATAACGGAAACGCTCGTTGAACTCAATACAGTCAAAGATATACGTCGGCTGCGAAAGACAAATATTTGCCGAATGCATGTCGCCATGGCAATCTCTTATTTTGCCCGCATCGATTCGTGCCTGGAAGCGATCTTCATAACTCAAAAATTCTTTTGCATAACTCACAATTGCGTCAAACTGAGTTCTGCTCACAGCCCCCTGATCCACAAAGTTCTCAGTCTGCTCAAAATTTTCCAGCACATTTACAGCAACCGATGTTGCCTTGCCAAATTCTTTAATTCCGTCATTACCAGCTGCTGCTTCATAAAAAGGTACCAGCTGGTCAATAATGGTATCAATATGAGCCTTGGTCAGCTCACCTCTTGCCATCACCCGCCCCATCATTTGCTCTTCGTCCATTCTCGCCATTCTGATTCCATACTCCACCACCTCGCCACTGCCATTCAGGCAGAAACTGTCCCCATCTTTATTAATGGTGACTAGTTCTTCATACAGATCAGGACAGAGCCTGCGGTTTAGTTGCAGTTCCTGTTCGCAATAGTATTTTCTTTTTTCAAGGGTGGAAAAATTCAAAAATCCGAAATCAACTGGTTTTTTCCATTTATACACATACCTCCCGGCAAGCAGGACAAAAGAAATATGGGTCTGCAACAGACTGACATCAGCGGAGGCATGCGGATAGCTGCTTTCCTGCTGCAAATATTGGATATAGGGCGGAAGCGTTACATCACTCATGAAACAAACTCCTAAAATATAAAGTATGGTACGAAAGGTTGCCTTAGTTTATTATGGTGCTACTTTAAACTTTTAATCTTCAACTTTCCACTCTAAACTACACAGAGTCATATGAATCAGGACAGTATACAAAAACTCCTCACAGGGGTTCAGCAGGGAAATTACTCTGTTGAACAGGCATTACACAAGCTTCGTCATATGCCGGGACAATTTATCAAGGACGCCTGCATAGACCACCATCGAAGCCTAAGAACCGGTATCCCTGAAGTAATTTATGGGGAATCGAAAAGCGTTAAGCAGATAACTGTCATTGCAGAAACATTCCTGCAGCAGCAATCTCTGTTTCTTGCCACTCGTGTTGACTCTGAGAAAGCTGCTCTAATAAGAGAAATCCTTCCAGAACTCACCTATCATGAACAGGCACGAATGCTCACCTGTAACCTGCAGGAACCTGACCCCGCCCGTGTACGTGGAAATATTGTCATTCTCTGTGCCGGCACTTCAGACATCCCAGTGGCTGAGGAAGCACGAATAACAGCAAAAGCATTAGGCAACCCTGTTACAAGCCATTACGATGCCGGTGTTGCAGGACTTCATCGACTGTTTGCCCAACATGAAGTCATCGCTGCTGCTTCTGTTATCATTGTAGTTGCCGGAATGGAAGGTGCCCTGCCAAGTGTGGTAAGCGGGATATGCAGTTGCCCTGTTGTGGCGGTACCCACATCAATCGGATACGGAACAAGTTTTGGCGGGATTACCGCTCTTTTGGGGATGCTCAACAGTTGTGCACCGGGCCTTGCCGTGGTGAATATTGATAACGGATTTGGTGCTGCCTGTCATGCATCTGCTATTAATAGAAAAAATTGGCCTGAAACCTTGCAAGATTCAGGCAGTACAGTATAATCAACTGGTTTTATCTTATAATACTTTTTCGCTAATACTGATGAATAATAAGTAACCCAGTATAAGCTAGTGTACGACACTAAAATAAACCTGTCATATTCCTATTCCGAGAACCTGAATGAACACATCACTAAAACTCAAAATTTTTGCGCTCATTTGTCTCATTGCGCTCTCTGTTGTCACCATTATTCCTTCTTTTTATAAGGACACTCCAGACTGGTGGACCAAATACATGGCACCGGAAGGATTACGGCTTGGCCTCGATTTGCAGGGTGGTATGCATCTTGTTCTCAAGGTTAATCTCGACAAAGCCGAGGAGCATTCCCTTGAGCTTGCCTCGAATGAACTCAAGACTCTTTTAAAAGAACAGGGAATAAGTGCCGTTCGGACAAAATCCGAACCGGGGACTGTTCTTTTTACCCTGCCAAACTCCAGTGCTGTTGCTGCTGTAAACCAGGTGGCAAAAGACAACTTGCCTGAAATAAACATACAGGTGGATGCAAAGGATGGTTCATTTCCCAAGATTACAGTAACGCTTAAAGATTCTGAAATTGATTTTATCCACACCCATGCTGTGGAGCAATCCCTTGAAATCATACGTAATAGGATTGATCAATTTGGTGTGGCTGAACCAGTTATTATCCGGCAGGGAGAGGATGAAATTGTCGTGCAGCTCCCTGGTATAAAGGACCCAAAACGTGCATTAAAACTCCTTGGCGAAACAGCCCAGCTTGAATTCAAAAAAGTGGCTGATACAGCCGGAATTAATATTGATCTTCTGGCAGAGGAATCACGTACAGCAGGACAATGGGACGGTACCTGGATGGATCCGGAAGAGTTAAGCAAACTCAATAAGGCACTCCAAAACAGACTCCCTGAAGGTACCAGAATCTACACAGAAAAAGACACAGACGGCACAACTGGGAAAGAAATTATCCGCCCCATTCTCCTTGAGGAGCAGATTCTAATGACTGGAGAAATGGTCAAGAATGCCCAAGTCCGGATATCCTATCAGTTTAATGAACCCTATGTATCCATTGATTTCACCTCAACGGGCGGCAGGGTCTTTGCCAAGCTTACAGGAGAAAATGTTGGCGAACGAGTAGCCATTGTGCTTGATGGTGTAGTTCGTTCAGCCCCTGTAATCCGGGAAAAAATCATGGGAGGGGCTGCCCAGGTCAGTGGGAGTTTTACCCATGAAGAAGCGGCGGATCTTGCCATTGTTCTTCGGGTTGGAGCACTTCCTGCACCTGTTGATATTATTCAGAATATGACAGTAGGAGCAAGTCTTGGTCAGGATTCCATTAATAAAGGTATGACTTCCGGTATCTTTGGTGCTTTGATTGTTCTTACCTTCATGGCAATCTACTACAGATTATCGGGTATCATTGCAAATATTGCCCTTATCCTGAACATTCTATTCCTCTTTACAGGACTGGCGATACTCAACGCAACACTCACGCTCCCAGGTATTGCAGGTATCATCCTCTCCATCGGAATGGCAGTGGATGCCAATGTTCTTATCTTTGAACGAATGCGCGAAGAGTACAATCTGGGAAAATCTGTTAAATCAAGTGTGGATGGAGGTTTTAGAAAAGCATTCTGGACCATTTTCGATTCCCAGGTAACAACTCTCATCACCGCCATGGCTCTGTTCATTTTTGGAACCGGTCCCATCAAGGGGTTTGCGATAACCCTTTCACTTGGTATTATTTTCAACCTTTTCACCGCTCTCTTTGCTTCCCGACTGATCTTCGAGACTCTTTACTCCTTCCGAGCTTTGAAAAAGCTTACTTTTATGCAGTTTGTAAAGAAGCCGAATCTCGACTTTATGCGGATACGGAACATCACATTTGGCATTTCCGGAGTCTTTGTGGTCATCGGTCTATTTGCTTTTTTCCAGATAACACAAGGGAAGGCCAACATGGGTGTTGATTTCTCCGGTGGTTCCCTGCTTCAGTACAAAGCAACAGCCGATTTCACAATGGATGAGGTACGAACAGTTTTTGCTGCAAACAACCTCAGGCACGCCAACCTTCAGGAAGTCGAAGGTGAACATCGCCTGATTGTTAAAATCAAGCAGTCCAAAGAAGTCGTGACCGATCACAGCATCGAGATCAGTTCACTTCTTGAAAGGACTTTGCCGGAAAAAGGTTTTATCCTTGAAAGCCAATCTGAAATTGGGTCTTCAGTTAGTGCCGTCTTAAGAAACAAAGCCATTCAGGCGATCTTCATTTCACTGCTTGGTGTTATCATCTACCTGGGCATGCGTTTTGACCTCCGCTTCGGTATAGCCGCGGCCGTAGCCACCTTCCACGATGTTATTGTAGTGCTTGGTATCTGCTGGCTTTTAAATGTTGAAATCACCCTTTTAATTGTTACAGCACTGCTTACACTGGCTGGCTATTCACTCAATGACTCGGTTGTTGTCTTTGATCGTATTCGTGAAAATATGCGAAAAGCGTCAGAACAATCACTGCTACAGCAGATTAATAAAAGTATCAATGAAGTGATGAGCCGAACAATCGTCACATCGTTAACCACTGCCATGGTACTCCTTTGCCTCTTCTTCCTTGGAGGATCTGTAATCCATGATTTCGCTCTGGCACTGCTCTTAGGTGTTCTGGTTGGTACCTATTCATCAATCTTTATTGCCAGCCCGGTGCTCAACCTATTGCCAGAAAAAGAGATCCTGGAAGATGAGCCTGTTGCAACTCCCTGATACTGTTAACAGGCTGGAGACTGGTGAAGTCTTTCATTTCTCCTGCCATCCTGGAGTGGATTGCTTCACCGAGTGTTGCAGAGAACTTGAGCTTGCACTCACTCCATATGATGTTCTACGCCTGAAACAGGAATCGAAGCTCGACTCAAGCAGATTTCTTGAACGCTACGTAATTCAGGAACAGGAAGCAGAAGATGTCTTTCCACGTTTTTACCTCACCATGGTGGATGATGGGCGAGCATCCTGTGTTTTTGTAACAAAAACAGGTTGTACGGTTTATCCGGGACGCCCCGGAGCATGTAGAGCCTACCCCATGGGCAGGGCAGCAATGCGAAAGGACAACAATACTATTGAGGAATTCTTTGTCCTCCTGAAAGAACCTCATTGCCACGGATTTCAGGAAAAAGAAGCGCAGACGACAGAACATTACAGTGCGGGACAGGAGCTACGGGAATACAACAAGTTTAACGACAAAGTTGCAGCCCTGCTTCAGCATAAAATGATCCGCCAGGGAATGAAGTTAACCAACGAGCAGACAGAACTCTTTGTCTTGGCTCTCTACGATCTTGATAGCTTCCGCAAACAATTAGATGCAGGAAATCTCCCGAAACAGGAACACTATTCTGCAAATAAAACTGCCTGTATAGATGATGGGCAACTCCTTCTTTTTGGGATTACCTGGCTGCATGGGATACTTTTTCAGAAATGAAACTAAAACTCGTTATATTTGATTGTGACGGAGTGATGTTTGACTCCAAGTTTGCCAACCAGACCTACTACAATTTTCTGCTCCAACACTTTGGCCACCCGGTCATGGATGATGAAGAGCTGGAATTTGTCCATATCCACAACGTCAACGAGTCAACGCCTCACATCTTTCGTCACTATCCCGACCAGAACCTTCAGGACGTTGATCAGTTTCGTTTGGAAACAGGCTATGCTCCATTTTTGAAATATATGAAAATGGAAAAAGATCTGATCCAATTCCTGGATATCTGTACACCGCGCTACCAGCTTGCTGTTTCCACCAATCGAACCAATACTATGGAACCGATTCTGGATATATTCAAATTAAAAGATTATTTTGTCAAAGTAATGACAGCTGAGAATGCAAAGCGCCCAAAACCTGCACCAGATGCACTGCTTGAAATTTTAGAGCATTGTAACTGTGAAGTGGGCGAGGCTATTTATATTGGCGACTCCATCATTGACCGGGAACATTCCGCAGGATGTGGAATGCGGCTTATTGGTTTTAAAAATGAAAAGCTACAAGCAGAATACCATGTGACGAGTTTTATGGAGATTTTGCAACTCCCGCCTTTTCAGAACTAAGAAACATGATGCCCTGCGGGCAGAAGGTATTCGGTACTAGGTATTGGGTATTCGGTAACTGACAGCTTACACAGGAACAATTCCCACAGAAACTTTAATCTTCCGACACATGAACATATTACGTTCCAATTCCTAAGTTTCAGCCTGGCAAAATTTTATAAATGGTTCCAGGTGGTGTAGATTTTAACGAACTCACCTATCCGTAATAGTAGAGCTATACGGATAGGTGAGTTCGTTAAAATATGCGCTGCCTGGGATCATTTACGCATCCTCACCTGATTCGTCTACCCTTTTAATTCCCTCCATCAATAGCATCATAAAGTCGCCGATCTCAGCAGCCTTCATCTCCTCAGGAGAAAGTCCCGTTGTAAAAGTATACCGTCCTTCTTTCTCCTTGAGCATATCAAAAATAGCATCCTGATTCGTTTTATCCCTATACTGAGCATTAATAACACAGCCCTCCCGAAAGGAAACTTTTGCCTCCCCTTGGGGTAATACAAGACGAAGAACTCCCGTCTTCTGATTCATATGAAAAATCTGGAAAAGTTCAGCAGGAGGCATTTCGGCAATCCAACCACTCATGCAGGCATCAAATGTATCAAAATGGCTGGCATTTGACTGGGTCAAACGCTGTACAAGAATTTTGGACATAAACAGCTGTAATGTAGGAATACGATCAAGAAGTTTGCTGAATGCATCACCTGAAATAGATAAAACCACAGTTTCCGTCAAAGTTCTTACATCAGCACCGGCAATATCCCCACCGAGAAAACTCATTTCGCCACAGATATCACCAGGACCTAATGATGCAATCACTAAAGAGTTGTCACTTACCGCAACTTGCCCAGACAGTATCAGATAAAGATATAAACAGTCTTGCCCCTTAATGATAAAAGTGGAATTGCTGGGCAAACGTTCCTTTCTAAAACAACGCACAACCCGGTTAAGATCGGCTTCTGGAATCGCCTTAATCATGGGAAAATCATAAATACTTGCAAGCAGCGCCTCACTCTCAGGATCTAAGGGTGGGTCAGAAGAAAGCAATCCATCCAGCTTGGCTTCTTCTTCTGAAATTCGTTTGAATTTGATCAGCCCCGAGCACCCGCTGCAGTTGTAGGTCTTTTCATCCAGATCGCCCTGCACCACACCACTATCAAGAAGACTGAAAAGTAGATTCGTCATCTCTCTGACTAAGATCAGACAGGTCGCCTTATTTTCTGGACAGAAAAGTGCCTTATCAGAAAGAGTGAGAAGCTCTCCTTTATCGTAAAGAGGGCAATTATTATCCGTAACTATTTTAAAAAATATTTTAAACTGTTTCATTACTCCACACGTTATCACAAACTTTACTAACTTAAAAAAGACAACTTTTCTTCATTATAATAATAATAAATTTTATTTTCCAGAGGTTACTGCTATACTCGTAGTATCTGTTCTGTTCGATTAAATTTAATAACCCATTTTTGAGCCCACAAGTGTCTTCAAAGTGATCCTGTAAGCTATTATGAACAAAACCAGCAACCAACTTGAAACTGTTTTTCAGGAAGTACGTGATTACTTTGCCAATACCCATCGTATTGTTGTAACCCCTGACAAAGGTAACCCACCTGACAGGTATTCAATAACCTACCAGATCCAGGGAATCTGTAAAGAAAGCAATACTGACGTCTACTCCTGCGACACCCATGTGGTATCCATTTCACTTCCTTTCGGATTTCCCCATTTTCCTCCGAACTGTCTACCCGAAAGCCCCACTTTTCATCCCGACTTTGACTCTTCAGCCATTTGTGTCGGTGATGCATGGGAAGATAACAAATCCATTGTGCAACTCATCCTTCATATCGGCAAAATGATTGCAGGAGAGATCTACTCCAAAAGTAATGCATTCAATGATGAGGCAGCAGAATGGTACAATACACACAAAGATCAACTCCCCTTTGACAGTAGTGATTTTTCAGATACAACACCAGCTTCAGCCTCCATGGAAGAAGAACTGAATCTTGAAAGTATCGATACTCTTGACGATGATGACTTTGACAGCTCTTTTTCCCTGGAACAGGATGTTCTCCCTCCGTCACCAGTTGACACAGGTCACCTGCATAGTATTGCGACACAAAAACGATTCCAAGCTCTTTCACGTGAACTACAGATCGTAAAGGGACCATTTGAAGGTCGTGAAGAGCTTGAAGAACAGATACAGACAGCCATGGACAAAGCTAAGGCAATGTATCGTGAGGCAGATATCCTGGAAGAGCAGGGAGAGCAACAGCAGGCCCTGGACAAATATAATGCTATTGAGGAAATCGTATCTGACTATCCCATGATCCAGGAGGCAAAAGACAGGGTTCAACAAGCCTTTGACCTTCTCGGTGACTGGGCGGCGGCAGGCAGCACGACAAACGAGCCAAGCAGCAGCGTGGCTGACCTAGCTGATACTACATCACTTAAACCTGATACACCAACGGAAAAACCTGGTACAAGAACCTTTTTTGAAGACACAAAAGCGGTGAGTAAAAAATGGTTAGGCTTTGCCTTAGCGGGTGGCTCCATTGCCCTAATCATCACTCTTATTATATCCTACTTATCTTTAGGATCCAGTCTGGAAAAAGCCGCTAAAGGATACGAAGAATGTCAACGCCTGCTGGATGCAAACAATTTCAAGGGTGCCGAGAGACAATGTGACGAAGCACTTAGCCTGACCGCTGAAGTACGGATGGTACAACAGAACGAAAAAGAAGAACTTGTCGGAAAAATAAAACAAATACTATCTTCAAAAAAACTCCGTCAGGGACTTCTCGGTAATACTCTGCACAACGGTAAATATGTTTCAAAATCCACAAAAGAAAACCTGCTGATTTTCAAGGAGAGCATGGAAAATGGGGACATTTTTTTTAATGTGGCACGCTGGGATGAAGCAGTAAACAGTTATACCAAAGCAATGGATACTGCAAAAGATACTGATGAAATAAATGATACTCAACTTGCCGAGATTCGAAAAAGACTCGCTCTGGCGAAATTTAATAGCCTCATGCAGACTGGGGAAAAAGCCTTAACCCTTTCAGACTGGAGTGGTGCAACAGAATACTTTGGCAAGGCACTAAAGCTTGCCAAAAAAGATCCGAATGTATTACCTGAGGATATTAAACAGCTGGAACTTCTGTCATACCAGGTTAAATTCAATACACTTCGTGATCAAGGTCACCAATCTTTCAAGGCCGGAGAATGGAAAACTGCTTTCGACAATTACCAACAAGCCCTGGACCTTGTTACAAGGTTAGAGCATCCCGACCCGAAAGACACATCCAGCCTGCATGAAAATATTGCAAAAACAAAAATCTACATGGCTATCGAAAAGGGCAAAAAAGCTTTTGCCGCTTCACAATGGGATGACGTCATTGTCCAGTATGAGAAAGCCATTCTTCTCCTTGAAGAAAATTCCAAACTGCTGAGCCGGATAAATACAGAAGAAAGTCGTACAAAACTTTCCCGCATTATGTTGCACGCTGAAATAATAAGAAATAAACAGGATGTGGCAAAATATCTTCAAGCAGAAAAGTTAGAAGCAGTTATTGAAAGCCTGCAGCGTATCGGGAAAAGTATTTCAACGAGCCAATTTGCCCAACAAGCAGAATTCCAAACAATCCTCAATGAAAGCGAAATTCAGATTAAGGACGTAAAACACCGATTACGCTTAATCAAGCAGACAGCTTACCTGAAAGACAATTTCGAAAAATTATTTCTCAAACACTATCCGTCTGCTTCCCGTTCAGAACTCAGCGCACCAAAAATAGAATTCCTTAAAAATATCGGCGAAAAGGTACTGTTTAGGATGCAATGCACTGAAACAACAGGGGGAAGACCACTACGCCTGCAGATGGATTACCTCTATTCTCCAAATAATGATCGTTGGAGCTTCTATTCCGAGGAGTAAAAGAACGCGTCTAAAACTCGACTGGTATTCCAGGTCAACCCATCACTCAATGGTGATGATGATCATGTTCACCATTCGCCTTAGAACCACCTGCAGCGTCCAATGCTTTTTCCAAATGACCTGTCACAACCTCCATGGCTGCAAGAGCTGCGCTAAGGTTTAGCTGTACATCACTATCTTCTGCATCTGTTACCCACTTTCTGCACTCTTCTGCATGCCCTAGGTTATGTTCAATCCAATGGGGAAGTAATACCTGTAATTTTTCCAGTTGATTCATCTTGTGTACAACTCCTATGCTTTTAAAGTCCGTTCCAGAAATACTTTTCCACCAAGGAAATCGATTTCCTGTACGTGAACGTCCGGTACAAACTTCGGTTCTTCAAAAAAAGTACTGACTTCCACACCATTATCTTTTACTTCAAGCCTGGTAACACTTTCCATCACCAGTTCTTCATTTGTCCCCTCAAGAACCAGTACACTCATTTGACACATATCTTTTCCTCACACTAAAAATCTAAATTCACCTTTACCCAGTAGATTGTGGAGATGCAGGATACCGATCAGCTCATCATCCCCACCAACAACTGGAAGTATCGTGATTTCATGCCGCTGCATAATACTTAACGCATCAACCGCCTGCATAAAATCCGGAATCGTGACAGGCCCTGCAGTCATAAATTCTTCAACTTTTACTGTTTTAGGATCATTGCCCTCTGCAACTGCCCGCCTCACATCACCATCTGTAATAATACCTGAAATATGACGATCATCAACTATTAAGACAGCTCCAAGATTCTCTCTGTTAAGAACAGTTACAGCTTCAGCCACCGATGTTCCCTGTTCAACACTGGGAATAGCATCTCCTTTTAACATCACCTCACTTACATTCACTTTTAGCCTGTCCCCAAGACTACCGCCGGGATGATTTTCCCTAAAATCTTCAGCCTGGAACTGTTTACGTCTTAAAAGTACAACAGCGAGTGCATCCCCCATGGCAAGAGTTGCAGTGGTAGAGCTTGTTGGGGCAAGGCCAAGAGGACAGGCTTCCTGGGGTATGTGAATATCAAGCACAATATCACTGGCTCTGGCAAGAGTTGACCCCTGTCCCCCTGTCATGGCAATAATAGTTGTACCCCGTTTCTTTAAACTAATCAGCAATCCATTGAGTTCCGTGGTTTCTCCTGAGTAGGAAATGGCTATCACAACATCGGAGGCAGTGACCATTCCAAGGTCACCATGCATAGCTTCAACGGGATGTAAAAAAAAGGATGGCGTTCCTGTTGAATTCAAAGTGGCTGATATTTTTTGCCCGACAAGTCCTGATTTTCCAATACCGGTGATGACAACCCTGCTTGGACAAGAGAGAATCATGTCCACTGCCTGATTAAATTCTTCTCCAATACGTTCACGAACTGCCGCTAGACCCTGCTCTTCAATGGCCAAAACTTCTCTGGCTTCCTCTATGGACATTTCCTACACCCCCAAATCCCATCATTTACTTTTAACAAAACAAATACGAGTGACTAAAGTAATCACTGATCAAAAAACAGCAAGCCAACTTACAGCCAGGCATAATGAGATTCTGATGCCATGGGGCGATACAATCCGTGTTTACCCTTGACAACAGATACTTTCGGCGTCATATTGAACAGTTATTTTTAACATAGTATAAACCTGGAAACATTGAGCCTATCATATCCCCTCTTTTTTTTCATAACTACAATAAATTTCTTCATTTTAAGCGGAGACATTTCATGTCAAATCATTTGTTTACCTCTGAGTCAGTTTCGGAAGGGCACCCCGATAAGGTAGCTGATCAGATTTCAGATGCCATCCTTGATGCCATTCTAACGCTTGATCCGGCAGGACGCGTTGCCTGTGAAACCATGGTCACTACCGGCATGGCTATTATTGCAGGTGAAATAACCACAAGTGCCTGGGTTGATATGCCTGAAGTTGTGCGAAACACCATCAAATCCATTGGCTACAATTCTTCCGACATGGGTTTCGACTACCAATCCTGTGCAGTTATAACCTCAATCGATAAGCAGTCCACTGATATTGCTATGGGTGTTGATGAAGGCAGCGGAATGGATCTTGACCAGGGTGCTGGTGATCAGGGTCTGATGTTTGGTTACGCCTGTAATGAAACCCGGGTTCTTATGCCAATGCCTCTTACCTATTCTCACAGGCTTGTCAAATGTCAGGCTGATGTACGCAAAGCAGGTACGCTTCCCTGGCTTCGTCCAGATGCTAAAAGCCAGGTTACAATTGAGTACGAGAACAAGAGACCCAAACGAATTGAAGCAGTAGTTCTTTCAACTCAACATGACGAATCCATCAGCCATTCAGATCTTAAGGAAGGTGTCATGGAACTTATCATCAAACCTACTCTGCCTGAAAATATGGTTGATGAAAACACCAAATATTTCATCAATCCCACCGGTCGTTTTGTCATTGGCGGGCCTGTTGGGGATTGTGGTCTCACCGGAAGAAAAATCATAGTTGATACCTATGGAGGGAGGGGTTCGCATGGTGGTGGAGCTTTTTCCGGTAAGGATCCTTCCAAGGTTGATAGATCTTCTGCATACATGGGACGCTATGTTGCAAAAAATATTGTTTCAGCAGGAATTGCTTCAGAACTTGAAGTACAAATTGCCTATGCCATTGGTATTTCACAACCGGTATCCATCAATGTGAACAGCTTTGGTACAGGTAAAATTGATGATGACGCAATTATTGCTCTCATTTGTCGCAATTTTGATCTTCGCCCCAAAGCTATTGTGCAACAGCTTAACCTGTTGCGACCTATCTATCAGGCAACCGCTGCTTATGGACATTTTGGCCGGGAGCTTGACGATTTTACCTGGGAACGTACAGACAAGGCTGAAATCCTTAAAAATGACGCGGGTCTGTAAACTGATAGTCACATAATTTATAAATACCCCTACCACTTTGGCAGACGGGTATTGCTTTTTTTCAACGTATACACAAAAGGAAACAATAATGAGCGATTATAAAATAGCCGATATGTCCCTTGCAAAATGGGGCCGGGAAGAAATTAAAATTGCAGAAGTTGAAATGCCGGGACTCATGGCACTTCGTACAGAATACCATGATTCCCAACCACTAAAAGGAGCACGCATTGCAGGTTGTCTCCATATGACCATTCAGACTGCAGTGCTTATGGAAACACTGCTTGATCTAGGCGCAGAAGTAAGGTGGTCATCATGCAATATTTTTTCCACCCAGGATCACGCTGCTGCTGCGATGGCAAATGTTGGTATTCCTACTTTCGCCTGGAAAGGCGAGAGTGAAGAGGAATTCTGGTGGTGTATTGATCAGACCATTTTTGGCCCTGACGGATGGCGTCCCAATATGATCCTTGATGATGGAGGAGATCTTACCCTCATCATGCATGAGAAATATAAGGAAGAGATGAAAGCTATCAAGGGTATCTCAGAGGAAACCACCACCGGGGTTCATCGTCTCAACGAAATGGCTCGTGATGGCAGACTTATGTGCCCTTCTTTTAATGTCAATGACTCTGTTACCAAATCAAAATTTGATAACTTGTATGGATGCCGCGAGTCTCTGATCGACGGGATCAAACGTGCAACTGACGTTATGATCGCCGGTAAAAAAGCAGTGGTTGTGGGATATGGAGATGTTGGCAAAGGATGCGCACAGGCTCTTCGCGGGATGGGTGCCACCGTATATGTTACTGAAGTTGATCCAATCTGTGCCCTTCAGGCTGCCATGGAAGGATACCAGGTTGTCACCATGGACGAGATAGCCTCTGTTGGTGATATATATGTCACCTGTACTGGAAACTTGAATGTCATTACAAGAGCTCATATGGAGCAGATGCCCAATGAAGCTATTGTTTGTAACATTGGACACTTTGATTCAGAAATAGATATTGCCGGCATAAAAGACCTCCCATGGGAGAACATTAAGCCACAGGTTGACCATGTAGTCTTTCCCGATGGAAAGAAAATCATTGTTCTTGCTGAAGGTCGTTTGGTCAACCTTGGTTGCGCCACAGGCCATCCAAGTTTTGTTATGAGTAATTCTTTTACTAATCAGGTTCTTGCACAAATTGAATTGTGGGGGAATTCAGACAAGTATGAAAACAAGGTTTATTTCCTGCCAAAACAGCTAGATGAGAAAGTTGCAAGACTGCACCTTAAGAAGATTGGTGTGCATCTGACCACCATGAGCAAAGAGCAGGCGGATTATATTGGCGTTCCTGTAGAAGGACCATATAAACCTGAGTACTACAGATACTAAAGAATAGAACACCGAACCGCAGAAGATAATAAGTAGAGGATCAGCTTTTAATGCTTTTACTTCTGCGGTTCACTGTTCTCCATTCGTAGCCTGCTGTACATCCCCCGATAGAATCTCATGGATTTTCCCATCACTATCTATTGCCAATAGGTGGCCGTTTTCATCAGGTCCCATTCCACGGGCAGTAATGACTTCTTTATCATGCGTCACCCACTGCATTTCTTTTTCAAATAACACATCCCGTTTGCGCCATTCATGTAAAATTTTTTCAAACCCTCTGTTTTCGTGGATATACACATGCTCAAGCAATGAAGCTCGAATTTTTTGATACAAATCTTTAATATTGTATATTTCTCCGCTTAGAATATGAAGTGATGTAACCTTCTGCTGAAGTTCGAGCGGAAATTCGTCAAGTTGGGTATTTACATTGATTCCAATCCCAACCACAACAAAAGATTCTTCATCCGGACAATTGGGTGTTGATGATTCAACCAGGATACCTCCACATTTATGTCTAAGACAGTAGAGGTCATTGGGCCATTTCAAACCAAAATTAATATCAGGAAGGAAACTTTGGACAGCAGTACAGAGAGCAAGTCCGGCAGTAAGTGTCAGTTTTGGAAATTCAGTAAAAGAAAGATTTGGCCGAATAACAATGGAACAGTACAGGCCAGTACCAGCAGGAGAGACCCAGTTCTTACCTAGCCGCCCCTTACCTGCAGATTGAGTGTCAGAAAGGACTCCAAAGCCATGCACAGCACCTTTTACAGCTAGATTATACGCATCATTATTCGTGGAGCCTGTCGAATTCAAGTAAAGTACATTATCCATAAACGCAAAAAAGGTATATAACCTAAAAGAGTTATGTACCTTTTTTTCTCAAAAATAAAGTATGAGACAAAATACAGGCCTAGTTTACACCCGAATCTCCCTCTTCATTTTTGATACGATCTGGACGGGCATACATAGTGGTAGAACCAGAGGACCAGAACATAAGTTCTCCTTTTTTCACCAGGTCATTGGCCAGATTTTTAATCATGCGAGGCTTGGTGTCAGGATCGCATTTATAGAAATCTTTTATATAAAGCTGTGCTTTCGGAGATTTTGTAGCTTTTTCAATCATTGCAGCTTGAATTTCTTCATCGCTCATTCCCATAACACATATTCCTCAAAGAAAAATTTTATCAGGCAAGTGGCCAAAAAGTTGCAGTCAGAAGCCAAAGCCTCCGACTGCAACACAGTAGGTCAATTACTTGATTGCATTGGTGTACTTAAACTGAGTAGTAGTACGCCAGGTTTCATAAGCCAAACGATAATCATCGACAGACTTTATGGTAAAGGGGATATTACATTTTTCAAAGAACTTCTCCCAACCGATACGCTCAGCCCACTCACCGATGCGCTCGTATTTTCTAGCATCTCCAGCATAGGTCTCCAGAATATTCTTTACTGCTTCAACAGTCTCAGGCCAGCGTGGCGGGGTGTTTGGCAGGAATGGAATAACCAGTTTGGAGAATTTAGGAGCCGATCTGGAGTTGGAAACTTTACCACCAACAAGGATCGCAATTCCGTCTCCTTCAGGATCAGCAAGAGGCATTGCAGGACACATGGTGTAACAGTTACCACAGTACATACAACGATCGTTATTTACTTTAACAGTCTTGATCGTTTTTCCGTCAACCTCAGCTTTAGCTGGTTTAACAGCTCCGAGAGGACAGGAAGCGATGGCAAGTGGAAGTTCACAAACACCTGTGATACGACTGTGATCAATCATGGGTGGCTTACGATGGACACCAAGGATGGCGATATCGGAAGCATGTACAGCACCACACATGTTCAGACAGCAGGCAAGTGCGATACGAACCTGTGCAGGAAGTTTCATGGTTACAAAGTAATCAAACAGCTCATCCATAACGGCTTTTACAACACCGGATGCATCAGTTGCTGGAGTATGACAATGTACCCACCCTTGAGTATGGACGATATTGGTTACACCGGCTCCGGTTCCACCTACTGGGAACTTGTTGCTGCGTGATGCAAGATCATCAAGCAGAGGCTGAACTTTAGCTTTATCATCTACCATGAATTCGACGTTATTTCTGGTAGTGAAACGTAGATATCCGTCACAATGGGCATCTGCAATATCACACATCTCATAAATAAGCTGTGTAGAAATCAAACGGGCAGCACCAACACGTACGGTCCAGCACTCGTCTCCAGACTCCGCCTTATGTACAAGAACACCAGGTTGAGTAATTTCATGCCAGAGCCATTTCCCCTTGTTTTTTGCAATAACCGGGGGATGGAATTTTGAATAATGTGGGGGACCAATGTCTGTAATCCTGTCCGCCATGGGATTTTCTGGATCGTAACCCATATTTATATCCTCCTTGAATATGTACTCGAGTTTATCGTTCTTCTACTCGATTATTTTTCTTAAGCTGCGTGACGCTTACGGAAATCATCGACACAACGTTCGAAACCACCAGGTACTTCTTCTTCTTCCCAGAAGACATATGGATTTGAACGAGGCTCTTTAATATGCTGTGGTATTGGATCAAGTCCCATAACCTTAATAAAAGTGGGCAAGCCAACGCGCTGCATGGTCTCACCAATACGCTCACGGTTTTTACCAACTTCCATCCACCAGTCCCAAACGTTTTCAATAACATCGATAACATTCTCGAACTCGTTCTCAGCAGAAACTTCCATGAAAGGAATAATAAGAGTTGCAAACTGAGCACCATCAAGAATAGGAGCTTTTGCACCAATACAGATGGAAGCACCCCCATGAGCACCTGGACGAAGTGCACGAGGCATAACGTTGATGCAATGCATACAACGGGTACACTCAGCGTTGTCGATTTTCAGCTCATCACCTTCCATCCACATACATTCGGTGGGGCAGAGATCAAGAACTTCTTTTTTGATGCTAAAGGCATCCCAGTCACCGCCAATGTAGGATCCACCATTGGCTGGATGTTTTCCGGCAACATATTCTTTTACTGCTACCTGATCGATGCGGATGTCATCTCTCCACGTGCCAATAACAGCGAAGTCGGATCTGGCAATAGCTGCGACACAGTCGTTTGAACAGCCGGAGAATTTGAATTTAAACTTGTAAGGGAATGCAGGACGATGAATCTCATCCTGGTAATGCATGGTCAGATGATGACACAGTTCTTCTGTATCATAGCATGACCACTCACAGCGAGACTGTCCGAGACAGTTGGCAGGAGTACGAAGGTTGGACCCGGAACCACCAAGATCCTGTCCCAATTCATGGGTTAGATCCCAGAAGAAAGGCTCAAGAGCCTCTGTGCGACAACCAAGGAGAATAATATCACCAGTGGAACCATGCATGTTGGTCATACCGGAACCATGTTTATCCCAGAGAGCCATAAGTGCGCGAAGATTCTCTGTGGAATAGTACTTGGATGCTGGCTGATTTACACGAACGGTATGGAAGTGTTCAACGCCTGGAAACTGCTTGGGAACATCACAATAACGACCAACAATACCACCACCATATCCGAACACACCAACGATTCCGCCGTGTTTCCAGTGGGTGATTCTCTCTTTGAAAGACAGTTCGAGCAGACCAAGAATATCCCAACAATCCGGGTTTTTCTCCGCCTGACGCTTAATGTCGGTAACGAAGCTTGGCCACGGGCCACTTTCAAGTTCGTCCAACAGGGGTGTTTCATGCTTTGCCATGAAGTTTCCTCCTTAAAATTACTGTTATACTTCAACCTTTACCAGAATATACACATCAAAAGCGTTTGCTTCAAAAACTGACAGTCAGAGACTGAAACCGCTCATCCCCTGCTGCCTGATTTTCTACCAACGCTTATGATAAAAACAACAGATTATGAAACGTACACTATTGAATAGTCATTCAGCGTGAGAAGATATCTCTGAACAGTATCTTTGTCAACAAAAAACGCAACCGGCCGCACGGAAGAATGAATGAATATTCAGTTTTATTCAATGAAAAATTTTATTTTATCCCTGCCGTTGTCAGGAACGCCTTTGCAAGTGTTTTTCCATCATCTTTTTCGTCCATGGCAGAAAGAATTTCACCAGCAAGAACTTTTCCCAGCTGAACACCTTCCTGGTCAAAGGAATTTACATTCCAGCAAAAGCCCTGGAATACAATTTTGGCCTCATACAATGCAAGGAGTGCCCCCATACTTTCAGGTGTCAGTTTATCACCCATAAGAATGGTATTGGCTTTATTCCCTGGAAATCGATTATTGGGGTTATTGTCATTTTTTCCTACGGCAAATGCCATGGATTGGGCAAGGAGATTTGCGATCAGTTTCTGTTGAGAACTACTGCCCTTGAGCTGTATGTCTTTTTCACGTTGGCTCTTTCTAAAACCGATAAACTCCACTGCCACATCTTCTGTTCCCTGATGGAGTAACTGATAAAAAGCGTGCTGCCCGTTGGTTCCAGGTTCTCCCCATATAATTGGCCCACTCTTTATCTGTAGCGGCTCGCCATTACGCTGAACTGACTTTCCGTTGGATTCCATATCACACTGTTGAAGATGTGCCGGGAATCTATGTAAAGCCTGACTATATGGAAGTATGGCAACAGTAGACATTCCCAGAAAAGTATGATTCCACACGCCGAGCAGTGCTAGCAACAGCGCGGGATTAGAACGAATGTCTTTCTCAGTTGACGCCTCATCAAGACTAGCCGCACCCTGTAGAAATTCAAGAACCTGTTCGTAACCAAGGGCAAAGCCAAGCATCACAGCTCCGACCATTGAAGTTGAGCTGAAGCGTCCTCCAATATAATCATACAAATAAAAGGAACGTAGGTAATGATTGGGATTATCCATGGGACTAGACTCCCCGGTAACAGACAGACAGTGACGTGCAGGATCAAGACCTGCATCTTCTAATGCTGTACGAACCAGAGTTTCATTGCTAAGCGTCTCAAGAGTCGTTCCGCTTTTGGACACCACCAGTACCAGGGTTCTTGAAAGATCCACATTTTCAAGGACTGCGGCGGAATCATCGGGGTCAACATTTGCGATAAAATGAACTACCCGATCTTTTCTTCTATAGGGAAGCAATGCCTCGTAAATTGCCCTTGGTCCAAGATCTGAACCACCGATTCCAATATGAACGAGCGTGTTGTATGATTGTCCACGCGCATTACAAATGGTTCCCTTATCTAATTCCTCAAGAAAAGCTTTCAGCTTTACAAGCTCAGCTTTTGCCTGATTCGTTGCAGGTTCACAGATGGGATTCCTTGAGAAAATATCACGGCAGGAGGTATGGAGAACCTGTCGTTCCTCAGAGGGAAAATTCTCCAGACGGTTCATAACATCACCAGCCCGCATCTTGCCAAACTGCCTGGACAGATCGCACTCATCAGCAAGAGATTGTAAGGCATCCAGTACTTCTGTTGTGACTCGCTGACATCCATAGAGCAAATCAAAAGCACTCCCCTTACAGAAAAACTTTTGCAGACGCTCAGGTGTCAGCGCTTTTTCTGCACTAAGATCAAAGGGGGTTGCCGCTAAACGTTTTAGAATAGCATAAGCCTTACAATCATATATGGATTGCCACTTGCTTGACATAGAGTATCCTCATCCTCTTTTTGCCTTACCTTCCTCGGCAAGATTTCGCATCTCAGCAATAACAGGAGCATATTCATCACATCCATAAATAGCAGACCCTGCCACAAATATGTTGGCACCAGACTCTGCCACACGACCAATGGTTTCAGGACTTATTCCGCCATCGATTTCAATACCAATATTCAAGCCAAGCTGATCTATTCTTTTTTTGAGACTGTCTGTTTTTCGTAGAGTTGATTCTATAAACGACTGACCGCCAAAACCTGGGTTCACACTCATAAGCATTACAAGATCCAAATCTTCCAGGATATAATCAAGACTCGACAGCGGTGTTGCAGGGTTTAAAACAGCACCTGCCTTTTTTCCCTGTTCTTTAATCCGACCGACCGTTCGATGCAGATGGGTACAGGCCTCAACATGAACAGTTATCCAGTCGGCTCCTGCAGCAGCAAAGGAATCAATGTACTTGTCAGCGTCACTGATCATTAAATGAACATCTATGATCTTTTTCGTGGCTTTACGGGCCGCCCTGACAACAAGCGGGCCAATGGTGATATTTGGCACAAAATGACCATCCATCACATCTATGTGTATTACTTCAGCACCGGCCTGATCAACAGCTGCTATTTCTTCGCCAAGTCTTGTAAAATCGGCAGAGAGAATTGATGGAGCAAATTGTATTTCAAGCATCATTTTTCCTCATTTTATCACTGTCATGTTATCACTAATTAATTAAACAATACGTCGTATTTCATCACCCGGCAAAATCTCAATCAGCCCTCCCAGTTCAAGCAGCAATAATAATTCAGATATTTTGGCAGACCCAAGACCTGAGGCCGCAATCAACTCATTGCGAGAACATGGATAGACATCAATACCGGCAAGTAACTCACTCGCCACAGGATCAAGTGTTAGCCTGACAGCGTTTTCTTCGGAATTTTTTGCAAACGTTTCACCACTCCAGCCAGCATCAATTTCTACACGGATATCTTTGGCTGATTGTACCAGTTTTGCTCCCTGTTGCAATAACCAATGAGTTCCGTCACTCTTTAAAGAGTCAATCTGACCAGGAACTGCAAAAACATCACGCCCCTCATCGAGTGCCATCTCAGCAGTAATAAGAGATCCGGATTTTCTTGCAGCCTCTACCACCACAACTCCACGGCTCAAGCCTGAGATAATCCGATTTCTGGCCGGAAAACGAAAGCCATCGGGTTTTGTTCCAAGTGGGTACTCGGTAACAAGCAGTCCTTCCCTGCGTAGCCTGTCATACAATTTGTGGTTATGTCTTGGATACACAACATCCAGCCCACAACCAAGAACTCCAATGGTTGCCCCCTGAACAGACAATGCCCCGGCATGAGCTTCACTGTCAATCCCTGAGGCCAAGCCGGAAACCACAGTCATTCCCGAATCAGCGAGATCACGAGCCAGGGTAAAACTGCATCGTTTTCCATAAGCCGTTGCTGCACGGGAACCCACCATGGCAAGACACAAAGAATCGAGCAACTCGACACGCCCCTGCACATATAAAACAGCGGGAGGATCAGCAATTTCTTTTAAAGACTCCGGGTAATGTGCATCGTCTGGACAGAGCACTTTTGCCCCGCCAGCCACCATTCTCTTCAGTTGGGATCTTGCCTTTTCACGAAGGGGATTGGGATTTGACAAGCCGGCAAACACATTTTTTCGAATAGAACTTGTGTTTCCCTGCCCATTTGCGCAAGCAGCAAAAAGCTCTTTCGGGCTTCCGTAACGAGCCACCAATTGACGTATTCCCTTGCTCCCAAGACCGGGAACAAAACTTAAGGCCATCCAATCAATTACGCTAGGTTCTGACATATTGTTCTTTTTAACGTTTCACCTTTTACTACATACCAAACAAAAATCCCGGACAGAAGTCCGGGAGAATAACTACATGAAAACCAAAATCAATCAGTCATAAATACGCGTAATTCGTCCACTCTCGACGGGTGCTTCAATTTTTTAATAGCCTGAACTTCAATCTGACGAATACGTTCCCTGGTTACCGCAAAACATTTCCCGACCTCTTCAAGTGTGTGGTCACATCCTACATCGATGCCGTAACGCATGCGAACCACCTTCGCCTCACGGGGTGAAAGAGAAGACATCACCTTGCTGAGACATTCTTTTAAACTCTCCACCATTGAAGCTTCATGGGGATCTATACTGGAATAATCTTCGATAAAATCACCCAGGAATGCCTCTTCATCATTGCCAACCGGAGTATCAAGTGATATGGCATCTTTGGCAGTTTTAAGGGCAGCTTTAACCTTCTCAACATCAGTCCCAAGCTGTTCTGCCATCTCTTCAGGACTTGGCTCACGATTCTCTTCACGAACAAAGTCCCTGGACACCCGAAGCAAGCGGTTAATGGTTTCAATCATATGAACAGGAAGACGAATAGTCCGTCCCTGATCTGCAATACCACGAGTAATGGATTGACGAATCCACCAGGTAGCATAGGTACTGAATTTATACCCACGGTGATAATCAAATCTCTCTACGGCTTTCATCAAACCTATATTCCCTTCCTGAATAAGATCCGGGAATTGAAGCCCCCGATTAACAAATTTTTTGGATACAGACATCACCAGACGAAGGTTTGCACGTACCAGTGATTCCTTGGCCTCCTTATGAATATCACGCCCGATTTCCATCTCATGAATAACAGTATTAAGAGCCAGGTAGCCAAATCCTAGTCCTTCTTGCATCTGCATACCAATATGAAAATCCAGCTCCTTGGAACTCATCTCCGCCTTGCCACCTTCTGCTGCTGCTACAAGTTTTTGTGCTTTCAACACTTCAACCCGTATCCGTCTGAAACGCTTTAACAGATCTTTCAAGTTTGAGGCGACCCCATTAATGCAACGGGTACAAACAACGCGGTCACTGAATAATTGCGAGATATCAGAACCAAGCTTCATCATCTGTGTACTTATTTTTTCACTCTTTTGGGGATCCCCCTGACAGTCAATAAATTCCTGCTGAAGGACAAGTCGTTTTTCTTCAAGCTCCATTACCGTATCGACCCTGTCGAGAAATCTCTTTTTTTCTTTCTCAACAAGTGCTGTGTCGGTGTCTTGGATTCCCCGTACAATATTAAAAATCTCTATGGTACCAGCCCTAAGCTCAGCAGCAATTTCCTGAAGAGCCTCAATAGCAAGAGGTGTTGCAAGTACAGCGTTTTGAACTTGAAGCAACCCCTCTTCCATCATCCGGGCAAGTTCCACTTCTTCCTTGTGGGTAAGCATAGTCAGCGTCCCCATCTCACGCATATACATTGACATTGGATCAACAGCATGCTCGGTGGCACGCTTGGGACTTCTGGCGAGACGACGCTGCCCAGTCCTTCGATCGGTAAAAAAGCCTTTTCGACGATCCCCTATCCGAGGATTACGCCTATCGTCATTCACGCCATCAGGAAGACCTACAGGACTTACTTTTTCTCCAGATTTAAAGGTACCGGTCAAATCAGGCACACCAGCATCTACTTGATCTGCACCAGCTCTTTTCATCTTTCCACCATCTGCCATCACACCCTCCTGACTTCCCACATCCCCCATGGGCAGGCAAAAAATACAACTTTACCACATCATTACATCTGCAATTCCCTTATATTTTCCTACGCACTATATCAAACTTAAGAGCTTATACAATCTTTTCACGTTAAATAATTAAAAAAAAAGGAGAATTAGCAACTATTCATGATTTTCAAGAAAACGAAAAACGGAAAACAGGACATACTTTCTGTGAATTATACAGGACGTAAGTAAAACTCCAAAAACAGCAGTCTATTTCGACAAATTCAGCACATAGTCGAACACTTAAATAGATTCAAAAAAAACCACACATGTCTCATATTAATTATGCCAAAGACTATTTTTCTGGCGAAGATCCTGGAGACGATTATTAACGATGTTCTTTCGTGTAACCAGCTGCAGCAACTCGTCCTGATTATTTGTCACTCCACAAGTGGCGATTTGCACTTCCAGTTTCTTTGATTCCTGCTCCAAACGCTCCTTTTCGAGCCACAAGAGAAGCTCTTTCAACTCTTCACTTGTTCCCTGATAACTCAAGCCAGAGTTGGGGGATGCTGAAGTTAAAAGGATATCAGAGACCAGCACTCGTTCTCCCCCTTTTGGCAACATACCCAACAGCTCTTCCGGTTCCACACAATCTGTCTGTTCAAGTAATGCCAGCAACTGCAACAATAACACTTCACCAATGGTTCCACAAAGACACTCTCTCAGTCCTGCTTTTTCTAACTCTCCAACGGAAGCAGGATAGAGCACCATATGGGACACCAACCGTCTTTGGGAGGAGGATAAAGGAGTTAACTGCTCTGGAGGTCTCTGCTTTTTATATTCAACAGGTGGTGGAGGCAAAGACTCTGCAACAGGTGGCATGGAAGCAGCCAGCTCCGATGCAGAAATACCGATTGTTTCACTAAAATGAGACAGCATCAGCGAACGTTGAAGCTTTGAGCTTGCAGCCCTGATCAGAGGTTGTAACTCGGCAATAATTTTTCTTTTCCCGTCAAGTGTGGTGCCGTGCTCGTCAACCAGCTGTTTCAAGGCAAACTCAGGCAGTGGCAAAGCCTGATCGAGGAGCTTGTTTAATGCTTCCAATCCTTCCTCCCGAATAAAAGTATCCGGGTCATGTCCGGTGGGAAGAAGTGCAACTTTCCCTGCCACTTGTTCGCTTAAAAACAAGGGAACCGAACGTATGGCAGCTTTCACTCCTGCTGTATCACCATCAAAGAGCAGCACACATTCTTCTGCATATCCTTTCAGCATTTTCAACTGCTGCGCGGTAAGTGCTGTTCCCAGTGGAGCTACAACATTGGGACAACCATGAACAACAAGTGATACCAAATCAAAATTGCCTTCCACCAGAATTGCCTGCTTTCTGCGCCTGATAGCATCTCCCTGCTGAAACAAACCAAGCAAAGAGCTGGATTTGTGAAACACCAGACTTTCAGGCGAGTTCATATATTTTGGCTGACCATCACCTATAATCCTACCGCCAAAACCAATGACCTTTCCCCGCCTGTCGTAAATTGGAAAAAGAACCCTGTCCCTAAATCTATCATACGTTCCACCCTTTTCTTTTGTGACCAGCAAACCCGCTTCAATGGCAACCTGCTGTTCATCTTTAGTCAGCTGGTTCCGTAAGAAATTCCAACCTGCCGTATCAGGGGATGGCGCATACCCCAAGGAAAATCGTTCCTGAATATCCATGGGAATCTGCCGATCTATAAGGTACTGTCTGGCTGCCTTTGCCTGGTCAGAATCGATTAAAGTCTTGCGGAAAATGGTAACAGCCTTCTCGTTCACGGCGTACATTGCCTTCCGCTTGCGACTTTTCTCACGCTCTTCGGAAGATTGAGGTCGTTCAGGAATCTCGACATTATACCTCCCTGCCAGCTCTTTCATGGCAGTTGGAAAATCAAGATTGTGGTACTTCATTTGAAACTCAAAAACATCTCCGGATGCGCCGCAACCGAAGCAGTGGAAAAATTGCTGTCCCGGATGCACGGAAAACGAGGGTGTTTTCTCGTTATGAAAGGGACAACGGCCAAGAAAACGAACCCCTGCCCGTGTTAACTCAACGCATTCCCCAATGACTTGCACAATATCGGCCTGTTCTTTAATTCTGGCCGGCAAATCGTTATTAAAGTCTATTGATCCCATATGGCTCATGTTTAATTAATGGTAAATATTTGGCATGACTTCATCTTCGCGCGATCGGGCTGGCTCACATATGACCAATATGCTACGCCAGCTCGCTTACACGAATATGAAGCCATGCCAAACATTTACAACTCAGTGGTTTGGGTTGTTTCTGGGTTCAACCCGAATACTTACAATTAATGATGCAACTCGTGTCTCGACACGTTATAATCATCTGATAGAAAACGGCTGTCAAGCAGTTAGGTGAGATTTTCATCCTGAACGAGGTGAGACATGGAAGATTTTGCAAAAACCCTGGCCTTTGAAGCCAAAAAAGACATTGCTGAAC
>JAFLJO010000087.1 GCA_022712975.1 Desulfocapsa sp.
AGGTCGCTGAGTTGATAATATATTGGGGTGGGCAGTTTTTGTTTTAGGGCGTGTACGTCTGGGGGGAAGTTTAACAGCACCAGTAGTCTCAATTTTTTTTAAGAGCTTGAGGCAGGCATCTTTTTTATAGCGTCCTGTGGCGGTAAACCACTCGAGGTGTTCACAAATTGTTTCTGTCAGTGTTGTTTGACTTAGATTTGGGAATTCTTTTATGGTCTCTATAATTTCGTCAATTTCATGATTCGTGAATTGGCGACCACATTGTTCAATTTTTACGGCTTTTGATATCGGCATGCAAAACACCATTGTAAGGAATTGCGGATAATTTACCCTACAATATTGGCGTTTGAATGTCTATGACTTTATCGCGAAAAACTTTTTTTACGATTTCCTTGCAGCCCAGGACTAGGTTAGAAAAAATCTTTGTGCGTCACAGCTGAAGGGGGACGGTTCCAAAATTTATTATTCCTCTGTTCAAGCGTAAACATTTTCTGCAAGATCAACGAATTATAAGATCATGCAATTCATTTATATCACCATCTTGAACAGGGAACTCACCTTCCAGGATATCTCCTATCATCTTAATTGCCTCACATAGAGCCTGACACTGTTTCTTTTTACGAATCCCGTTAGTTATAACAGCCACAGCTTCCTCCCACCGTTCATAGGGGATACGTTCACTGATACCGCTATCTGCAATGACCCAGGCACGGCGTTCAAGAAGTGAAATAAAAATCAGAATTCCATTTGCATCCTTTGTCTTGTAAAGCTCTTCGGTAAAAAATGCAGCAAATGCAGAATTTTGGACCTCTGTGTCCATCTCATCAGCAAAAAGAAACAAACGCTTCAATCGTGGATAGCTGGTAACAAGAAACTGAACGGCAAGAAAAATTGGAGTGAAAAGCCCTAAGAACACCCAAAGATTACTGGATTCAAGCCAGAACATTTCAGCAATCAAAGGAGTTGCAAGAAGTGCTGTAAGTAATGCAGCAAGAGCAGCGCCCCGGATGGCTGCAAGTGGATAGGAATGGCTTTCACACACCAGCATAGGGACAAGTTCACCGGAAGTTTTTAGTTCTGCCCGGTGTACCGCATCACGAATGCGTGTTTGTTCTTCTTTGCTGAAAAAAGTTTGAGCCATAGATTTAATTTTCATTGTTTACCATCCTCCAGATGCACCGCCACCACCAAAGCCACCGCCACCACCACTAAATCCACCACCAAATCCTCCAGAAGATCGACCAAAGCCACCTCCTCCCATATAAAACCCTCCACCTCCGCCACCAGACGACATAGAACTCACGAATAAGCCACCAAAAATACCGACCGGAATCAGAGCTAATAACCACAATCCCATTTGGGGCAAAAACAGCACACCAAGCACGGGTGACGCAATTCCCCCGACAATGGCAGCCACCTTTTTCTTCTTATGAAAAGCACGTCCGATAAAAGAAAAGGCAAAAATAAGTAGCAAAATCAGTCCATAAGGATCACTCTCCTTATTTTGTTCTGGAGCTGCTGCACTTGGTGTATATTCACCCTTCACGGCATTAATCATGTCAACAATACCAGCCCGAATCCCTGCATCCATTTGTCCGCTTCTAAAAAGGGGAACAATTTCTCCACTTATAATACGTCCGGCAACAAGATCTGTCAGGCTTCCCTCAAGTCCATATCCAACTTCAATACGAAGCTTTCGTTCATCACGTGCAATAAGCAGCAAAGCACCATTATCCGTGCCTTTCTGACCAATTTTCCATGCCTCAACCACCTTCAGGGAAAAGTCTTCTAAAACTTCTCCTTTAAGGGTCGGAATAGTGAGCAGTACAATTTGTGTGGAATCTGTTGCTTCAAACTGTTCAAGCATTCTTTCAAGCTCTGCTTGAGTTTGCAGGGAAAGCATTGCGGCCGTATCATTTACCCGCCCTGAAAGCCGTGGAACTTCAAGTGCAATAAGAGGCGAGACTAAACAGAACAGCAATCCAAAAGCAAATAAAAAAGAAACGAACTTAGGCAGAAAATGCTGTAAAATTAATTGCATAGCTTAGAATGTCACCTTGGGAACAACTTTAGCGCCCTCTTCTGCTTTAAAATACTCTTTACGCTCTAACTGAAGTAAGAATTTGTTGGTGAGGCTTGCTGGGAATTTCCGAACAGAACCATTAAAACTTGAAACAGCAGCATTATAACGCTGACGAGCCACATTAATCCGATTCTCTGTGCCTTCAAGCTGATTCTGCAGATCAAGAAAATTCTGATTTGCTTTCAGATCAGGATAACGCTCCACCACCACCATTAATTTGGAAAGAGCAGAGCTAAGCCCACCCTGTGCTGCCGTGAACTGCTGCATGGCGGCAGGATTGTTTAGATCCTTTGCTGAAATCTGCATTGAACCGGCCTTTGCTCTGGCATCAACAACCGCCTGCAATGTCTCCTGCTCATGCTTAGCATAGCCTTTCACTGTTTCCACAAGATTTGGAATCAGGTCTGCACGACGCTGTAAAGTAGACTCAACATCAGCCCATGCCTTAAAAACTCCTTCTTCCTGTACCTGCAGGGTATTATACCCACATCCGGACAGTGCAATTGAGACTAGACCAACAAAAAATAACAAAGTAATTCGTTTCATAACAGCTCCATTCAAATATTTGTTTTTTTTACAGACTTAGACATTAAGTGTATCATCTTTTAGCTGTAACAGGCCATGGATTCCATTTCCAGAGTAATAAACTTTTACAAAATATGATAATTGACAAAAATCATATTCTCAGCTATTATTTTTCAGTTATTTTTATACACTTCTATTTATCCATAAACGCATTATGACCGGTTCAAAACCACTTTTCTTTATTGGCCTTTTATTTATCATTCTCTGTGCGGCAATTATTGCGGCAACCGGAATGGGTTTCTTGAAAATAACCCCTCTGGAAGTTATCGATATTCTCTTGTCTCAGCTCCCCGGCCATATGACAAGCACCATCAATCCCACCTTTCCCTTTGTTGTCATGGAAGTTCGCCTTCCCCGTATTCTTACATCAGCTCTCGTTGGCGGCGGACTTGCAGTAGCAGGAGCAGTATTTCAGGCCATTCTCTTAAACCCATTGGCCGATCCTTATACTCTGGGTATCTCCTCTGGTGCTGCCTTTGGCGCATCGCTTGTAATTATTTTAACAATTTTGGGTATTACGATCCCTACCTGGTTCTCCATTCCCATCTTTGCATTCATTGGAGCCATGGCCACACTTATTGGTGTCTTCTCTCTTGCATCAACTGACAACCGACTCTCCTCAAATACTCTTATCCTTTCAGGGGTCATTATTGCCGCCATCCTTTCTGCAGGTATCGGATTTATAAAATATCTGGCAGACGAGCAAGTCTCCATCATCATCTTCTGGCTTATGGGCAGTTTTGTCGGGAGAACCTGGGGTGATGTGTTGACCACCTCAGTGATAGTTTTTCCGGGTCTGTTATTTACCCTTTATTTTGCACGTGATTTGAATGTCATGGCACTCGGTGAGCGTACCGCAAGCACCTTGGGGGTAGATAGCGGCCGCGTCAAAAAAATGCTGCTGGTCTGTGCATCTCTTATCACTGCTATCTGTGTTTCAGTATCGGGCATTATAGGATTTATTGGTCTTATTATTCCTCACCTTATGCGCATGATACTAGGGCCCGATAATCGAGTATTACTTCCTGCCTGCTTTTTAGGCGGTGCCACCCTGCTCCTTTGCGCTGATACTATTACCCGTGCCTGGTTACCATCGGAAATCCCCATTGGAGTTCTTACCTCACTTATTGGCGGGCCATTTTTCTGTTATATTTTCCGCAAAAAACAACTTGCCTTAAATTCGTGAGTGATACACCTCTTTTTCAGCTCACTGATCTTTCGTTTGCATACCGCAACTCCCCTGTATTAAAAAATATTCATTTACAATTGAACCGTGGAAAATTCTATGGCGTAATCGGTGGCAACGGAAGCGGAAAATCCACCCTTCTGGAGCTGCTAATAGGAACCCTTAAGCCTTCCACCGGAACAATCAAATACCAAAACAAACATTTGATTACCTATTCAAGGAAGGATCTGGCTACCAAACTAGCCCTTGTTCCTCAGCACTTCTCCATGGATTTTGAGTATCGTGTTAAGGACGTTGTTCTTATGGGACGCCATCCTCATATTCCCCGCTTTTCATCCCCATCAAGTCATGACAATAAAACAGTTGAAGATGCCATGAAAACCATGGATATCCTTCGTTTTCAGGATCGCCCTGTAGTTGCACTATCAGGTGGGGAATTACAACGTGTTGTTATGGCTCGGGCACTGGCTCAGGAAACCGAAGTGCTTATCCTTGATGAAGCAACATCCAATCTCGACATTCAACATACCATAGCAATTATGCGGGTAATGCGAAAACGGGTTAAAGAAAATGGATTGACAGTTATTGCAGCTATTCATGATTTAAACCTCGCCGCAGCTTTTTGTGATGATTGTCTGGTACTGAAAGATGGTCACATCTTTGCCAATGATACAGTGAATAACATTTTCACAACAGATCTTCTGCAGGCTGTCTTTACAGTAGATGCATCAGTTAAACAAAACCGAGAAACTGGCTCTCCTCAAATTCAATTTAGCTACCAATAGAGAAAAAAACAAAATGATTTTACGTCTTCTTATTCTCACTGTGGTTATCCATACAGGACTGTTTTGTTCTCTTTTATCAGCTACAGAGAACCAGCCAATCTACAAGCGGATCATATCCCTCTACCCTGCGCATACAGAAAACCTGGTAGCTCTTGGCCTTACAGAGGAGCTGATTGGTATTGCAGCAAGCGACACCTACCCGCCAGAAGTCTTATCAAAACCAAGATATAGTCATCGCGACAATGCTGAAAAATTTATTGCGGCAGCTCCCGATCTGGTTCTAGTCAGACCCATGATTGTTCACGCTGTACCAGAACTCTTAAAGCAGCTAAGAGGAGCTGGAATCAAGGTTATATCACTGCAACCGCGTAGTGTGGATGAGATGTATGACTACTGGATGAAACTTGGTAAACTTGCAGGGAGAGAATCAAAGGCAAAACAGATGGTTTTAAAATTCAAGCAGGAGCTTACCGCATTAGAAAAAGATATCGAAATGATTCCCTTTGATGACAGACCAGGGGTCTATTTTGAATCCATCCATTCAAAGATGAAGACTTTTGCTCCCACATCAATTGCAATCTTTGTTTTAGAACAGGCTGGTGGGAGAAACATCGCAACAGATGCAAAGGCAAGACGAGATACAAACATAGCCGCTTACGGAAAAGAGCGGATTTTGTCCCATGCAGATGAAATAGATATTTTTCTGGCACAACAGGGACGAATGAACAGGGTGAGTGTGGAACAGATTGTCCAGGAATCTGGATTTCAGGCAATAAAAGCCGTCCGTGAAGGAAAAATTTTCCTTGTTGATGAACAACTTGTTTCTCGCCCTACGCAACGTATTCTCGAAGGCATCAGAGTAATTAAGAATATTTTATGCCGTTAATTTCTACAGAGGAAAAGAAACAAGGGACAGATTTTTTTAACGGAAAATCTGTCCCTGTTTTATGGAAACCGATTATTACTTTCCGTAAGGGTTTTTTGGACTACTTTTGTCCCATTTCTCAAATTTGTTTATTTCTTTTTTATCTCTTTTAAAAGGATTGGTTACTCACACACAACTCTCCAAGAAGAGGTTACAACTAGCCTGACACAGGGGGCACGGCTGTGACCGAAAATCTTAAAGAGGCGTAGCCTAAAAAAACAAGTCAAACAATTACACTAAATCTGAGTGCCGAAATCATCCTAATCCCGACAGCCAGAACCCGCACAGTACTACATAGCAACAATCGGGAGGTATTCCGGATCCCATCGCATCTTCCGAAGTAGCTCAGCCATGCGAGCCTCATCCCCTTCATGCTGGAAGCTAGAAAAAACGCATGGCCTGCTAACACCATTTTCCACCGCAGACATTGCAACTGCCAGAGCTACTTTTCCGCTCACCTCTTTTAGTGTGTCCACAGGTGGTACCAGGCAGCCTTTCTCCATTTCTGCCTTTGATACACATGAAGATACAGCGTGAGCAGCAACAGTAAAAAACTGCGGCAACACTCCCCTTGCACCGGAACCGAGTACACCAAGCCCCACACCCGGAAAGACAAAAACATTATTACATTGTCCTATGCTGTGAGTCACGCCATTATGCGTTACCGGCTCAAACGGACTTCCGGTTGCCACCAGTGCCTTGCCATCCGTCCATTTATAAATATCCTCTGGTAGGGCCTCGGTCATTGAGGTAGGATTGGAAAGTGGCATAATTACAGGCCGGTCAGTATTTGCGAGCACTGCCTCAACCACCTCTCTGGTAAAGCATCCTCCCTGCCCCGATGTGCCTATTAAAACAGTAACTCCTGCTTCCTTTACAGCTTCGGTCAAAGATAGCTTTGCTGGATCTTTAAGCCAGGTAAATTGCTCTTTGTCTTTTGCAAATTTATATTTATACTCCTCCAGATCACGGTCACTGGTGACAACACCTCTCGAGTCGATGGTAAAAATTCTATCCTTTGCTTCCTGCTCAGTGAGTCCCGCCTCAACAAGTGCAACACCAACCTGTTCCGCTATTCCAACACCACCAGCCCCAGCCCCATGAACCAGGAAAACCTGATCCTCAAGTTTCTCAAGCTTGATACGCATAGCTGTCAAAATACCGGCCAAAGTTACAGCCCCTGTGCCTTGAATATCATCATTAAATGATATCAAGTCATGAAGATATGAATCGCGTATTGCAAAGGCATTCTGCTTGGAAAAATCCTCCCACTGACACAAGGCGTTAGGGAACACATTTCTAAATGCATGAGCAAAACGTCCTATAAACTCAAGGTATTCTTCACCCGTTAAGCGATGGTGACGCCATCCCAAATATTCATTATCAGCGAGTAAGGCTTCATTATTGGTTCCAACATCAAGTGAAATCGGCAGACAATGCCAGGGCGCAACGCCTGCCCCCTGCGTGTAAAGCATGAGCTTACCAAGACAAATCGCTATACCTCCAGCACCCTGATCTCCAATCCCTAAAATTCCCTGATTATCAGTAACCACGGCCACTCTGATGTCGCGATGAAGATATCTGCGCAGAATATTCTCAGCCTGGTCAATATTACCCGGGTAGAAATGCAGACCATTAGCCTGTCGAAACATGGATGAATACTGTTGGACAGCAAGGCCTACGGTTGGTGTATAAATAATCCCCATCAGATTTTCAATATCGCTCTTAATGAGTGCATGGGCAAGCGCCACATTACGATCAAAAAGTGATCGTAAATAGATAAATTTATCTATTGGTTGTTCCTTGGAGTTAACTTTGATCAGGGAATTTTCAACCTGATGCTCCATACTTCTGACAGCAGGCGGTAAAGCCGCTTCAAGCCCAAGTCGTTTACGTTCAGCCAGACTAAAGGCTGTTCCCTTATTCACAAAGCTGATACTGTGAACAGCTACACCACTGGAATACACAAGAATTTCCCTCGTGTTTCCGTATTCATCATACTTGAAGCCATATTGATTCTCAGACATTTTTTCACTCCCGACCATTTCGCCTACACTGGAAAATTGACTTTTGACCTACAATCCTCCATAATGTGCCACCATGACACACTGGAAAAAAATTCTACAGAACTCGATAAATAGCCCTGCCGAACTTACACGCCATTTTGATATTGATGATACTGTATTAGAAGCTACTTGTGCAAGCTTTCCAATGCGAATCAATTCGTATTATTTGGGCCTTATTCAATCGGTAAATGATCCTTTATGGAAACAGGCCGTTCCTGATCCCATGGAACTCAATGACTCCATATGCATACCTGACCCACTAGCTGAAGAACACTTAAGTCCGGTTCCGAATCTCGTTCATAAATATCCGGACAGAGTTCTTTTTCTGGTTGCCAGTGAATGTGCCATGTATTGCAGATTCTGCACCAGAAAGCGTAAAGTGGGAACACCCTCGATGCTCATAACTGAGGAATCAATTGAGGCCGGGATTCGATATATCAGAGAGCATAAGAAAATCAGGGAAGTTCTTATTTCAGGTGGTGATCCGCTTCTGTTGTCAGACAGAAAACTTGATTCATTGCTCACGCGTCTTCGGGCAATCCCCACCGTTGAAGTCATTCGAATTGGAACCCGAATACCCTGCACCCTGCCCATGCGTGTTACAAAAAAACTTGCCAGGATGTTAAAAAAACACCATCCTCTCTATATTAACACTCACTTTAACCATCCCAGAGAACTCACAACAGAAGCAATTCAGGCCTGTGAGCTCCTGGCAAACGCCGGTATTCCTCTTGGCTGCCAGACTGTTCTCCTCAAAGGGGTCAATGATGATCCGCTGATTCTGAAAGAACTCTTTCTGGGCCTGCTCCGTATGCGGGTTAAGCCGTATTATCTTTTTCAGGGAGATCTCACCAGAGGAACCAATCACTTCCGCACCCACACCCAAAACGGAATCAAAATAATGCGGCAACTCATTGGAACCATATCTGGAATGGCAATACCAACCTTTGCACTCGATGCACCTGGAGGAAAAGGAAAGATCCCACTCACACCCAATTATATACTGAGTAGCAACAAGGAGCTTTCATTTCGTAATTACTCCGGTAAACTTTGTTCGTATCCTGAAAACGGCGATCCCATTTAAGGATACTCAAATTTCGAAATATCTCACCTGTCTCACTCTTACAGTAAACTGTACCTCTGAAAAATTGCAGTTGCAGAAGATGGTCATGACTATGAAAGGCATGTCGATAAGATTCAATTTCTCCGCCTCTGCTTGTTTATTTTTCTAACTACTCTTGATATTCATACATAGAAAAAATATACTCAAGTTATGTATAGTTAAAATCTACCACAACAAGGATTAGATCATGAATCAGGAAGAAACGCTCACGGCAGTACTCAGTTCAGATGAACTCCCAACGCTCCCTATCGTTGCTTCTAAAATAATCACTCTCACTGCACGTGAAGATACCACTCTTTCTGACATTGCAAATCTGGTCTCCACCGATACTGCATTATCTGTTAAAATCCTCAAAGTAGCTAATTCTGCATTCTACAGCTTTGCACAACAGATCAGCTCTATCAATCAGGCTGTGTCTATCTTGGGAATTAATGCAGTTCGAAGCCTTGTTCTCTCCTTTTCTTTTCTCAGCTTGAGAGCCGGAAAGAAAAAAGTTCAATTTGATTTTGAACAATTCTGGAAGAACTCTTTAGCCGGAGCTGTTGCCTCAAAACTAATCCTTGAAAGAGTAAAAGGCGCTGACACAGAAGAAATTTTCATCTGCGGCCTCCTGCAAAATCTGGGAGAGCTTATCTTAGCCAGAACATTTCCTGAGGAATATGATAAAATTATAGCCAAGGTTAATGAACACCAGCACGACGCATTAAATGTTCAGGAAGATACTTTCGGTACAACACATCCAACAATTGGATATGAAGTTGCAAAAAAATGGGGCTTTCCAGAGGTGCTGCTCCTTCCCATTTTATACCATCATGATCCACTTTCCTATAAAGGAGACAATGAAAAAATTGCTGTCACCTGCAAGGCTTCCTATCTTTCCGACCTTCTTATTTCCATTCTCTATTCTAACAAGCCACAGGAATTCCATAAACGTTTCCGCAAAGAGGCAAAAGATCTTCTTGGATTAAACAATACGGATCTGGATCACATTTTAAATGCAGTTCACAAGCAGGTGGATCAGGCTGGTGAATACTTTGGAATGCGAATCAAAAACACCAAATCAATCCAGGAAATTCTCCAGGAAGCCAACATTCGCCTGAGCCTGATCAACCTTGACTTTGACCAAATGAATCAGGAACTTATAAAGACAAAGGTTGAACTTGAGAATCTAACAAGAGAGCTTAAGACAAAAAACAAACTCCTCGGTGATCTTGCAAACATAGATGGTCTGACTGAGATCTACAATCACCGCTATTTTCAAAATAGCCTGGACAAAGAAATCAGCCGTGCAATACGCAGCGAAACAGAAATATCACTTCTGTTAATTGACATCGATTTTTTCAAAAAATTTAATGACACCTATGGACATCAGGCAGGTGACTTTATCCTAAAGGAATTCAGTAAAGTCCTCAAACAGGAAATCCGCAAATACGACACATTAGCTCGCTATGGAGGTGAAGAATTCACGGTTATATTACCTGACACATCAAGTACAGAAGCCTTAATCGTTGCAGAAAAATTGCGAGCCGTTATTGATGCATATATCTTTGAAGATTCACAGATCGACTACCATGTAACCGCAAGCTTTGGAGTTTCCACAGCAAGACCGGTAACTGACGATAATTTTTCAAAAAGTAACTTTATCAGTGAGTCTGATGCCGCATTATATAAAGCAAAAGAGGACGGCAGGAACAGAATCGCACTTTATTCTGAAAAGAAAAAATGGTATAAATTTTAATATGTATTAGTCTGGGCAATTGTACCTAATCAATCATCGATAAAAAAATCAGCGAAAAGTATACATCCATGACAGAAACCACCTTTAATTACCTTTTTGATTTTCCAGACAACAGTAAAAAACGTTTTTTAATCAAACTTGATACTGAAACCATTCAGTATAAATCCTCAAATAACACACCTCCAGACTGGGCACTTCTTGGAGTTGCCCGATGCACATGCTGCCAATTCAATCTATCAACACATGATTACTGTCCTATAGCTGCAAATATTGCTGATCTTGTTTACGCTTTTAAGGATACCGCATCCCATAAACCCTGCCAGGTTTCATGCATTTCCACTGCAAGAACCTGTAGTAAAAACACCACTGTTCAGGAAGGGTTGGCTTCAATCATGGGAATTATTATGGCCACAAGCGGTTGTCCATCCATGTCCATCTTAAAACCCATGGCTTGCTTCCATCTCCCCTTTGCAACGGTTGAAGAGTCCATGTATCGCTCGGTATCTGCATATCTTTTGCGACAGTATTTTTCCCACCAGGATGGTGAAAACTGTGATTTTTTTATGCACCGCATCCAGGAACATTACAATGAAGTACAGCAGGTAAATGAGGGGGTTTTAAAACGGATTAACATGATATCTGAAATGGATGCTGATAAGAATGCCATTGTTACATTGAATGCACTTGCTCAGATTTTAGTGATGGAAGTGGATGAAAACCTCGACTCTTTAAAACGTCTGTTTTTATGATTAAAATGACAGACTTACATCATACTCACCGAGGCGGCACATCAACGACTATCCTCACATTCTAGCCATTACAGTACGCTTCAGTCGGATGAACCTTTTTAACTGAATCAAGAATAGATGCTATCCGGCTGATTCCATCAACAACTTTGACTCCCCCATTTCCACCCAGATCAATTACACTTGGAGATGACTCTAACTGCCTTTATAAATCTGCTGTAGCTAGGAGTACATTATGTTTCATATTTTTTGGCAAAGAATCGTTAAAAAGATTGGAGGGGAACCAGTTTTTTCTCTCCCATCTGTTTGCAAATATGGTCGGCAAAACTCTTTCCAGCTCCCTTATGAACATTAAAAATCATATCAACCCCAGCTTCCTCCAGCGCTTTGATCTGATCATCAAAAGTCACAACAGCAGCAATACGAACATTAATTTCCCTTGCTCTTATACGTCGGGCAGCATACAGATTAGCCTCAAAATTAGGTAAAGCCAGAATCACAAGTTTAATATTCGTTTCCTGAAGTTGAATACGTTCCCAAAAGTCATAGTCTATTGCATCACCCTGAATAACATTAAAACCATTGGCAATATGATGATTAACCCTGTCAAGAGAATAATCTATTCCGACTATTCTCTTCCCATATTTTTCATTCAAGGTTGCATAAGCTGCACCACCAACCCGCCCCATACCGAAAACCAAAACATCAACATCACCCACCGAAACCAGTTGATCATCAGGCAGGCGTTCTTTAGTTTCAAAACGCCTCAGAAATTCATGCAACCGACTATAAATTACATAAGAAGCCTTATTAAGTGGCGAAGCAAAAACAAATGTAAGCGATAAGGACAAAGCAAAAATAACTAACCACTCGTTACTAAGCCATCCATTTGATGCACCAAGTGCTCCAATAATCAGCCCAAATTCAGAGTACGTTGCAAGGCTGAGAGAAGCAAGAGTTGAGGTTCTTGCTCTTAGCTTAAAACACGTTAACAGAAGATAAAACAAAGCAACTTTTAATGGAATTGCGAGGACAAGAAGTATCGACACACCGAAAGTTGTCAAAGTTGGCAGGCCGGACAAACCAATAGTTAAAAAGAAGCCAACCAACAGAAAATCCTTAAAACTTAAAATTGCTTTGGCAAGTTCACGGGTTTTTGTATGATCTGCCAGCAACATCCCTATGAGAAGTGCACCAAGATCTGGCTTAAGGCCAACAAGTTCAAAGAGATTGGCACCGGCAAGGGGGATCAAAAGCCCAAGTAAAATTAGCAACTCACCATGACCGCTTCGAACCATTAAAGCCAGGATGGGTTTTCGTAATGCCAGTAATCCTATTAGAGATATCGCCCAGGGTGATGGTATTTTTCCACTAGAGAGAGTGAGAAATATTACAGCAAAAATATCCTGAATAATCAGGATACCGATGGCAATTCGCCCATGTTTGGAATTCATCTCCCCTTTCTCTTCCATGACTTTTACCGTAAAAACGGTACTGGAAAAACTGAGCGCAAAGGCTATCAATAGAGATACTCGCCAGTCAACGTCTGCAAAGACAGAGAGAGCAGTATAAGAGAGGAAATATATAAATGTACCCAGGAAGGCCACCGTCACGACCATATGTATGGAAGCAACTGCCCAAATCTCTGGTCTCAGCAAACTTTTCACACGAACCTTTAAGCCTATACTGAACAAGAGAAGCAGGATACCGGCATCAGCAAGATTTCGAAGCTGTTCCCCACCGTGAATTCCAAATACATTCAGCACAAAGCCGGCAGCAAGAAAACCGAGCAGCGGTGGTAAGCCAACTTGTTTAAGCAGGAAGCCAAGAACAAAGGCCACCAAAATCATTATGATATCCATTCAAAACCTCATTCCTTTATACATTCAGGAAATTAAAAAAGAGCACATGATGCCCTGCGGGCAGTAGGTATTAGGTGTTCGGAAACAGACATAGGAACAATTCCAACAGAAACTTTGATTTTCCGATACATTAAAAGCAACCCTTATCAAGAAAAAAAGACCAACACTACAACTACTTACACGGTTCCAGGATTTTTTGCAGGCCGACTGGTGCAACGTATTAGTCATGCGCAATCCAGTCGGACCGTGAAAAAATCTGGCACCCTATAAATAGTTACGATAAAAAACATGCTTCCTTGACCCAGGTCAAAGACTTTGTATGGTATTCTGATACATTGTTACCATAATTTAATCAAAAAAAACCTTCAAGCAAACGAGGATATCACTATGAAAATAAAACGAAAAATCATTAAAATTGATGAAGAACTCTGCGATGGCTGCGGAATGTGTGTTCCCGACTGTGCGGAAGGTTCCCTTGTAATCATCGATGGCAAAGCAAAAATGGTTTCAGACAACCTTTGTGACGGCCTTGGGGCCTGTCTTGGATCCTGCCCAACTGGAGCCTTAAAAATAATAGAGCGCGAAGCGGAAGACTTTGACGAGGAGGCTGTTGAGAAACATCTGGCTAAACAAAAAACTGATGATGCGAAAGAAGTACCTAAAATTTCAGGATGTCCTTCGGCACAGCTGAAAACATTTACGCCCCAAACTCCCTGCCAGACTGCCAACAAACCCATAGCGATGGCTGCTGGTGGTGGTACTTCCTCTCTCACCCACTGGCCGGTACAAATTCGTCTAGTTCCACCAACTGCTCCCTTTCTCCAAGGTGCTGATCTACTGGTTGCTGCTGATTGTTGTGCTGTTTCTGCTCCAAACTTTCAGTTGGATTACCTCACCGGAAAAGTTGTAATGATGGGTTGTCCCAAGTTTGACGATGCAGAGAGTTACGTTCAGCGTTTTAGTGAAATCATTGCAAATTGTAATCTCAACAGTCTGACCATTCTTATTATGGAAGTCCCCTGTTGTTCATCCATGAACGGAATCATTCAACAGGCCATTGAGCGTGCTGGGAAAAGTGTTCCCGTTGAACAGATTACTATTTCTACACAGGGCGCTGTAATAGAACGTAAAAACTGGTAAAAACGTATTGCTTAAGAAGGGGGAACAGTACAAACATATACTGTCCCCCTTTCCCAGTTTTTCAGGCAACGCCAACTATCCCCCCCAACAACATTCTGCAATCCTAGGTCGTTATTGTATCATTGGTCTTTTTACTTTTACGAGATCTGTCTTTCTTAAAATTAAGCGATTTCCGGATTGCATAACCAAAAGACCAAAGGGTTGAAGCAGTTGAAACAGTGGTCTGCCAAAGAGAAACATCTCTTCTTCTAAAATTTGTATCGATTTTGCAACAACTCTGTTACGGAATTGTAGATCACAATTCACTGCATCCTCAAGTTTTACAATCATTTCCTCGGAATTTTCAAGAAGTTTCGCTGTAAGTTTTGCACAATCAGGTAATGGGCAGGCAAGATCATATTCTGTGACTAGATCGTTAAGTTTTTTATCCTGTGATACAATTTCACACCGACTCAACAAATCCCTCTCAACAAGTGCAAGACTTCCCTCAGGATCCCAGCATTTCAAAACACCGCAAGCCATGGGCCGATTATCATAGATGGTGCAACCTTGTGCCTTGGGATCATAATAACAGCAGATCCATTCTTTCCCTGTTCCACGGAGTTTAACAATTTCAGCTTTTGTTGCCTGCACACAATTAGTCACAGGATTATACGCAAACTCTCCCTTACGGATGGTCACAAGATCCTTGCGTGGAACAAGACCATTATTAAGCAATGCAATATCAACACTATGAAGGGTAGCCCCTCCCTTGATGCAGCATACTCCACACTGTTTACAGGATGTCTGTTTTGTAACCATTTTTATTCTATCACTCGTTTCTTTATCTTCATAGCATAAAACCTTACAGCCTGTCAGGCTTTACCCATTATAATTCCATACAGTCATATACACTATTTCAATACATCAGGCATTTGATAAAATTATTCACTTCAGGTTGATATGCTATACATACCATTCTTGCAGAAAACCAACTCACCACTAGCTATAACCTGTTAATATTACAGTAAATCCTGCTAACAAACAGTCTCCCTGATCGACTCTCATCTTTCTCCTGTCTCAGTTCAGCTTCGCTTATCCCCGTTTTTAAAACCCATATTGGCCCATCGGAAACACACGACTAACCCCAATATTTTCCATCAGAAAAAGCTGAAAAAGAAAACAATACGAATTAATAAAATTCTTTCATCTTTTGTAACCGTTCACCACAAATGCTGATTTACAGTAAACCTGGTTTCGTAAGCATTCACCAGGTAAGCATAGACTCCGTGCCTCAGTTTTGTTCAAGCGGGACGCCATAGTGTACGGTTTTGTACATAAGGCGGCTCGATCGAACAAATATGGGGTGCTGGTGAACGCTTACCATCTTTTCTATTGACAGCCCCCTCTGATTTGAGTAGTTTGCCGCGGTCGCTGAGTGAGGGAGATGCTGCAAATTGTATCTTCCAACAATCGACAAGGCGAGTCAATTTAATTGTTGACACGAACAATATGTTCGATTATA
>JAFLJO010000090.1 GCA_022712975.1 Desulfocapsa sp.
AACTTGAACATATTACGCCGCAATTTTTTCGTCACCTGTACTTGCAAAAACTTTGCATACTACCAGTATGTAACGTTTTTTCAAGTACAGGTGGCGGAACAAAGGGCAAGTAAGATGTTCAAGTTATTTAGTGTACGTTCCTTAGGAGCCTGTGATGACACTCGCCTCATACGAAGCAAAAGACCTCTTTCAATGGCTGACAGATAAAGAAGACATCCTGGTTCTCGACGTACGAAATCAAAAAGATTTTTCACGTTTTCAAGTGGAATCCCCATATCTGTTCGATATGCTTAATGTTTCCTATTATGACTTTATGGAGATTGAAGATGACAGCGTGGCTAAAGTTCCCAAAGGACGTGCCGTACGCATTATCTGTGCCAAAGAAGGTTCTGCAAAATATGTAGGAGAGATCCTTGTCAAACATGGCTTTGAAGATGTTCGCTACCTGACAGGAGGTATTAAAACCTGGGGAAATCTTCTTGTTCCCAAGCCACTCCACGAAAGTGAGGACTACAGCTTTTACCAGTTTATCCGTCCGGGCAAGGCATCCTGCAGCTATGGCCTCTGTTCAGGCCAGGAAATGATGCTCTTTGATCCCAGCCGCAATATAGACTTTTATCTCGACTTTGCAAAAAGCAAAAACTGCAAGATCATAAAAACATTTGAGACCCATCTTCAGGCTGACTATATCGCAGGATCTCGCCAGATTGCCGAAAAGAGTGGGGCTGTTTTTTTTGGAGGAGCCGATTTCGACGGGACAAAAGCCGGTCACAAGGCCGTGAAAGACAATGAGATTCATACATTCAGTGACGGCGGCCCAGATGTTACAGTGCTCTTCACACCCGGCCACACCCCCGGATCTCTTACCTTCATCGTGGACAGCACCTTTATGCTCTCAGGGGATACTGTCTTCATCCAGTCCATCGGACGTCCTGATCTGGGAGGTCAAGTTGATCAATGGGCAGTACTTCTCTTTAATACCATAAAAAAAGTGGCAAAACTTGATGGCTCACTACTTGTCCTGCCGGCCCATTATATGGATTGGAACGAAGCAAATAAAGATCTCACCTTTTGTCTCTCGCTCAAGAAAGTAAAAGAACGTAACAAAGAGGTCTTTTCCATAACTGAAGCAAAGGATTTCATCCAGTACATCAAGGATAACATGCGTGAACAGCCCCCGGAATATGCACTCATTCGTCTTGCAAATGCAAACACAGAACAGTACGAAATAGACAAGCAGGAAGAGCTTGATCTTGGAAAGAATGAATGTGCTGCAACGGCATACACCAAAGCACAGGATGAAAAGGAAGGCTAACAGGCAGCAGAACTATAAGCAACACTTACATATTTGTTATTATATTACCTCCACTGTTATGAGTGAAAAAAACAAAGCCATTCTTATTGTTGGGATCATTATCTTCGTTTTGTCCGGCGCATTTCTCTATCAGGGATACGTCAGTCACAGTAACAGTATTGACCGCACTATCAGCGCACAAAAAGCTGCTTTCAACAATACCATTAATGATCTGGAAGAATTTTCCTTTACTCCATATCGTGCTCGCATTGAAAATCTGATAAACACCTCACCTGCTATCGTGCGAGCCTTTTCCGAGCGCGATCGAGAGCAACTCTATACACTTTGCCTTCCAAAATACGAGGCCTTTAAAAATGAGAATGCATTCTTCCATGTTATGCACTTTCATCTGCCTGATGCATCCACTTTTCTGCGTATACATAATAAGAACTTCTTTGGAGATGACTTACAAACTATCAGGCCAATAGTAGACGATGTGCATGCAAACCAGAAACCTCAATCCGGCTTTGAGATAGATGAACACGGCCCATTGTTTCGAATTGTACAACCTCTCTTTTATGAAAATCAGTATATTGGAGCCTTGGAATTCGGCATCAAGGCTCATAAATTTCTCTATGCACTTGAGAAAAAAAACAACGCCCCAGTTACTTCCTATTTCCTCACTGAAAGCCTGCAAAAAGCTGGCGATTTAAGTCAGATGAAGACTATCCGCTACGGGCAATATGGCCTGCTCACTCATGACAATCCCATTTATAAGAAAATTCCCCCTACCTTCAATCTGAACATTAAAGACCAAAAAGTCATCATCGAAGGAAAAACCTATGCCGCCAATTCAATTGACATTTTCCGTGACTTTCAAGATAAAACTATTGGAGGAATCCTCCTGCTGCAGGACATTACGTTATTGCTAAACCAAAAGAAGGTTTTTCTGCTGAAGGGCTTATTTTTCTCAGCTGTGCTACTTTCCTTAGCTTTTGTTGCCCTCTATTTTACCTTCGGCTCAATAATGGGTAACCTGCTCCGTGAGATACGAGAGCGTAAAAAAACCGAAGCAGACCTTATCGAAATTATACAAAAACACCAGATTACCTTCGAATTATCTCCTGTTGCTATCTTTATTTATAGCTTTGATGGCAATATAATTGCCCTAAATCAGACCATGCTTGAGCTATACGGTGTGGAGAAAAAGGAAGGTCTCAATCTATCAATTGTTAAAGACTATTCTTGCTCAAGTAATCCATTTGAAATATTACCATTTTATCGAAAGGAAGTCATTGCTGGCCGCCCACAGAATTTTGAGTGGATTTCTCGCCGACCGCACAATAACAGCACCTTTCCTGCTCAAATTAATCTAAAGAAAATTCGCTACGGCAACAAGGATGTAATATATGCTACTGTGCAGGATATATCGGCCAGAAAAGAGATGGAAGAAAAACTGGCCTCCGAGAAAGAACGACTGGCTGTCACACTGCGATCAATTGGTGATGGTGTAATCACCACTGATATTGAGGGGAGAATTGTCTTTATCAATAAAATGACTGAGCAGCTGACAGGATGGAACAACGCTGATGTTACCGGTAAGCCTTCTGCTGAAGTATTTCATATAATAAACGAAAGAACAGGGGAAAAATGTGCAAGCCCTGTTGCGAGAGTACTTGCGCTTGGAAGAATCGTTGGGCTTGCAAACCATACTGCACTCATTGCTAAAGATGGCAGCCAGATGAGCATTGCTGACAGCGGGGCACCCATCCGCGATAGGGAAAGTAAGGTTGTTGGTGTTGTTATCGTCTTCCGTGACATCACTCACGAGAGAAAAAGAGAAGAAGAGCTTATCAAAATAAGGAAACTTGAATCCGTCGGTGTCCTTGCCGGCGGTATTGCGCATGATTTCAACAATATTCTCTCCGCCATTCTGGGGAACATTGAGCTGGCATCTTTTCGTGTAAAAAAAGATGACAGAACCGTCTCACTTTTATCTGAAGCACAAAAAGCGACTAAGAGAGCAGCAAAACTCACTCAGCAGCTTTTGACTTTCTCCAAGGGTGGTGATCCGGTTAAAGAAAAAACTTCATTAACCGAACTTATCCGGGAATCAGCCGATTTTGTCTTACGTGGTTCCCAGGTCTCTTGTGATTATAGCTTTCCAGACGATCTCTGGATGGTTCTTGCCGACGGCGGTCAGGTCAGCCAGGTTATACAAAATATTATCCTGAATGCAAAGCATGCCATGCCCGAAGGTGGAAAGATCAAGATTAACTGTTACAATGTGGAAGATGCTGCTGCTGAGGCACTTCTAAACATCCATGACGAATGTTTTGTCTGTATTAGGATTCAGGATACGGGGGTTGGTATCCCTAAGGAAATCACAGATAAAATATTTGACCCCTACTTTACCACCAAAAAGGAAGGTAGCGGACTCGGGTTGGCAATTTGTCATTCAATCATCAATAAACATGATGGACACATAACTGTACAATCCACCCCAGGCAAGGGGACAACTTTCACCATCTATTTGCTGGCTGTACAATCCAACGGTACAGAATTAACCAAGGTGCAAAAAACAAGACCAGCTATGAAATCTGCACGGATTATGGTGATGGATGATGATAAAATGATACGTGATGTGGCCACTGCGCAGCTCTCAATGCTCGGGCATGAGGTAATTTCAGTATCCGATGGCGAGCAGGCAATTAATAAGTATCAAGAGTTGCAGGATAACAAACTTCCTGTTGATCTTGTGATCATGGATTTAACCATCCCCGGCGGTATGGGTGGCCAAGAGGCCTGCCAAAAGCTCCTCCAGATAGATCCTACGGCAAAGATTGTTGTCGCCAGCGGTTATTCAAACGACCCGGTAATGGCTGATTTTCGTAAACACGGTTTCTCTGCTGCTGTTGCAAAACCGTTTGACCTGGATGAATTGAGGAAGACTATAGAATCTGCTTTAGAGGTTTCTTAACCTGGCTACCGCTTCACAGTCTTGTTCAGGGATCGCTTGTATTATCAGCATCATCCTTAGCCCTCCATTGACCAACAGCTCTATTTGACGAAAGAAGAATTGCCAGCCAACGAGTACTGGCAGATTCATCAAGTGCAATACGTACAGCCATTGTAAGGGGTACAGACAGCAGCATCCCGACAGGGCCTAGCACCCATCCCCAGAAGACTAAAGAAATAAAAACCACAAGTACTGAAAGTCCTACACCCTTGCCCATCACTTTTGGTTCAACAATACTTCCGATAATTACATTCACAGCAAGAAAAATACTGCCTGTAACTAGTGCTGCCCCTGGACCAAACTGAACCAGCGCAAGAAGTACAGCTGGAATTGCAGCAATGATTGAGCCAATATTGGGAATAAAGTTAAGCATAAAAGCAACCACTCCCCACATAATTGCATAATCCAGCCCTTGAAATGAAAGAGCAGAACCTATAATCAAACCGGTAACAAGACTGGTGAGTGTTTTGATCCCGAGGTAACGATTTACACCCGCTGCAATCTCACCATATTTACGAAGTGCCAATGATTGCTCCCCCTGAATGGCACGCATCTTACAGGGAAATCCGGCTGCTTCTGAAAGAATAAAGAAAAATGTCAGAAAAATCACAAATGTGTTTGTAAGCATACTACCAAGACCATCCAGGGTATTAGCAGCCATTGCAAGTAATTTACCTGGATTAAAGGTTTCGGTCAAAATGGATCGATCCAGGGTAATTCCCTTCTCACTCAGCCATCGCCACCAGCCGGAGGTCTGCTCAAGCATTCGTTCCTGATAAGCCGGAACGTTTCTGGTAAAATCATTTATAGAGCTACCAATCAGACTAACAAGTGAAATCCATACCCCAACGATAACAACAATCAAAAGCAGCATACCTGCATACTCTGGTATTCCTTTCTGTTGCATCCAGAACAGAGGCGGCGCACAAATAATGGCAAGGAACACAGCAAGCAGAAAGGGAACAACTAAAGGTGACGCAGCCTTCATACCAGCTACAACAATTACGAAGGCGGCCAGATTAATCAGGGGACTGTTTCGAACGGAAAGTGGTGTCATGGAATAAAATGATAGGCAAAAGTGGAAAAATAGCGTAAATTTTCCCTCAATTATAAACGGAAATTTCAAGCTGCCTCGACTATTCTTTATTCTTACAGGTAAATCATGCAAAAACCAAACTTTTTTTTCATTATACTTATCATATTTTTTCTCTCAGCTTGCGGTGCCCGCGATACTGTATATGAAGGTATTCGATTCCCTGAAACATCCACAAGTGAAATAACGTTTCAGGAGCATACAATTCCAGCAGACTGTTCCGCATTTTCTCATCTTCTGATGAACACCAAAATGAATTCATCAGGACAGGACATTGCAGAAGCCATGCACTTGGAAGCCCAGGGAAAAGGAGCCAATCTTGTTCTTGTTGGAATGGCACGAACACTAGTTGAAGAAGAACTTGAGACCAATCGGTTTGACTACTACGGCCCCGAATACGTCTACAATTTCAACAAAATCTGGCTTGGATGGAAATTTGGTTTTGATGCGTGGAACGATGGAGACAATCTTATTGGTTTAGGGACTGACAGATGGGGAAGCACAGACATAACTTTTGATCACAGCCTTCTGATTAAAGCAGTTTTTCTGCGTTGTGGAGAGGATATCTAAGCAAGATCAGGCTGTGCTTTTATCCACTTCTCAAGTTCCACAAAAGCATTTTTCAGCTCCCCCATACGATCACTCAGGCCCTGAATGTTCTCATCACGAGCCAGAGATTCAAATTCGAGCGCCAGGTTTGAGATCCGCCAGGCAAAAACAGTGGCACTGGCCCCCTTCATGCCATGGCAGACCTCTCGAATCTCTTTACTGTTTTCAGACTTGATTCCTTCTTCTATGGCTCCAATCCACTTTGGCCCGCTTTTCTGATATAAATGATTAAGAAGTTCAACAATAATCGTACGATTATTGTTGCAGTTTCTTTTCAATCGATCCAAATCCAGAACTATATCCTGTCGCTCATCTACCTTAGCTGATACAGGATCCATAGTATTTGTCTCAGATTTCTGTTTTGATGGAAAATTTACTTACAAAGAGCTTAGGAACGTACACTAACTTGAACATCCCTGAGTCTGCGCTTACCTACTTGCCCTTTGTTCCTTATCAGATTTTTACAAGAGACCCGATTTGTTCAAGACAAATACTGCGCCCTTATATGATACGACAATAACAGCCAAATATCCAAGCAATAACAATGTTGTAGTCATGAGTTTCTCCTTTTTAGTGCCTTTTAAGTTCTTTCGAAGTCTACGCTTATCCCGTGTTTTTTTTTGAGATAGCGTAAACTTCGAAAGAATTAGGTGGAGGCACTTGTACACCTCAAGGGGGTACTGAAATGAGTGCTGGCTTACTTACTATTCACCAGTGTTAGTATGCTTCGTGATCCGTTGTATCCTCTATTGACAGCTTCTGTGAATCCATCTTTTTCCAGAGATAGGCTATATAGGCCAGAACAAAAGGAATACCCAGTGCCACATAGGTCATTATTTTCAGCGTGTACTCACTTGATGACGCATTGTAAATAGTGAGACTAGATTGCAGGTCAAAGGTTGAGGGATAGAATGCAGTACCATTGAATGCGGGTAAACAGAGTACACACAACCCAACAAGCACTGTACCAAGCCCTGCCGGCCATATCCCTTTGAGACTCCCCTTATGCGCACCAAGAATCACACCCCAGGTTACCAGTCCAATACCAGCAAGCAATGATAGAAGAAGATGCGGGAGAGCAAGCAGGTTAAAGAAATATTTAAAAGAAACCATGGACACCACACCGTTCTCATCCACACCAAATCCTTTCCTCAACAAGATTGAGACAACCACATAAAGCAGGAAGGGAAGCGAACAGATAAAGCTTGTCAAGACAGCTTTACGCAATCTTTGCTCCATGGCAGCCACAGGAGTAAGATCCAAGTTGTTGAGCAGATAAAGCGCACCAAGAACCCGTGCATTGAACACAAGAAAGAGACCAAGTGACAGGTTGAAAAGTGAAAAAGCAGCTTCCAGTCCTCGAAGGTTCACACCGCCAAGAGTATATTGCCAGGTAACCTGATTCATATCATTGAGTGAAAAAGCTGATCCGGTATAAAAGGTACCAACAGCCATACCAATGAGTAGAATGCCGACGGAACCGTTAATAAACATACACAGCTCATAGCTTTTTGCACCCCACACATTACCAGGTTTTGTTCGATACTCATAACTCACTGCCTGAATAATAAAGGAAAAAAGAATCAGCATCCACACCCAGTAGGCGCCACCAAAACTGGTGGAGTAAAATTTTGGAAATGCGGCAAAAAGAGCCCCGCCAAACAGAACCAGGGTAGTAAAGGGGAGTTCCCATTTACGCCCTAAAGAGTTTACTACCAAAGCACTCTCTGTCTTAGTCTTTGCCACCTGCCAAAGCAGTGTTTGCCCCCCCTGAACTAAATTAAGAAAGAGAAAAAGTGCGCCAATAACTGAGCAGAGAACCCACCAAATTTGCTGTAACGTTACATAATCTAAGTTTGATATCATTTTCTATGACCCTCCGGTCCAGCTGCTATTGCTTTAAGCATAATGGAGACTTCAGCAATCAGAAGCAGAGAAAAAACCACTGCAAACGCTGTAAATGAGACTTGGACAGCAGTAGCGGAAAGATTTGTTGTTGCAATTTTCACCGGCATCAATCCCTGAATAGCCCAGGGCTGCCGACCGACTTCTGCAGTAACCCAGCCAGCCTGTTGAGCAAGCATAGCAAGAACACTGGAAAAGATCCCAACAGGAAGCAACCAACGTTTTTCCATCAAGGTTCCTTTTAAACTAAAGAAAAGGAATGCTCCAAAAATCAGAGGAAGGAATGTGCCCACAACCACCATCAGATGAAAAGAATTAAAAACAAGACTAACTGGCGGAACAGCTTCTTCAGGGGTGTCAAGATACCCGTAGCCTAAAAATTCCTCATTCACGTTAAAGCGGGCAAGAGCCTCCTCAGCAGCATCAGCATCTTTGTCTTTTTTTGCCTGCTTGAAGGCAGTCAGATCAGCGACAGCAAGCTTTCCTTTTTCCATCTTGGTATTTACACCCATGATATTTTCTTCTGCATTGCCGTAAACAAGATCATCGATACCCGGTACAAAAGATCCGAGCTCACGGTTGGCAAGCACTGATAATGCTTGAGGAATTGTTACTTCAAACAAAAAGGCATCCTGGGCATCACCAGCAACTTTTTTGTCATTGACAATTCCAAAGACAACAAGTCCGGCCCCGCGTTCACCTTTGTATAGACCTTCAATGGCAGCAAGCTTCATAGGCTGTTTCTGGCCTATTACATAGGCAGACTCATCCCCCGTGAATGCAACAAAAAAGGATGAAACAAGGCCAAAAACAGATGCCACCACAATTGATTTCCTGGCCATGTCCACATGTCGCTTTTTGATAAGATACCAGCAGGACACAGCAATAACAAAGGTTGCACCCACCACAAAACAAGAGGAAGATGTATGGGTAAATTTGGCTATTGCAACTGGATTGAAGACAACTTCTGCAAAATTATTCATCTCAAACCGAGCAGAGTCTGCATTGAAAAGCATACCAACAGGATTCTGCATCCAGGCATTGGCAATCAGAATCCAAACAGCAGACAGATTGGAACCAACAGCTACCATACAGGTGGAAAAACAGTGAAAGCCTTTGGATACCCTGTTCCAGCCAAAAAACATGACTGCAAAAAAACCGGCTTCTATGAAAAAAGCAAAGAGACCTTCAATGGCAAGAGGTGCAGCAAAAATATCACCCACCATCCAGGAATAATTGGACCAGTTGGTGCCAAACTGAAACTCCAGAATAATACCTGTGGCAATACCACAGGCAAAGTTAATAGCAAAAAGAGTCATCCAGAAACGGGTAATTCTTTTCCACTCTTCATTTCCTGTTTTGAGATAAATCAGCTCAAAAAATGCACAGAGAACTGACAACCCGAGTGTTAGCGGCACAAAAATCCAATGAAACATAGCCGTAAACGCAAACTGAGCCCTCGACCAGTTCACTAAACTGGGATCCACATCAATCATTTTTTCCTTCCTTAATTAGTTAGTAGCGGATGTCCTGGTTAACTGCTCCAGTACGTAATCACCACGTTGTTTATCTGTTTCAAAATTGGTTTCTAAATAGTTTGGAAAAAAGAACACCTCGAGTACGGCAAACATGACAAAAAACTTTATGAAGATAATCTTCCACAAAGTCCTCCCCACAGTCATCTGTGTAAACCCATCGCGAAAGAAAGTAAATACTTTTACCAGCATTTCGATCATTTTCATCATCCCTCCTTATGTTTCCATAACAATCTATGATTTATAAAAAATATCATGCCCTGCGGGCACAAGGTATTAGGTATTCGGTATTAGGTATTGGGTATTAGGTATCGGGTAATCACTATCAGCAACTTGTACCATATATAGGAAAAATTCTCGCAGAAACTTTAATTTTCCGGTACACGAACATGTAATATGTTGAAGCAATAACAAAAAAGCAACAGTGTTCAGTTTAAACTCTGCATGAGGATTCTTTTAGGAACGGGAACTAAATAATTTGAACATCTACGGAGTCTGCGCTTACCTGGAGTCTGCGCTTACCTACGCCGCAATTTTTAGCTGTGCGGGTAGATTTTGAATACAAATAATTAAAAAAACATCAGAATGAGAAGGTACTAAACATTTGTTCACCTCTGTGGGATATTACAGTTCCCCAACTGTAATACAAACGGAGGCCTAATAATGACAACGTACAAGATCAAAGTACATGTAGAATTTGTTGAATGTGATGATACTATAAATAATCAGCCCACGCTCAACAATGATGGTATCTTCTCGATGACGATAAGTGAACAAGATACTGTTAGCATTGATATGTGTGAAAAGTCTGTATTGCAGACAGCTTTTCCCTCAATACGTGATGCCGTATCAAAGCATTTAAGCGAGATCTCAAAAAAAAAGCCCATGAAATGATCTCTGGAGACAAAGAAATTGCGATAAACCCTCATCCTTACAGGATTGATGGGGAAATTGGCAGATTAACCTTTACATGCCACCAAGTGGTTCATGAAGGTAAGTGCCAATATAATACAGCACAAGATTTATTTTCCGGACTGCAAGGTTTAGAGTTTTACAAAACCATAGGTTTCAAAGAGATAGCCATGATATATGGGGATAAGGAGAAATCATATCGAAAAACGGCAAAACTTATAAACCGCATACGGTATCAGGAAGAAGAAGGCACCCCATCCAGAACCCTTCACGAGTGTACCAAAAAAGAAGGGCAAGGATTGCTATGCTATATTGATGCAAAAACAAAAAGAATCCTGACGAACAATGGTTTTTCTGAAGATGGAGAATGCCTGACGATTAAGGCCGAATATACCAACAAGGAGCCAGAAACAATATCAGAAAAGCAAATAACAGCGGCAATTGATGAATGTATGGAAGTTACTGAAATCGACAGAGATACTTTGGAAAGTAATCATGTTCCATACGAAAATCCTAAAAAAAGTACCTGTATTGCAATCGACGATGTCATTGTAAAGAAACAAGAGAAAACTCGTGAAATTGGCATCAGGAAGGAGGAACGTGGGAAACGTAAATACGTTCACAATACAATCGCCCATATATCACAAGGGGAGGGGGACAACAGTTATGTGCTTAACGGCCATGGCATAAAAAATGTTCTTATGTATCTGATGGCACTCCTCTTTCACAACGGGTTAATTGGCACACGCATACAATTCTTTACTGACGGCCATACAACATTAAATAAGGTGATCCTCAAAAGCTTTAGCTAGTACAAGAATATTGGAATCATCCTTGATTGGTACCATCTGGAAAAGAAATGTAAAGAAATGCTGAGTATGGCATTAAAAGGTCGTGTTATTCGTAATAATGTCCTTAAAGAACTGATGCCATTGTTGTGGTATGGCTCAACAGACGGGGCTGTAGCACATATTAGGGGTATTGCCAAAAGCTCTATAAAAGATACGGAGAAGCTTGATAAGCTTATCGCATATTTTATTAGAAACAAATCCTATATTCCCTGCTATGCTGTAAGGAAAAAACTTGGTTTGTGTAATTCCAGTGCCATAGGCGAAAAAATGAATGATCTTGTTGTGTCTGAGCGCCAAAAGCATAATGGAATGAGTTGGTCGAAATCTGGATCTGTCGGTCTTGCGACTATCACCGCCTTGAAAAGAAACAAAGAAAGTGACAAGTGGTTCAGGGAACATGAATTGGAATTTAAACTGGCGGCATAATTCTACCCGCACAGCTCGCAATTTTTTCGTCACTTGTACTTGAAAAACTCTTTGGTATCAATAATTTTCATCAACTCATCAACGAGGAAAGGATCGAATTGGATGCCTGAAGATTTTCGAAGTTCTTCTTCTGCTTCTTCCCTGTTCTTGCCAATTTTTCCTGTCACCGGGGCCACCATGGCAACAAAAGAGTCCACCAGTGTGAAAATCCTGGCAGCCATAGGAATCTCATTGCCCTTTAAGCCATCCGGATACCCGGAACCGTCAAAAAGCTCATGGTGAGCGTAAAGAATCACTCGCTCAGAGGCAAAGAGATCAAACATGGTGGTCAGTTCTCGAAGCATACGTGGCTGATCCGACAACACTTCTTCCTGCTCGTCACTCAGGGGCTCATCTGTTCCAAGGGTGGAATCGTGAACATAACAGCGAAAAAGATCATGGAGTTTAATGGCCCGGCGAAAGGAATGAACAAGCTGACCAGGAAGATTCAACTGTTTAGCCAGACGATCAAGAACTTTAATAAAAAGGAGGTTACGATCTGCAAGGATTTCGTATTCTCGAGTCTGCGAATGAACCATGGCTTCAAAAGAAGCGAGGGTCATGGCACGGGATTTATCTATAGTTGCGGTAAGTTGACCATGACGAGTTGTTCCTGTCATATCGCTTATACGATCAACAACTCCGCCATGATTATCTTCAGGGGTTTCAAAATGACAAACCCTGTTTCGCCCTTCAGCCTTGGCCCGATAAAGGGCACTATCCACATAATCAATAACAAGTCCCGCAGATTCTGTTTCCGAACCGACCCCTGAATAAACCCCGATTGACACCGTTACATAACGGCTATATCTGGAATTTGAAAAAACACTAACTGCAACTTTTTTTCTTATTTTTTCGGCAACTACTCCCGCCTGTTTTTTATCAATATTCGGCAGGATAATCAGAAACTCCTCACCTCCATAGCGGCCAAAGATATCTGAGCCCCTCAAACCTTCCTGAACTCTTTCGGAAAATGCCTTCAGGACATAATCACCAAACGGATGGCCGCAGGAGTCGTTCACATTTTTAAAAAAGTCGAGATCCAGCATAAAAACGGAAAGAGGTGCGCCATAACGTCTGGCAAGAGACACCTCTCTGGCAAGCTGCTCTTGAAGGTAATTATGGTTAAACAATCCCGTGAGACTATCACGGATGGCACGTTCTTCAAGTTTAAGGTTCTGTTCCTGAATGGTGGCAGTTGCAAAAACAAGTTGTTGCTGTCTCGCGTTAAGCTTAAGAAATACTTTAACCTTTGCCAGCAATGGTTTTGGCCTAATCGGTTTATGCAGAAAATCTACACCACCAGCGGCATAACCCCTTTCAAGCAGGTCACTTACATGCTCTGATTTTGCCTGAAAAATGATTGGGATATACCAGGTCTTCTCATTCTTATCGAGATCAATGGCTGTTGCAAAAGGTAGGAGATTTGAAGGGGTAACTCCGAAGAAAATCACGGCAAAATCATGCTTAAGTACCAAGTCCGGTACTTCTGTAGTGGACTCGGCAATAATCACATTCAGGTCAAGATCTTGTAAAACTCTCCTGATATCATCCTGATTAACAGAATCATCGTCAACAAGCAGTACGGATTGTTTAGGATTATTTTCCATGAACATGATGCCCTGCGGGCAGAAGGTATTAGGTCTTCGGTATTAGGTATTCGGTCTTCGGTATTAGGCATTCAGTAACTGACAACTTAATAACATACTATAGCAAAAAAAAACATTGAACGCAAAAAGAACAAGTATCTTTCAATACCATCGTTTGTTAAAATGCAATGTAAGCAAAGGTTGAAGCATTTTTCTGGACACACAGGAATGTCCCTGATGGTAAAAGTTTATAACACCTTTGTCCTCCTGTAGCTGTTCGGTAAAACGACATGAAACCAGATCAAGGGAGAGGGTCTGCAAATGCATACACAGGTTAGCATGAACTTCTTTTGTTCTGGAAAAAACGATCAGATCTCTACTAAAACAGTGATCGACAAAAGCATTCATGGCGAGCAGTACATCAAGCTTGCGGGCTGTAGCGTACTTTACAAACTCTGATAGAAGATCTTTGTCCATCTCTTCCCATCGTTTTACTGATATGTGCGTCGTGGAAATTCCGTATCGAATTTTTTTCAACTGAAATTCTTTATAATCTTTTCGCAGTAAATCAGCGGTGGAAAGACCAGACACATTAAATTTCTCCCTCTGAATTGTATCAAAAAAATCCTGTCTGGCTAAAGGACACAAAGGTAAAAGAACCTCAGCAATAGCAAGATCCGTTTCTGTTAGCCGGCCACCATTTCGATCAAGATTGACTGTGTCGAGCAGAATTGTTCCACAGAGTAGAATGGCTATCTCTTTACTTATTTCAACACCAGCCTTTTGAAATTCTACTCCAATAAGAGAAGCCGTTGAACCAACTTTTTGAATAATTCCTGGATCGCCATATTTGTAAAAACCTTCATCATTATGATGATCTATAACTCCAAGCACATTTGAATTGTACTTCTCAAGAGTATGTGCAAGCTTATTATGATCAAGCAGAATCAACCCGGCACCGGCAGCCATTAGTTTATCAAACTCAATCTCATCAAAAAAGACGACATCATCGAGTGCAATACCAGCTTCCCGGAATACAAACACTGCTTCGGTTCGCAATTTGAAATCTGCTCGTGGAATGGGCATGACAGGCAGAACAGTATTGCTTCCACCCTGCAGGGTTAATAAATACCCGTAAGCAATAGAGGAGGCCATGGAATCCAGATCAGCCGCCTCATTGCCAAGAATTACCAGTGTGGCATTATTTCTATTTGCTTTCACTTTGGCAAGATATGCTTGTACAGAAATCATAGATATAAATCTCCGGGTAAAACAAACTGTAAAAACTCACTCACGATAGACTCATAATTAAAACGCTATACACTCATAATGTACAGGCTCAAATAGCTTTACTATGCATAAGCATTTTTCTTGACATTCACAGTAAGCGGATTACAGATTATGATTGTATGGTGTGACACACGTAATAATTTGAAAGCCTGTTAACCACAAAACATTACAGTGTAACATACTAAATTTATTGAGTTCCCGTTCATTCTTAACATTTTTGGCGGTATCCTCCGTTGTGATAAATGCTATGCAACAATTATCATATTTCACCAAACAACCCTGCGTTCTTCTGGTTATTCTCACCTTTTTCCTCTGCCCCTTGTCTGCGATGGCAAAGATGGTGATTGCTCAGGGAGGTGGTTCCGGTTACCTCATGGAACATACCCTGCCCTCTGTGGCTCTAGCCGTTGCAATGAACAGTGACATCATCAAAATCGACACAGTATTGACAGCCGACAATGAAGTTATTGTCCTTGGCTCTCCAAACATCGCAAAAGCCACCAATGTTGCAGAAATTTTTCCGGATCGAATACGGGAGAGCGGCAAATATTATGCACTTGATTTTACTCTTGATGAAATTCGCAGGCTAACCCTGCGTGACCCCGCCGGACGATTCCCCAAAGAGCTACAGCCTAATCTCAGAATCCCCACCCTTGAAGAAATGCTTGCCCTAATAGTCGCCTTAGACAGAGGCCTTGAAAAAAACAGCAGAATTGCTGTGGAAATAAAACAGGCGTGGCTCCACCGTAAAGAGGGAAAAGATTTAACTAAACCAGTGCTCACTATCCTGCAAAAATACGGTTATACAGGACAGTCCGATAAAACATTCCTTATGTCTTACGATGAAAAAGAATTAAAACGCATCAAAAAACAGCTTCTTCCTGAAATGGGGATGAGCATCAAACTGGTTCAGCTCATCGACTCCAATGAAGGGCAGGAAACCATGGTTGAAGAATGGGGAGAGTGGCGCAGCTACAACTACGATTTAATGTTTTTCAAATCCGGACTCCGTTCCCTGAGCAGAAACGTTGCTGCCATTGGTCTGCCTAAGTATATGCTGGTCGACTCTGAAGGGAAACTGCTGCGCAATGATTTTGTAAAAAATGCACAGCAACTGGGAACCATGGTTTTCACCTTCCCAGTGCAAAAAGATGACAACATGCGACTTCCCTTTATACACAGCTTTGATGAAGAGCTTGAATTTTTCTATTTCACAGTTGGAGTTGATGGAATCATCACAGACTTTTGCAAAGATGCTCTTGATTTTCTAAAAACCAGAGTGGACAAACCGGCTGTCCCGATTGATTCGGTGCAGGTTATTCCTCCATCTATAGAAATCACTGCGGAAGATCCTCTACAACTCACCAGCCCTCGGACTTTAGATTAACGGAATAGACACAATGGCCATATTTGTAAATAAAGAGACCAGAGTGCTGGTTCAGGGAATTACCTGAAAAAAAGGTCGTCCAGTATAAGCTGCCGGCCTTGGAATTAGCGGAAACTTGGTGCGTAAGACATTGACAGAATTAAATCCGAAAATCGGACGTGTGAGCCGGTCTGCTTGATACATTTGTTCTCTTTTTATTCATTCTGGCATTTTCACTCAAATAATGGTAATTTACAGTTAATTTAAACAGGAACTATTTTTGTAAACTTTTCCAACTAAACAAAGACCAAATGAATGCTAAAAACTTCATAAAAACACTTGGATATACTCCCAAAGATAATTGTGTGGGAGTCTACCAAAAATGTTATCCACAAGCAAATGGTTACTGTGTTGAAGTTGATTTTGAAAACAAATCTTTCAATTATGGGGAGCTCATCTCCGCAGAAAGTAAAACTACTCAAAACTTTTCACAAGCTGAAAACTGGGTAGTTCTAGAATGCGTAGATCGACTTTTAGAAAAAGGCTATAAACCTAAAAATATCACTCTCGAAAAAACATATCCTTCAGGACATGGACATTCGGGAAGATTAGATATTTGTGTATCTCACGATGATGGTTCAGAGTATTTATTAATCGAATGTAAAACCTGGGGCAAAGAATTTGACAAAGAATTTGCTCGAATGAAAAAAGACGGGGGACAATTATTTACTTATTTTAAGTTTAGCAATAAAGCCGATGTTATTATGCTTTATGCTTCTGACTTAAATAAAAACAAAATTGTTTACCGTAATGAAATTGTGAAAATTGAAGATGATTACCGTTCGGGGGATGTTAAGGATTTTTTTGACAAATGGAATCAACTTACCAAAGATAATGGTATTTTTGATAGTTGGGTAAATCCTTATCAGTTTACAAGTAAAGCCCTCACTCTAAACCTGCTGGAGCCAATCAAACAAGAAGACAGCGGATTTATTTTTAACCGTTTTTTAGAAATTCTTCGCCATAATGTAGTTTCCGACAAGCCCAATGCGTTCAATAAAAAACCGAGCCCAGAGGGCCCGGTTTTCCAATAACCCCCAGAGGGGGATGAAGATGCTTTTGCCCCCAGAGGGGGAAAAAGTCGAGTCGCCCCTTGCTTATTTTTGCCTCTTACGACAATTAATCTTTATTTTTC
>JAFLJO010000081.1 GCA_022712975.1 Desulfocapsa sp.
CCTCACGTAGCCCTGCTACGCTGCGGTTCCGAAGACATAAAAATGACTGAACCTGCAGCACATTTACGACCGAAAAGTTACAAGTTATTTCTTGCCGAACCCTTAATAAAATAACGAGATTGTAGGTTTTTTTTATGCAGCACATCTTCTTCGATCTTGAATTATATCGCAGTCAGATGCGGCAATTGCTGGGTTCCGACCCTAAAACCCACGTATTTTGGGATGCCCTCGATTTTGCCGTTGATGCCCATGATGATCAATGGCGGAGATCAGGGGAGGCTTATATTATGCATCCCTGTTCAGTTGCTAAAATCCTTGCAGAAGAAATGGATGTGGTTGATCCTGAGATTCTCTCTGCTGCTTTGCTGCATGATACTGTTGAAGATGTGGAAGAAGTCACCACCGCACTTGTTGGTGAAAAATTTGGCTCCTATGTCGCGGCAATAGTTGAGGGATGCACCAAGGTTACCAAGGATTCCAGTGATAAACAAACACTCAGTAAAAAAATCCATCGGAAGATCTTTTCAGGAGCCGCACTGAGACCTGAAGTGATGCTCGTGAAACTTGCGGATCGTTTACATAATTTACGGACTCTTGCTGCAATGCCCAAGCATAAACGGCAAAAGATTTCAGACGAAACCCTTGATATTTATGCGCCTTTAGCCACGGTGTTTGGATTGTTCAGTCTCAAACGGGAGATGTATAATCTGGCACTGTCCTATAAATTTCCTAAGCAGGGGGCAAAGCTGCTTGGTCAGATACGGCGGTTTGAAAAAGCCCCTGAGATTCTGGATATCACAGGGCTATTGGAAAGAACTATCCGGGAAGTATGGATAAATGCAGAGGTGACTGTACGTACTAAGGGGCTTTGGGCCTACTACGATTCATCCAACCACATTCTCAGAAAGAAGATAGATAATCCTCTTGAAATACTTATTGTGGTGGATAGCCGTCAGACCTGCTATTCCCTGTTGGGACTTTTAAATAAAATCTTCCCGCCCATTCCACGAACCATGCGTGATTTTATTGCCAACCCTAAACCCACAGGGTATCAGGGGCTGCATGTAAGAGCCATTGTAAAGGGACAACAATATTTGTTTAAGATTCGAACAGAAGACATGGCACGTCGCGCACAGCGTGGTTTGTTTAAGGACTGGTCTTCTAAAAGCAGCAATCAGCGACGTTTTATCAGAGAAATTCAGGAACTGTTCGATGTAATTGGATCCGGTGAGGTGGGTTCTTATAGAGAAGTTATCGCAGCCAGCGGCAAAAAAGAAATTTACACCTATACTCCGGATGGAGATCTTTTCTGTCTGCCGGTACAATCCACAGTGCTTGATTTTGCCTTCAGAGTACATACGGATGTAGGGAATAGTTGTACTGGGGCCATGGTCGGAACCATGAAGCATACCAGTGGTCACAAACTTAAAGATGGAGATGTGGTTCGTATCCTGCGTGCCGATCATCCTCTGCAGTTTCAGCCATCCATGCTTGAACTTTGTCGTACGCCTCGGGCAAGAGCTGAACTCTCCAAGACTTTCAGAATTCGCAGGAAGCTGCAGTCAAAAGAAATTGGTTTATCAATTGTCACTCAGGAAATGCTTAAAAATGGTCTGCCCTGTGATCTTTTATACCGGGACGGGGTGCAAAAAGTGTTCGATCATTTTTCTTTAGCGGATCTTGATGAACTCTATATTTTTGCGGGAGAGGGACAACTGCGGTTGTCCAAGCTGATTCATCAGATTAAAGAGAAATTGTATGAAGGGAGATCACCCCTTGTTGATCCGACCGGGCATCTAAATAAGGTGGAATTGAGCGTCTTGGATCCTGTAACAATAAAGATCTCAGCATGCTGTAAGCCAAACCCAACGGATAAAGGTCTGCTTGGGTTCCCAAGGAAAAGAGGACTCTCAATTCATCAAAAAAATTGTCCGCAAATGAATAAAATGAAGTTTCAGCGGGATGATATTGTTGCGGTTCGCTGGAAACTTCGGGAAACCAGAGTGGAAAAAACACAGTCGTTGGTTATTATGGCGGCAAGCCAGCACAGAATTATGATGTTGCTTGGTGTGGCTCCCGAAGAAATGAAAATTATGGAAATCACCCTGCTTTCTAAAACCCCCACCTCTAAACCTGCCTGGGAAGTTACTTTTCAGGTTGCGACCCTTTATGTACTGAAAAAAGTTCTTCGCCATATGGAAAAAGCAGCGTTGCCATACGAATTTGGATTCGAGTATTAACGAAAACGGGGCACTATCCAAACATTTACAAGTGCAGGTGGCGGAACAAAGGGCAAGTAGGTAAGCGCAGACTCCGAGCTGTTCAAGTTATTTCTTACCGAGCCCTTAGCCCTGAGATTACCTATTCCTTGACAGACGTAGGCATCTCCATTTCCCGTTCATAACTACGCAATACATTGGTTAGCATATCAGGAAGATCATTCTTCTGTCTGGAACTTCTGTGCAGCTGTTTAATAGTCTTTTCAAGAGTTAACACTTCTCCGAGAAATACATTGCGAAGGATTAAAGAAACCAGCCGTGTAATGGTGGTCAGGTTTGAAATACGAGACTGGAGCTGGTCGTCTCTATCAAAAGCGGTGGAGGCAAAAATTTCCACGGGATTTCCTTCCAGTTCGCTGACTGAAACATACCAAGTGTTCAGTTCCCTGTCTCGTGTGCGAAAACGGACGGCATCAAGTACTTCCGGAAGATCTCGAATTTTTGTTGTTTTACAATGTGAATCATTATCCTGATTGTTTAGCAGGTCTGATTTGATAAGGCTGCATATCCGTTTGATGGTTTCCGGTTTTTTTTTAATGGCAACAGCCAGTTCCAGGCAATCTTCGCAAAACTCGTTTCCGAGAGTATCTTTCAGGTTTGTAGCCTTTCCACAACCATCACATCGTTCAGTGTTGTTTTTTTGTGTCATTGTTTCAAGTTATCTCACTGTTAAAAGAAAGCACATGGAGTTGTAGAAGGTGACGAAATTCATCACCGCTTATTTCACGAGCACCAAATGTTATCAGGTGGCTGGTTGTCATCTGGCAGTCAATTACTGCTACTCCCTGTTGTTTTAATCGTTCTACAAGTGCTACCAGTGCAGCTTTTGATCCATTACTGATTCTGGTAAACATAGATTCACCAAAAAAGATATTACCAAGGCTTACACCGTAAAGCCCCCCGGCCAGTTTTCCATCCAGCCAGCACTCAACGGAGTGAGCGTGTCCTGCCAGATGGAGCCTGATGTATGCTGCTTTCATATCGTCACTAATCCAGGTGCCTTCACCACCCTGCCTGATTCTGGTTTCGGCACAAGCGTTGATGACTAGGGTGAACTCAGTGTCGAATGTTATGCTGAAATCACTATTTCTCAGAGTCCTAGCCAATCTTTTGGAGACCCTGAACTCCCCTGGAAATAAAACCAGTCTGGGATTCGTAAACCACCAGAGTGGTGGGTCACCCTCAGAATACCAAGGAAAAATACCCTTGGAGTATGCTGCAAGCAGTCTTTCCACAGAAAGATCTCCGCCTACGGCCAAAAGGCCATTTTCCTCAGCCAGTGTTGGATCAGGGAAAACGGGAGCATCGGTAAGCTGAAAAATCGGCATGAATCAATTTACCTGGAAGCGGTGCCCTTGTCAATTAAGGGTTTGAGGGGGGGACAAAAGACAAGCAGGTAAGCGCAGACTCCAGGTAAGCGCAGACTCCGTAGATGTTCAAGTTATTTCGTGTACGTTCCTTAGCAAGACTAGTACCTTTTCAATGCGTTATTGTTGATAAAATCTTCCAGTTGTATGCGCTGTGGTTTTGTCAGGTCTGTGAATTGTATAGAGCGCTGTCTGGTTGATATTTGCAGGAAGGTGGATCCACTCGAAACGATTTTGTCAGAGATAACTTTTGTGGTGAGTTCTTCAATGAGAACGTTGTCTGAGCCAAGGAAGATACCTAGTATATCTGAAATTTCTTTATTGGTTGTTTCATTCATGTACCGAAACGCCAGACCGCCCATACTGATATTTACAATCGGTCCCAATACGTGATGGTTAACAGCCATGGTGCCATCTTTTGGGTGAAACCGTGTGTGTTGTCGGCGTTCTTTTTGGGCGATCATCAGCCAGCCTGTGATAGGAGAAATAACATATCCTGAACTAAAGAAATGTTAATGGAAGTTAATATGCTTACAGGCTTTAAAGTACAGTGTGGCTGGAGAAGGGTCAATAGGTACAAATACCTGTTTTTGCAAAGTAGGAGTGTTTTCAGCGGCGGTTCATGACAATATCGATCAGGCTGTCATCCCGTTTATTCTCTTTACAGGGATTTTTTTGCTGTAAAGGCAGGGTGATGATGAATTTTGCACCTTGCTCGGGCACGCCTTCAGCGCTAATTGTACCATGATGTCGATCAATAATTTTTTTGCATATTGACAGTCCTATGCCGGTTCCCTGGAACTGTCGGCTTGTATGGAGTCGCTGGAAAATATCAAAAACAACTGTCTGGTACTCTTTTTTGAATCCAATACCATTGTCCTCTATACTAAAGCGGATATACGTCTGGTTATCATATTGATCGGGAAATAAAATACGTTTGATGGTGATTTCAGGATTGCGCTCCCGGTGGTAATATTTCAGGCTGTTGCCAATTATATTCTGGAACAGTTGTCTTATTTGCAGAGGATCTGCTTCTATTACAGGCAGATCGTTGTCAATATGAATAGAGGCATGGGCTTTCTCAATTTTAACGGCTAGGTCATCGAGCACGGAGTTGATGATTGTTTTTAATTCCACCCGCTCAAATGGAATGGCCTTGCTGCTGACCCTGGAATAGGTGAGCAGTCCATCAATGAGGTGCTCCATTCGCTTGCTGGAACTTTCTATCCGTTCCAGATAGCCGACGCCTTTTTGAGTAAGATCCTTTGCATATTTAACACGAATCCTGTCACTAAAAGCTTGGATAAGCATCAGTGGTTCTTTCAGATCATGGGATATAACATGGGCAAAATCTTCAAGTTCCATGTTTCTTGCCCTCAGATGTTCAGCGGTGGCTGATAAGGAATTTTCAATTTTCTTCCAGTTGTTGATATCTCGTGTAACTTGTATGATTCCCGTCAGTTTACCACCTGGTTCTCTAAATGGCGTTGCGGTGACTATGCATGGGATCACTGTATCATCATCACGAATTTTCTGTACTTCAACTTCTATTCGTTCAGCTCCCCGGATTATCCGGGTAAGTGGACAGTTCTCTGTGTGACAGGGTGGGCCGGAAAAGACCTCATAGCATTTCCGGCCCTGAATAGCCTCAATTGATTTCCCTGTGAGCTTGCAGTAGGCACGGTTTGCGCGGATTATATTAAAGTTTCTATCTATTACATACATTCCATCCGGAGCACTATTAAAGATCTGGATAAACTCATCGGTAATGGAAACAAGTGAAGCTTCGATATTCTGTTGTTCCGTAACTTTTTTATCAAGAATCGCATTGGTTTTACGCAATTCCACTGTGCGGTTATTCACACTATGTTCCAGATTTTTCTTGATGCTGATAAGTTTTTTCTCTGTCTCTTTTCTTTCCTCAATTTCCCGTGCCAGTTGATTGTTGCTCTTGAGGATTTCTCTTCTGCTCTGGGCCAGGCGTCCACCAAAAAACAGGATTCCCACGATACCTGTTATAGCCACAAAGAGGTGACTGAGAAGAAGTGGCCAGGGGGATTTATGAAATGGAATGGGAAGGCTTACGGAAAGAGCTCCGCGAATATTACCTTTGGGCTGATCGGCAGCTGCGTGACAGGGAGAACATGATTTCCGGTATGGAAGCGGAGCCATGTAATGATATATTTCCTCTCCATCTTCCTGGGTGAAGCTACTCTCTTCAAGGCTTCCCCTGGCAAATGCTTCAAGCCGTGGAATTTCCCATGGGTACGGTTTGTTTTCCGGTCGTAGCGGCGTCAGGCTGGTAAGATGAAATCTAACCTGCCCCTTCTTTTGGCTGATTTCGGCAATTTGCCTGGTCATGTATGATGGGTTTACCAGTGTGAGCATATTTCCGTGTTCATCACGAATGAATTGCTTTTCTTTTGGCAAGTATGGGTTGGGAGGGATGAGGTCTGTGGAGTATACATAGATACCGCCATGCATAAGGTTCCATTGTCTGGCTGCAATGATTTGTTCGAAGAAGGCACGGGCGGTGACTTTTGCAATGGAGTTTTTTTCACGGACATCATCCACGATGTTCCATGTCCAGGACATTGCAACAGCCAGGAGCCAGATGGAAACAGCAAAAAGACGATAGTAAGCAAAGAGTGTATTCATACAATTCGAGCGGTAAGGGGTTATCTGCCTCAACGTTGCACTATCTTAGAATAGGCAGGTTTTATTCTGTAACTCTTTCAAGAAGACCTTTTCGTTTTCAGAGTAATCCACCGGAACTTCTATAAGATGGACACCCGGATTGTTGAGACAATAACTTAACTGACTGACGAATGAGCCATTTTTAGTAATTCGATATCCTTTTGCTCCATAACTTTCGGCGTATTGTATAAAGTCTGGGTTGGCAAAATCAAGTCCAAAATCAGGAAAATCCATTCCTCTCTGTTTCCACTTGATCATTCCGTAGCCATTATCGCATAAAACGATAACAATAAGATGCAGATCAAGACGAACTGCAGTTTCCAGTTCCTGGGAATTCATCATAAATCCACCGTCCCCGCAGACTGCGATAACCTGCTTTTCAGGATGGACAAGTTTGGTGCCTATGGCAACCGGAAGTCCTGCCCCCATGGTTGCCAGAGCATTGTCAAGAAGTAACGAATGAGAATGGGAGGCTTTGTAATTTCTGGCAAACCAGATCTTGTACATTCCGTTATCCAGAGAGATAATGGAGCTATCGGCAACTGTCTTGTTGATGTCACTGACAATGCGCTGTGGTGTGTTGGGGAAGCAGTTGTGCCCCTGATCCTGAAAAACATGTTCATTAATTTCTTTGTGGATGCGATGAAAAAAAGCATTGTTGCCAAGATTCATATCGGCCAGGGCATCTTTTAGGGCACGAAGGGAATGGCCGATATCTCCAAGTATTTCATGCTGTGGAAAATAAACTTCGTCAATATCAGCTGGCGCAAAATGGACATGAATAACTTTCATTGTCCCGTTGTTCATAAAAAATGGCGGTTTTTCAGCAACATCGTATCCAATGTTAATGATTACATCGGCTCGGTCAATGGCACAGTGAATATAATCATGGTCGGATAAGGCTGCTGTTCCAAGGCAGCTTGGAGAGTGTTCATCCACTACCCCTTTTCCCATTTGGGTGGTGAAAAAGTAGAGTCCTGTAGCCTGAATCAGCTCTTTGGCCAGAGGGCAGAGGTGATTTCTATTGGCTGCGGCACCAAATAATATAAGAGGGTATTGTGCTTCTCGTATTAATTGTGCGGCTTGGAGGATGGCTTCCGGGTGAGCTGCCGGATAGAGGATACTATTTTTAGGAAAGGGGATACTGTCTGTTTTTTCTGCGGCAATGTCCTCTGGCAGTTCCATATGTACGGGGCCCGATTTTCCATTTACGGCAATTCGGAACATATCTCGAATCATGGCTGGAATTGTCCCGGCATTAACAACCTGTTTGGTGAATTTGGTGAGCGGCTCCATCATGCTGATCACATCAAGAATCTGAAATCGTCCCTGCTTGCTTTTTTTGATTGGTTTTTGACCGGTGATAAATACCACGGGCATGCCGCCAAGCAGAGCATAGGAAACAGCTGTTACGAAATTGGTCGCACCAGGGCCTAGGGTTGAAAGACATACGCCCGGTTTACCGGTGAGTCGTCCATAAGTGGCTGCCATAAATCCGGCTGCCTGTTCATGCCTGGTAAGAATCAGGCGAATATTTGATGTTCGCAGGGCTTCCAGGAATGCAAGGTTCTCTTCTCCGGGGATACCAAAAATAGTTGTAACACCTTCATTCTCCAAACATTGAACCAGAAGTTCTGCTCCGTTCATGATATCCTCTTTGCTAGTAGCATTTTTGCTTATAATTGAAGTTAATTGACGAATATCATCATGATACCCATTGCCGCCAGAAACGCAAATATGATTTGCAGATAACGATCCTGGGGGATTCTACCATAACAGATAGTCCCCAGTACAGTACCAAGCAAGACAAAGGGCGCCGATATCATGAAATAGGTGAAAATCTCAATGGTTGTCAGGCCATTAATTGCATGTACAGCAGCTATAAGATAGGAGTTGAAGAGAAAAAAGCCACTTAATGTCGCCTTAATAGTATCTTTATTCCAATCACTCATAGCGGTATAGATGATAATTGGCGGTCCGCCAGCACTGAAAGCCGCACCAATTGCACCTGAGAGAAAACCTGCAATCCAAGACCACGCTTTGTGAATTTTTCTGGATTTGGGTTGTGTAAACAGGCTAAAAAGTGAATATGCTATCAACAGGCTTCCAAGGCTTACCCTGATAATGGTGGAACTTACCTGTTTGAGGATCGTCGAACCCACGATGATTCCGGGAATTGCCGCCAGACAAAGAGGCAGAATCTTCTCTGGGTCAAGATGTTTGTGCATTTTCAAAGAGAGGTATGTGGTAATCACCAGAGAGTTTAGTATGCACAGGGGAACTGCAGCCTTGATATCAATTACAAGGCTGAGCAGGGGAATGGCCACAAGTGCTGATCCAAAACCGCTAACGCCCTGAATAAATCCTGCTAGTAGAAAAATAATGGAGATAAATAAAGGGGTGAGCATGGGAATAATTTCCTTGAATAGAATCACCGTTCTGTATACATTTCCCGAAAGAATATTTAAAAACTGATAGTATCATAATATCCTGTATTATACAGGTATTTTGAATATACCGTTATTCTTATTTTAGATACAGCATGGTTTGTGCTGTAAGGTTTAAAAGTTGATCATGACAGATATTGAAAAAACGAGTAAGGACTCAGCACCTTTTCAGTCAGAGTGTAATACTTCGCATTTTTTTGCTGGTGGCGGGCGTGGGGTAATTTTAAAAGATCTTCAGGAGGCCCTTTCTGATAAAACAGAACTTGTTACGCTGATTGGTGAAGAAGGTAGTGGAAAAACCATGCTCTGTAAAATGTTGCAGGAGCAGTGGGAGACCACGCATAAAATAATTTTTATGCCCTCTGTTGTGAAATCATTTGAGGATGTTTCTCGTGTGGCTGCGCAGGAATGCAACATGGAATACCCAGTTGTTGCAAACAGAGCCGATGCAAAAAAGATTTTCCTGGATTTGATGGAGTCTCTGCAAAGCAAAGGTGTAAGTCTACTGCTTATCTGTGATGAAGCTGAAAAAATGTATCTGGCGACCCTTGAAAGAATTCGAAAGATTCTTGATGATGTGAATGCTCAGGGGGGCGGCTTGCAGGTTCTTCTTGCAGGAAGAAAAAATCTTGAAAGAAATCTGGAGCAACTGGCTCTTTGTGATTTTAATCCAATTGTTGCAAAACAGTTTTTTCTTTCAACACTTGACCAGAACGAAACCTGGAGCTATCTGAATTTCTGTGTTCAAAGGTATCGCGGAACAGAAGAGAAGGAGGTTTTCACAAAAGAGGCTGCCGCCAAGATTGCCACAATGGGTAAAGGCAATCTGCGTATGATTAATATGTATGCGGATGAATCTTTGCAGTCTTCCAGTGACGAGACTTCCTTTCTTGTTCTTTTGGATCATGTGAAGGATGGTGGCGCAGATGATGATGATCGGATTGATTCAGGCTCCGGCCCATTTTCCTCACTTTCTTTTTCACCGAAGTACGTTCTGGGGGGAGGATTTCTTCTGGCCTTATTACTAGTGATGTTTTTGTTTAGTGGCGGAGATGAAGAAAAGATTGTGGAACTTAAGAAAAACCAGAGTGTGAATCCTGTGTTTACAAATCCTCCGAAACAGATGGATAAGGAAGTGGAAAAACCGGTGGTGGTTAAGCAGGAAAAAGAGGTTAAAAAAGCCCTTCCTTCCAAAGCATCACAAGATCCTGTGCTTGGAAAATTTGTTGCTGTCGGTGAAAAATGGCAGGCAGGTGAGGCCGATTCCAGTTTCAGTATTCAAATTATGTCATTAATATCCGAACAGGCAGAAGAAAATCTGAAACAAATAGTGTCTCAACCGGAATACCAGGCGGTTGCTGATAAGCTAGTGGTGTTAACCCGACCATCTGATCCTCCGGTCATTCTCGTTTTTTATGGCGTATATCCAAGTATGGTGGATGCGAGAAATGCCCGTAACAATATGCCTATCTTTCTTCGCGACCGATATCCCTATCCTGTTTCAGTTCGGGGGGCTGTTGAAAAGGCTCGTGTCGAATAATTAAGGGGCGGATAGCCTGTAATTTACGAGGAACAAAGGAAAAATATCATGATACCCAAACTGTCAACCTACACTCTCGAAGATATCCTTCCGCACCGTGGCAATATGCTATTGATTGATGAGATAGTAGAAGCTGATGAAACCTATGCTGTAACCACATCTATTATCAAACCATCATATCCTTTAACGAACAGCAGTGGCGCAAAATCTTTACTAATGGTGGAGTTAGCTGCACAAACAGCAGGTGTGTGCCATGGCCTTGATCGCATAAAGGAAA
>JAFLJO010000153.1 GCA_022712975.1 Desulfocapsa sp.
GTTAATCAGTTGATTTAATGCTCTAATTTAAAAACATAATGTCGAATGTCGAACAAGGAGCCTGCGCTTACCTCCTTGTTCGACATTCGATATTCAAATAACGTCTGTTGGTGTGCAATGATCCCGTTCATTATTTTTCACGTTATTGTATTGCACCCCATTAAAGGTTATAATACAGACTTCGCAAAAAACGAATAAAGTTACACCCGTAACTGCTTGATTTAACAGCACATGGCATCATAACTGGACAACTAAAACCTCAAAATTTAGCGTTTTTGCAGGTTATAGCTGAAGCTCAATATCGTTTTACTTAATTGAGAGCGTAAAATGTGTCCAAAAAAGTGACCCGTTTTGAGTCTACGTTTACGAGGTCTGTAATAGTCAATTGGTTTTTGTTTCCACCAATTCGATTTGCCAAGGGGGGAGCAAGTAGCGATGCTCTGACCACATATTTTTGAGCTGCACCTGGAAATAGGATTTACTCACCAATCCTTTAAATGGACGAATAATGCCAGGGGGAATGTTGGTGTTATTTATATTGTGGTGGGGGTAAGAAATTTGTTGAGTAGATGGACGATCCGGACACAATGCCAGACGGCCTACGCCGGGCACACCACGAGATGGATCTGGCCGTGGAAAAATGTTACCGTTCCCGGCCTTTCAAGGACGCCGAGGAACGACTGGAGTATCTGTTTAAACTTTATGAACAGATGATCGCAGAAGAGAAGAAAAAATGATTGATATCGCAAACACCTTAGCTCAACTCCTTTCCCATATTGCTGAAACGGAAGTGTTGGAATTCAAAGAGGCAAAGAACGACTATTCTTTTAAGAAACTGGGACGATACTTCAGCGCACTTGCCAATGAGGCCAACCTCCAGGAAAAGGAAGAGGCCTGGCTGGTATTTGGGGTCAAGGATAGTGATAAGAGTATCGTAAATACCAGGTATCGCAGCAATCCGGTCAAGCTTGATAGTTTGAAATCAGAAGTGGCCGGAAAGACCACCAATCGCATCACTTTCAAGGCAATCCATGAGGTGGAGACCCCGGATGGCAGAGTGATATTGTTCCAGATCCCGGCAGCACCCAAGGGAATTCCGGTGGCTTGGGAAGGGCACTACTATGGCCGGGATGGTGAATCTCTTGCTCCTCTTAATCTGGAGGAACTGGAACGGATACGCAATCAGAGTAAAGGCGAGGATTGGAGTAAAGAGATATGTGAACAGGCGGATATAACAGATTTGTTTGAACCTGCCATTCTTTATGCCAGGGAACTTTACACAGCTAAACACCCTGATCATATTGATGAGATAACAGAGTGGGATACCATTACCTTTTTGAATAAAACAAAGTTATGCATCAAGGGTAAAATTACACGGACAGCTATCCTGTTACTTGGCAAGTCAGAATCAGAACATTTTATCAGCCCTGCGGTGGCAAAAATTTCATGGATTTTAAAGGATCGGGATAATATTGAAAAAGATTATGCTCATTTCAATTGTCCTTTTCTGCTCAATATTGAAGAAGTTCATAAAAAAATACGTAATCTGAAATATCGGTATCTTACCGATGGCTCTTTGTTTCCAGATGAAGTGGACAGTTATGACCCCTATATAATTCGGGAGGCGTTGAACAATTGTATTGCCCATCAGGACTATACCCTGGGGGGAAAGATTAATGTTGTTGAGAACGAAGACAATATGTTGATCTTTGCCAATGTAGGTTCCTTTATCCCGCAACGGATTGAAAATGTAATTGAATCTGATGCCCCGGAATCACGGTATCGTAATCCTTTTTTGGCAAACGCCATGGTGAATTTGAATATGATTGACACCATTGGCAGCGGTATCAAAAAGATGTTCACCATCCAGAAAAATAAGTTTTTCCCGCTTCCTGAGTACACATTGACAAATGATCAGGTAAAGGTGGTGATTACCGGCAAAGTGCTTGATATAAATTATGCCAGAAAACTGGCCCAGATGCCAAAACTGAACCTTAATGAGATCATGCTTCTTGATAAGGTGCAAAAGCATAAGCCCTTGGAGAATTCAGAAATCAAACGGCTGAAGCGGCGAAGACTTATTGAAGGACGTAAACCTAATTTTCATATCTCAGTTCAGGTTGCCGGAGAAACTGACCTGCAGATTGATTATATGAAGTTGAAAGGAATTGACGGCGATTATTGTGAGAAAATGATTGTTGACTATTTGCAAAAGTTTGGCACAGCAAAGAAATCTGACTTTGAAAAGATTCTTTTGGGGAAGCTTTCGGATGTTTTAGGCGATAAACAGAAGAAAGATCGCGTCAGGAACATTCTGCAAAAGTTAAGAAGAGCAGGTATTATCAAGATGATAGACAGGAAATGGCAGTTGTCTAACGGTGGCTGATTTAGCCGGACTTAGCTGTGATTTAGCCGTAATTTAGCTGTAATTAGTCAAAGGATGAGGAAATATGCCAATTTTAGTTGATGTAAATGCCAGTGAATCCACCAAAGATAAGCACAATGTGTTGGCTATCGTGGGTCACTCACAGAGATTATCCAGATCATAGGCCGGGCAAACCCGGGACAGCCGAAAAAATCTCCGGAACTGAGTGATGAAGAGGTGGAGGAGGTTCATCAGCAGGTGGTTGCATTGGCAGAGTATGACTATTTCAGCCACTGTTTATCAAACAAAGGCGTCACGAAATCCCTGGATTTATTGTCTGCGTTTAATGTTCCGGTATGAATATGAACATCGTAGAGGGATGAGAGATGATTACAGGAAAGAATTTCCTTTGCCTGCCCCCACAGATACGAATTCCTGGATTGCATAATTAGCGCCTTATCCGCCACATGCAGAGCCTGATGCGGGCAGTGAGTGGTGAAAATAACAGCCTGCCCGTTAGCTGCGATACGTTTCATGATATTTAAAACCCGGTTCTGGTTTTTAAAATCGAGCGCAGAGGTTGGTTCGTCAAGAATCATCAAATCTGGAGATGAGGCCAAAGCGCGGGCAATCAGGATCATTTGCTTCTGGCCACCGCTTAATTCTGCAAAACCCTTGTTTGCAAATTTTCAAGCTGTGCGGGTAGGATGTAAACACATATAAGTACTTGAAATCACGAGTGGCTATTCGTTCTATACTCGTTAAGAATATTGTCTTTATCGTGCTGAAATTATGTACTTTATTAATTGATAGGCCTAAGTCAGATTTCTACCCGCACAGCTCGCAACTTTGCAGGGTATGTTTCGCAATCCCCTGGTCGGCCCCAAAATTATCGGTGTTTCATCCGGGGCATCGCTTGGCGGCGTCTTGGCTCTTTTGTTGATGCTGCCGGATTATTTTGTCCCGATTCTTGCTTCTGTCTTTGGGATCATGGCTATTCTTTGCACGCTGTTTATTGCCAAGTCAGGGTCAAAAACAAATATTTTGTCCCTGGTGCTGGGCGGTATTGTTACCGGTAGATTCTTTACCGCCCTGGTCTCACTGGTCAAGTACAGTGCCGACCCCGACGATATTCTGCCGACGATTGTCTACTGGCTGCTTGGCTCTTTTAACGATTCCAGCTATCTGGATGTTGCCTATGTGGCTCTGCCCCTGCTTGTTGCGGGTTCGGTAGTTTACCGGATGCGCCATACAATCAACATCCTCTCGCTTGGGGAGGAAGAGGCTCAGTCTCTTGGCATTGATGTCGTTAAAAGCCGCATGGTTCTTTTGTTGATGACAGCGATTCTGGTTGCCTCAGCAGTGTCGGTCAGCGGGGTGATTGGCTGGGTGGGGTTGATTATCCCGCATTTTGCCAGGATGATCTGCGGTCCTAACCACGTAAGCCTTATTCCGGTGTCGGCGTTGACCGGTGCGATCTATATGGTCTTTGTTGATACCGTGGCGCGGACGGCCAGCTACGGTGAAATACCCATTGGCGTATTAACAGCACTGGTTGGTGCTCCGGTCTTTGCCTGGCTGCTGCGGAAAAACCAGGCAAAAGGGTGGAACCGTGATTGAAGTAAAAAAAATTGCTTTTAAATACGGATCATCCTCGGATTTGATATTTGAGGATTATTCCTTTGAGGTCAGACCGGGCGAAATTCTCGCCATCCTTGGCCCTAACGGGCAGGGAAAAACGACCCTTATTAAATGCCTGCTGGATTTGTTGCCTTTAAGCGGAGGCAGGGTACATTTTAACGGTCATAAATCCTATGTGCCGCAAAGTGCCCTGACACCGTTTGATTATGAAGTGAGAGAAATGGTGGTCATGGGGTGTAATCGTGGTCGGGGTTTGTTTGCCCGGATCAAAAAGGAGGATTATCTGGATGCAGATGTAGCATTGGAAAAAGTTGGAATGTCAAAATTTGCGAGCTGTGCGGGTAGAAATCTGACTTAGGCCTATCAATTAATAAAGTACATAATTTCAGCACGATAAAGACAATATTCTTAACGAGTATAGAACGAATAGCCACTCGTGATTTCAGGTACTTATATGTGTTTACATCCTACCCGCACAGCTTGAAACTGTTTCGATACGGCGTGTACGGCAACTTCGAACCCAGATTCGAAATGAAGCATTGCAGCAAGCTGCGGAACAAGTTGCTGTGCCCAAAGAGAAACGAAAACTAAGGCCAAGACGCCGCAAACGACCCAAGCGCTCGCATGCAAATTTCTAACCGGACACTACTGATTTTTTTTGAAAAGAGAATCTGGGATGACAGTCAAAAATCAAAGAATAAATACTACTGCGTACCCGGAAATTACCTCTTCAAGTTCTTCATGCGTTGCCATATCATATGCTCAATTCTTTAACTTGATTGCGACGATTAGGAGAAGAGGGTTAACTTAGCTACTACAAACATATTTGTCAATTTAAAAGCAAACTAGGGTTGCCTGATAATTACATGTGTTGCTTTTAAAATTAATAAATGCGTCACACTGCCAGATGTAACTCATCTAATACCGTTGTTGAACGGTAATCCGGCACTCTTTTCAGTACCCTTTTCAGGTATCAGGTGTGGTAAGTGCCTTCACCAAATGCTTTCGAAGGTTACGTTTATCTCAAAAAAACACGAGATAAGCGTAACCTTCGAAATAAGTTATATGGTACTGACGTGGAGTTATGGAGGCTTACGGAATGGAATGAAATATGAGAAAGATATGGGTATAAAAACGTAGGATGACCGTTAAAAAATAAAAGAACAAATGGTATTGCGTCCGCAGAATTCCCTGCGATCCAGGTTATGCTGACACAGGGGGCGGATGACGCTGTTGTAAGCTCGTAAACACCTGACCAGAGCTTCTGGAGATTTTAACCCTGAATACGTTTAATATCAGCTAATATTTCTTTACCGCCATTTTCCAGAATATATTTACCTAAGCGTTCCCCAATTGCATCCGCCTGATCTCTTTGGCCTTTTTCTGTTTTTAGCAGAACCGTTGTTCCATCAAGACTTGCCAGACCACCGCGAAGAATCAGATCATTTCCATCAAGTATTGCAAAGCCAAAAGCGGGAATGGAGCATCCTCCTTCCATAGTTCGCAGATAAGCACGTTCGGCGAGCAGGCAGGACTCCGAGTCTGGATTATTAAGACATGCCCGTATCTTCTCATATTTTTCGGTACTTAATGTCTCTGCCGCTTCAATGGCTATGCAGCCCTGACCAACGGGTGGAATAAATTCCTCGTCTGAAAAGATCTTAATGATCATATCTTCATATTCCATCCGTTTTACACCGGCATAGGCAAGCATAAGTGCATCACAGGCACCGTCAGTCATTTTCTGAATTCTTGTCTGCAGGTTTCCACGTATTTCCACTGTCTCCACATGGGGATAAAAATGTTTGAGAAGGGCTATACGACGAACAGATGAGGTCCCGATACGGATTGTTTGGCTGGTGTCATTCAGATCAATTGTTGTATTCCTGGAAACAAGAACGTCATTTGGTTTTTCTCTATCAGTAAAAGCAATCAGGGCAAATCCCCGGGGAAGAACAGACTGCATGTCCTTGGCACTGTGGACGGCTATATCGGTTGTTCCACTGCCGAGTTGATCTTCAAGTTCTTCAGTGAAAACTCCTTTGGAGCCGATCTTGGCAATGGAAACATCAAGAATTTTATCGCCCTTGGTTTCCATGGAGCTAATTTTAGTCTCCATACCGCTTTTTTGCAGCATTCCGGCTACAGTATTTGTCTGCCACATGGCAAGTTTACTTTTTCTCGATCCAATGTGTATTGTTGTCATTTTCTATCCTTATGGAAAAATCCCCTTAGGAATGGGGGAACTAAATAAGTTGGTTCCTGTACGTTTCTTAACGCCTCACTTTTATGCTGCACTATCTTAACATGGGCAATAAAGAAAAAAAGCATGATTGCAAACTGTTTTTAAAACAGCTATCATTGATTATGCGTTTCTTACTTTACAACATCCGTTATGCCACCGGACATGGTTCCGGTTACCACTTCCCCTTGCCCTTTACCGGATTTTTTAAACAAACCGGAGGAACTCTTGGGCGTATTGTCTCTTTTGTCCGTTCTGTTGAGCCGGATATCATTGCATTGGTTGAGGTTGACTCCGGCTCCTATCGCTGTAAAAAAAGCTGTCAGGCCGCAGCCATTGCCAAACAGCTTGACCATTTTCATGTGGTAGAGACTAAATATCGCAATGAGTCCCTGGCAAATAAAATTCCTGTGCTTAATAAACAGGGAAATGGATTACTGAGTAAACAGCCGATTATCAGTCATCGTTTTCACTATTTTGATGAAGGGGTTAAGCGGCTGGTAATTGAGGTGGAGCTTGAAGATATCTCAATTTTTATTGTTCACTTGTCTTTGTCGTTTAAACACAGGCAACAGCAGCTTGAGCACCTCCATCGTATCATCGCCTATGGGAGGAAGCCAGTAATTGTCGCCGGTGATTTTAATACTTTTGGCGGGGATCGTGAACTACAGCTTTTTCTGGCGGCCGCAGGGCTGCTGAATGCAAATCTTGAAGGGTTACCGACATACCCCAGTCATGCTCCAAAGCGAAATCTGGATTTTATTCTTCATAGCCCGGAGCTGATTGTTTCAAACTTTTCCATTCCGGATATTCGCCTTTCGGATCACGCACCTTTACTGTGTGATTTCGAGTTTTCGGGTAAGAGTTGAGGATATAAGAGGCAGACGAACCTCAAAGCAAGATCCTTTTTTTATTTTACTCGTTACCATAATCTGCCCGCCATGAGCCTCAACAACTGCTTTCACGTAGTTTAGCCCCAGGCCTAAGCCCTGCTTTGTGCGGCTGCGATCTCCCCTATATAATCGTTCCCAGATACGATCTATTTCTGTTTTAGAGATTCCCATCCCATCATCATAAAATCGTATTATTGCAAAGTGTTCATTTGTGGCAACATTGATTCTGATATTTCCTGATTCATGCCCATATTTGATCGCATTATCAAGAAGGTTTGCCCATACCTGGCTGATCCGGGTTTTATCGGCAAGAACCGGGAAACTGCCTTTTCCTTTTTCAAGAACAACGGTAATCTGTTCCTCTTCAGCCACATACTGGTAGAGTCCCACCACGTCTTCAAGTGTTTCCATAATATCCAGCTCCTGCAGCTCAAGCCGCATTGTACCCGCTTCTGCTTCAGCCACGCTCATCATAATCTTGAGCATGGAGAGCACACGTTCAGATTCTTCAAGGCAATCAGAAAGAGCACTGCGATAGAGCGCAGGTTCCTCTTTGTCTGATTGCAGTGCATATTCGGCTACAGCTCGTAGTCTGGTCATGGGGGTTCTGAGATCGTGGGCCACATTGTCAAGCGATGACTGCATTTCAGCAATGAGTTGTCTGTTTTGCGAAAACGTTTCTTCCAGAAGATTGAATATGGGGGTGAGATCCTTATTCTCAGGTTCTTTCTGCTGAATGAGCAAAGAGTTCTCCTCCAGAGCATTTCTTACTGTTATTTCCAGAGATTGTAATGGTGCTTTTATCAGGTAGGCAAAGAGAAAGGCAAGACAGAGGCAGGGAAGTGCCAGGAGTAAAAACATTAAGGAAGAAACAATAACAGCCTGCTTGTATATGGCAAGCCCCGTGGACTGGTCATTTGTTCCCGCCTGAGCCACACCTCCATGGGGCAGCTTTTGGGAAATCAGGAGCCAGTTTCCTGAATTTTGCGGCTGTAAGAGATCAATCCATGCTCCGTTGCTTAAAGGATCAAGGTCAACCAGTCCATGAAAGGCCATACTGTTATTTCCGGTAATTAAGAGCTGTTGTTCAGCATGTACAATTCTAATAAAATCTATCTCCTTCGGAATACTATTTCTCAAGCTGAAACGACTTTTACCAGAGGAATTATTGTGTTCAATGTAGCTGCTTAGAGCTGTTGATATCTCACCCAGGCGTTGTTGTTGAATGTGATGTTTTAGAAGCAGTGTGTGGAGAAAGAGAGAAATCCCGGCGCAGCTCCAGAGAATGAAAAAAAATGAAACAATTCTCCTTGTTCCTGATTGGAAAAAAAATGTACTATTCAACACGCAGCACATACCCCATACCCCGAACAGTATGAATAAGTTTGGTGTCGTATTCCTTGTCTATGTGGTTGCGAAGACGGCAGATAAGAACATCGACCACATTGGTTTGTGGATCAAAATTATAGTCGTAGATTCGCTCAAGAATGGAGGTTTTCGAAAGAACCCGTCCGGGATTTCGCATCATGAGATTGAGCAGAGCATATTCTTTTGCCGGAAGTTCGATTATGTCTTCCCGGCGTTTTATTTCACGCGTAAGGGGATTAAGCTGGAGTTCTCCAACTGTAAGGGTTTCGGACTCCACCCCTTTTTGTCCACGTCGCAGTAATGCCTGAATGCGAGCCAATAGTTCGTTAAAGGAGAATGGTTTGATCATGTAGTCATCCCCTCCACGCTGTAATCCTTCAATGCGATCATCAACTGATTGTCTGGCGCTGAGAATAAGCATAGGGGTAGCAATTCCCCTGACCCTGATTTTTTCGATAAGCGTTAAACCATCAAGACCAGGGAGCATGATATCTATAATTGCTGCACCGTATGGCTCAGTGAGTGCAAGTGAAAGCCCTTCAATCCCGTTATGACAGACATCTACGGTAAATCCTGCTTCCTGTAGCCCTTTTTCAAGAAATGAGGCGATTTTTTTATCATCTTCAACAACAAGTATACGCATGATAAATCACAAGCCTCTATTTGGAATCTATTAGTTTATCGAAGGACGATTACTGTTGCACAACGACCTGTTTTCCCGTCACTCTCGCGGCACGCACGACGATAGGAAAAACAATCTTCAGAACATGACGTGCATTGTCCTGATATTGTGATATTTTTTTTCGGCAGACCGGCATCAACCAGCTGCATTTCAGTAATCTTCCAGAAATCAAAATAGTTCTCTTTTACCTGAAAGGCAAGAAAGGATGGAGGCAATTCCTTTGCATGATTTGTAAATTCGGCACAACAGGGGCCGAGGGAGGGGCTGATGGTGGCGTAAAGCTCTGATGGTAAACTGTTGTATTGAGTTTTCATTGCCCGGATAGTTTTGGCAAGAATCTGATTAACACTTCCTTTCCATCCACAATGGATAGCGGAAATTGCTTTGTGAACGGGATCGAAAAGTGTTACTGCCTGGCAATCTGCCTGCTGTATCATAAGGCCAATGCCTGAGATATCGGTCATCAATGCATCGTAATTTTCGACTTCGGTATCTTTCTTTAACCTTTTTTCTGCTATGAAAATAGCATCCCCATGAACTTGTTTTGCGGAAAGAAGGGTATGGATCTTCAGATGGGTTTTGAGTCGCTTACGGTTCTCTGTGACAGCTTTTATGGTATCACCAACTCCATAACTGAGATTGAGTGCCTGGTATGAGCCAGAACTGACACCTCCATTTCTATCAGTTGAATGTGTCGTGATTTTATGGCTATGGTTTGACATTTGATTTCCCTGCAATTACACAAAAAAAATAGGGAAGACTCCATAAAGGAGACTTCCCTGTTCAATACACACTACCAGTAAAGCGGGTTAAGACCTAGAAGTATGCCTCAAAAGTAAGGTACACTTGATCTGCGCTTTCAACAGTGCTTCTGCCTGACATGTCATTAACCATGTTAAGCTGACTGAGCTCAGCAGCGTCACCAAGGTCATACGGTTTCATATTCCAGTCCATTGATCCGGCATAGTTATACTCGTACCGCTGGTAACCAAAACGGATAAAGGTTTTTGCGTATTTAGAAATGGCTTCACCCGTGGGCAAGTCATAGATACCATATACTTCGTAGACATTACCGCGGGCAGCAAGCTTACCGAGATAGAGATCATCATGGCCCGGGTTCATAGCAATCCAGTATTCAGAACCGTAGTTCCATTCAGCACCTAGTTTCAGGCCAAGAGAGTCGATGTCATAACGAGCACCAAGATAAAGAGAGTAACCGTTTTCACTATCGGTATGAGGAGAACCTTCCATTCCCATCTGGGCAAGAGCACCATTAATCATAGCCTGATTCATTCCCATTGCGGCCATCTGCTGAGCAGCGCCAATTCCGGCATAATCATTGAACATACCGTTTTCATTTGGATCGGTTTGTGACCAGCCACCAACTACAAAGAAATTTACATCGGCAAGTTTGTCCTGATAGACAACGGAGCTGTGAAGAATGTTACCAACTTCCATCTGTGGACCAAAACCACCCATGTTCGGTGGAAAGCCAGCACCGAAGTTAACAAAGTCACTTTCGAAGGACGGATAATTAAAGACGTTGAAAGCCATAAAAGACTGGATATTAAAAAAACGATTGTCTTTTTTCATGACATCCCAGCTTAACCCACCAAAATCCATATCAGCCATGGTGTCATTGACACCCTGTATTTCAAGTCCTGTTTCAAATCCACGTCCATAACAAAAACGAATTCGACCAGTTCCCATGGCTTCGGTTCCCCAACGGTAAGCATAGCCCATGGAGAGGCCATCAAATGGCCAATCCATATAGGCAACAGGGGTCGCCATACGCTCATCAGCACCCATACGAATCTGTGCTGGAGGTCCATCTGTGGTAGGACGACGACCAATGGAGAACCAGATAGGTTGTCCACCAATGTTGTTCCAGTTTACGAATGCACGATCAACACGAAGAGCATTGTTGGACGGCTGGCGGGTAGAATTACCATCCCACATTGGGTAACCACCACCAAGTCCTTGGGGAGTGTTTTGCATTCCCCAGGCTTTGTACATGGCAAGACGTGCTTTGAACTCTAGGTTTTCAGTAGCTTTTACGCGCATATTGAGGCGAAAACGATTGGTCCAGAGGCTGTCACTTCTAGCAATTTGTCCATCGGCAAGACTTGCACGGTAATAATCCAAACGGGAACGAAAATCGCCATAGAATTTAACACGGGCAGCAAGATCCCAGCTTTCAGAGCGATCTTCAAGGTCAGCAACGCTTTCAATCAGCTCCTTACAATCTCCGGTGCTACAGCCACTGCCCCCTCCTGCACTTTCTGCAACTTGGGCTTTCAGCAGGTCAAGTTGCCGGCTCAATTCTTCAATTTTACGTTCCAGATCATTGGTGCTTGCTCCACCACTTGCAAAAGTTACCGCAGGCAGCGCGATAAGACCAGCAAGAGCCAGCATGGAAATTTTTTTAATCATCTTGTTTGTTCCTTCCTCTGTTGATTTTTTACGATCCAGCCATCCTGAAAAGCCGGAATCGATACCCATCCTATTATTTCTTGCCGAGCCCTTATGATAAAATAGAGTAACAGTTTAAGGAACGGGATATGGGTACAAAATTTTCACCACATTATCATTTATTATCGTATTTTTCCTTTTGTGTCAACTAAATACACTGATTCCTTCCGCTTCCACCAACTTTTCCCAATACATTCAAGGCGGTTACGCGTTGTGACACAGGGCACGGTAGAGTTAGCTATTTCCGGCTAGAATAGAATATTTACAAGGACTTGGTCAGTATAGTTTTTTTTACTCTACAACGGGTTGTTGTTCCCAGCGAAAAATATTGAAAACAGCGTTGATACCAGCCGCTCATTTGATGGATTACTACCCAGATTCCTGCCAGGCTGTACTGCCGAGCCCAGATCGTCAGCCAGAAAAAGTGCCCGGTCAGAATTACTAGAATAGCGTTGTATTTTATCCAAAAAGACGTGGACAAAGTCGGGATTCATGTCTCTTTTGAGATCCTGAAAGGCTTGATCTACATCCTAACAGGTTACTGATATGATTTGACAGGAAAAAGGAGTCGGCTTGTTAGAGCTCATCAAGGATAGCAGCCTTTTTTTGATTGTACTCACCTTCAGTGATGAGCTGTTGCTTGAGGAGAAGGTTGAGAATCTGCAGGCGTTGTTCCGTTGATTGTGGTCTGATTGGAGATACAGGCGGTGTATGATTTACTGCATCGGCTTTTGTGTCACGCACAGGAAGAGCACGAAGGGAGATTGAAATTACCTGCTCCATCCAGGAGCAGCCGCGATTTGCTAAATGACAGAAGGCAGCTCTACTATCATCTGTTTCAGAGACCCAGATCAGGTTGGATGTGATATTGATGATATCCCCTTCTTTTTCAATTTTTGCTTCAATCAGAGTCTGCAGCTCTGATCTTTCTGGCATGCGCCAGTCGGTATATCCGCCACCGTTATAGCTTTCACAATATTCAACAGCCTCCTGCCAGGTCAGGCTTTGGCGATTGTCGGAATGCGCCCACATAAGCTCACTCTTGGTGTCCAATACTGTTTGGGGTGCTATTTCAAACTGAGTTTTGTCAACTTCGGTAAATTTGGAGCAGCTGGAAATCAGTATGAGGCAGAGGATCATCAACAATTTCTGCATTAGTTTTCTCCTGGAGGGTTGAAATCTGGGTAGTAAAATAGATTCTTCACGTTGTAGCAAAGAGATGGAAGAAAAGCTAGAAAGAACACTGATAACTCAGACCTGCCTGGTCTGTAGTTACAGATTTTTTATAAAATCTCGTATTTCAAGACATACACGCAGGTAACAGGCACGCTTTTCATTCTCATCATGTATTTGAGCTGCAAGCAGAGGAGGGTCATCGAAGCCATGATGAATGACTCTGGTGCCCCCGGAAAACAGAGGGCAATGCTCATCTGCATGACCACATAGCGTTATGGTCAGGTCGAACTGAATATGTGAAAGCTCATCCAGCAGTTTTGAGTGATGCCCGCTTATATCGACCCCCGCAGTTTCCATGGCCTCTACCGCCATTGGGTCTAGGCCATGCTTTTCAATCCCTGCTGACCAGGCTGCAATCCGATTATCATGGAGATGGCGTGCCCATCCTTCTGCCATCTGACTGCGACATGCGTTTCCGGTACAGAGAAAGAGAATTTTTTGCTGTGTTTTTCTCATACAATCGTTTTAGATCACAAGGTTGAAGAGGTATCCGGTAAAGAGAATACCGCCACCCACCACAACGATAAAGGTTGCAATCAGTTTTGGCTTCAGGACTTTACGTAGAATAACCATTTCCGGCAGTGAGAGAGCAATAACACTCATCATAAAAGCAAGAACGGTTCCAAGGGCTGCTCCTTTTCCGAGCAAAGCACCTACTATGGGTACCATTCCGGCGGCATTGGAGTACATTGGAATTCCGATCAGAACTGCTACAGGAACCGACCACCATGCATCCTTACCCATGATAGAGGCCATCATGTTTTCAGGAACATACCCGTGAATGAGTGCGCCTGCAAGGATTCCTACAACTACGTATGGCCATACCTTAGCAAAGATATCACGGAGAGCCTCGGTACCAAATGCTACGCGATCACCCCAGGTTAATTTTTGCTGAATACCCAGCACTTCATCATCACGAATTTCCCGAACCCATTCTTCGATCTGATCTTCCATACCCATCCTGCCAATAACCCACCCTGAGATGATCGCAATGCTAAGACCCGTTACCAGATAAAGTGCGGCAATTTTCCAGCCCAAAAGTCCATAAAGCAGTACGAGTGCAACCTCATTAATAAGTGGCGCTGCAACAAGAAAAGAGAGGGTTACTCCGAGAGGAACTCTCGCCTGGACAAAACCAATAAAAAGAGGGGTGGCGGAACAGGAACAGAACGGGGTGATGATTCCAAATAAGGCGGCAAAAATATTTCCCGTTATTTCCCGTTTGCCTGCGAGAATCTTTTTTGTTCGTTCCGGTGTTACAAAGGTACGGAGAATACCAATGGCGAAGACAATGAGAGCGAGCAACAGCAATACTTTTGGTGCATCATACACAAAAAATTGTACTGACTCGGCGAGATGGCTTCCCTGTTTGAGGCCTAAAATAGTGTAGGTGAAGAAGTGGGAGAAGGGGAGAAGCTGACTGTAAAGAAGATACCAGCAAACGAGGATGCCGGCACCAAGAGTCAGATATGTTCCTTTGGAAAGCTGCTTTTTGCTGGTTCCAGGCTCAGGTTTCTTTTGGGTGCAGGCACATTCAGTCGGTGCTGCCATTTTGAGTGTTTTCATTTTCTCAACCTCACACGGTGCAATGTTTTTTTTCAGTACTGACAAGATTTGTCCGTAGTCGCATCTGTTTAAGCTCGTTATCATCTTCCAGCCAGGTTTTCAGGTGGGACAGCATTACTGCTTCGTATTCAGATTCATGTTGATCCAACAATGAATACATTATCCATGTTCCCTGCCGCCTACGCTGAACCAACCCGGAATCTTCGAGAACCTTCATGTGTCTTGAAACCGTAGATTGAGCAAGCCGCAGGCAGGTTTGTATGTCGCAGACGCAGAGTTCCCCGTCCTGCAGGAGTTTTAATACCCTGACTCGGCTGGGGTCTGACAGAGCCTTCATGACTCGTATAAAATGTTTCATAGATTCTCCCAAATGCACATTCCCACACATAGCAATATCGCCATATCACGATACACTGTAGTGTTCAATTCTGGCTTGTCAACAAAAAATCTGCAATGTGCCGAGTCTTAGAACATGTCAACCAGGCTATCCGAAGTTTTCCTGATGCGTTTTAGCTGATCTTCAAGATCAGCAATTTCAGTTGTCCAGTATTCGTTTGAAGCAAAACCCGGGACAATGGGAGCTGAACCATCTGCGAGATACTGATGAGTCAACCAGGCAATATAATGGAGAAAACGCATGGCACGGAGGGGTTCGATGAGGCGGAAAGTGCGTTTGTCAAAGTGATGGAAGGTTTCGTATCCTTCGAGAAAGAAATCAATTTCAAGTAGCGATTCTTTGGGAGTACCGGGCAGAAGCATCCAAAGATCCTGGATGGGTGGGCCCATGACCATATCATCAAAATCAATAAGGAAAAAAGATTCGCCGGGACGATAAATAATGTTGGAAAAGTGACAGTCTCCATGAATTCTGCTAATTGGTATTCCTTCAAACAATGGAGATATTTCAGTAATCAGTTCACTACAAATGGATGAAAACTTTTTAATCTCAGGTTCTTGCTGGATGAGCCCACTTTTAAGAATATATTGAACCTGTTCTTCCGTAGATTGCCAGGGAAGCATCGTAATTCTATCGCAGGATGGATGTACGGCACCGGTTGCATGACAGCGTCCAAGCAGACGACCTATTTCCATCCATTGCTCTTCGTTAAATTCATCATAACTTCGTCCCCCACAACGAGGGAAAATACTAAAATGAAGATCCTCGTATTTTCCCAGTGTTTCACCGTTGTGTAGTTTTACTGGTGGAATGACAGGGATTTCCTGCTGATCAAGTTCAAGAAGAAAGGTGTGTTCATCCTGTAGTGCGGTTTTTGACCAACGACCGGGGCGATAAAATTTTACTACCAGCCCTCTGCCATCAGCAGCTTCAAGCTCAAAAACCCGGTTGATATAGCTGTTAAGTGGTCTACAGATATTTGTACAGGGAATATCAAGTGCTGCCTCAACCAGATTGAGTACGGTATCGGGGCTAAGCTCCGGAAAGGTACCGGGGTGACTGTTGTTTTCAGAATAATTCATAATCTGTTATTTGTGGTGTTTGCAAGATTTTCAATTTTTCAATTTATGTTTGGATTGGATAGATGTACCATACAAAACGAATCAGGTCTCGGGTTCATTCATTCAGGCAGGCAGGATAATTTCTTTTACAAAGGTTTTTTGAACAAGAAATAGGTGCTCTTGTCTCTGTTACAAACTCTTTAAAATGGTGAAAAATATAATGCAGGAAACTGAAGAACGCGGATGGGAGGCCGATCTGGAAAGCCTTAAGCATGCTCAGCAGCAGCTTCAGGATGCTGCGGTTCCAACGCTTCCAAAAAGCAATGAGTCGATAAGCCTTAATCCCACATTGAATCTTCTTGAGTTACATTGGACTCACCTTTGTGATCTGTTGCATGATAAAAACCCAGCAGGAACTCCTGGGAAGAGTAAGGAGCTGATTCTTCTCTATAAACGGCCGGGGGATGGTTCTATGTATATAGCCCCGGCAACGGATATGCAACTACTGGCCTTAAAACTGCTGGCCGAAAACCTGGATCGCCAGACTGTGGCGAAGGAAGCTGACGTTATTGTTGGAAAAGTTGATGCGGCCGTTGAAGATGCATGCGAAGATGGACTTCTTCTTTCTCCACCTTCGGCACTTGTGAGAACAGGCGCTCATTTTCCAGACGCGGGACAGAGAGGCTGGCAACCTTATCTGCAATCAGAATATTTTATCCTGCAGTGGCATGTTACACAAGCCTGTGATCTCCATTGTAAACATTGTTATGACAGGTCTGCTATTTCGCCTTTGACCCTTGAGCAGGGAATAACAATCCTTGATCAGTTCCGTGAATTTGTGCTGGAGCAGAAGGTGCATGGTCAGGTTACTTTTACCGGTGGTAATCCACTTCTCTATGCACATTTTGCAGAACTCTACAAAGAGGCAGCCAAACGAAACTTCAGTATTTCCATACTGGGGAATCCAACGACGAAGGAAACAATCGAATCCCTACAGCGGGTTCAGCCCCTTTCCTTTTATCAGGTAAGCCTTGAGGGGTTAGCAGAACACAACGATTCCATACGGGGCGCAGGCCATTTTGAGCGGATTATGGAGTTTTTGGAGATTCTGGATGAGCTGTCAATCTATTCTATGGTGATGCTTACTCTGACCCGTGAAAACATGGGGCAGGTGCTGGAACTTGCAGAACTATTACGTGGGAAGGTTGATCTTTTCACCTTCAATCGCCTCTCTCAGACCGGAGAGGGGGCAGCTTTGGCAGCAGCCGCAAAGGAAGAGTATCGGGATTTTCTAAAAGAGTATCTTGAAGCAACAAAAACAAACCCGATCATGGGTTTAAAAGATAACCTGATAAATATCATTAAAGCGGATAACAAAGAAAAACCCTTTGGCGGATGCACAGGGTTTGGCTGTGGAGCAGCCTTTAATTTCTGTTCCATTTTGCCCAATGGCGATATGCATGCCTGCCGCAAGTTTCAGTCACCAATCGGTAATGTGCTGGAATCTTCGCTACTTGAACTATACCGATCAGAGGCTGCAGAGCAATATCGTCTGGGTCCGAAAGAGTGCATGGGGTGTAAGATTCGTCCGGTTTGTGGCGGGTGTCAGGCGATTATTCAATCAAGTGGTCTGGATATTAGTTTACACCGAGATCCTTACTGCTTTATTGAGAGTTAAGTGTTTGGAAGGAGAACAGAAAAAATCAGACACTCACCTCAATCTGCTTTGCATGCGAACGCTTCTTCAACATATAATAGAGCACCGGCACAGCCATACGACTCACCAGCAAAGAGGCGATCTCACCAAACATCAGCGCAATGGCTAAGCCCTGGAAAATGGGATCTGCAAGCATAACAGATGCTCCAACCATAACGGCAAGAGCAGTCAGCAGCATGGGCCGAAAACGTACGGCTCCTGCCTCAACCACAGCTTCAGCAAGAGGCAGGCCATGGCTGATACGAAGCTCTATAAAATCAACAAGAATAATAGAGTTTCGTACCACAATTCCAGCACCCGCCATAAAACCAATCATTGAAGTGGCTGTAAAAAATGCTCCAAATGCCCAGTGAGCAGGCAGAACTCCAATCAGTGAAAACGGGATAGCTGCCATAACCACAAGGGGGGTAAAGTAATCCTTAAACCAGCCCACCATAAGCATATAAATAAGGATCATCACCACACAAAAGGCAAGTCCGAGATCACGGAATACTTCCAAGCTGATATGCCACTCACCATCCCATTTAATGGATGGCTGATCATTGGTAAAAGGTTGATTCAGATTATAAACCTGTACTGTATCACCGCTACCGCCAAAATCTTCGGGATTCAGCTTAGCGAGACGTTTGTTCATGGCAAAAATTGCATAAACAGGACTTTCCACAGCTCCTGCCACATCACCTGTTACATAAATAACCGGTTTCAAATTCTTCCGATAAATCGGCTGTTCCACCGGAATTTCACTCACTTTCACAAGTTCACGTAAAGGTACAAGCGGCGCTGAAGGATTCATGGCAGAACGCAGGCCAATATTGAGCAATGCTTCTATGGAAACCCGCATGGAACGAGGAAGTTCAAGCACTATAGTAACATCTTCCTTATCGCGTGGCTGATGAAAAAGATCAATGGGCATACCACGCATTGCAATTTGTACAACACGAGTGATTTCAGCCTCGGAGATATGGTTGAGAGCTGCCTTTTCCTTATCCACCGTGAGTACCAGGCGACTACGTTCAGCCTCCTGGTACCAGTCCACATCGACCACTCCTTCAGTGGACTCAAAGATATCTTTTACGGCAGCAGCAAGTTTTACACGTTCATTTTCGCCTGGCCCATAGATTTCAGCCACTAACGTCTGGAGAACTGGAGGTCCGGGAGGCACTTCTGCAACAACCACGGCTGCACCATATTTTTTTGCAATCTCAGCGATAGCAGGACGTACCCGCACGGCGATATCATGGCTCTTAAGCGTCCGTTCATGCTTGGGTAAAAGGTTAACCTGAATATCGGCAACCGTTGGCCCCTGCCGCATAAAATAATGTCGTACAAGGCCATTAAAATTATAGGGAGAAGCAATTCCAACATACACCTGGTAATCAACAACTGCTGGATCGTGCTTAATCACTTCCGCCATTTCCAGGGCAACCCGGCTTGTATGTTCAAGGGTTGATCCCTCGGGCATATTGAGTATCACCTGAAATTCGCTTTTATTATCAAAGGGCAGCATCTTCACTTTAACCAAGCCCAGATACACCATGGAACAGGCACCAAGCAGCATACCAATGATAACCACAAAAAAGACAAAACGAGCGAAAGCACTTGCTAAAAGTGGCTCCATGATTCGATGATATATTCGGGTGAAAAAATCGTCTGGTGCATGATCTTCGTCGAGTTCATCCCCTTCAACGGCACACTCCGGGGTGCTGCATTTCTTTTTCTTTCTCAGCAATCTGACCGCTGCCCAGGGGGTAACAGTGAATGCAATGATCACAGAGAACACCATTGCAGCAGAGGCACCAATTGGAATAGGACGCATATATGGCCCCATAAGTCCGCCAACAAAAGCCATTGGGAGGATAGCAGCAATAACAGCCAAAGTGGCAAGAATGGTGGGATTTCCAACCTCAATCACAGCTTCAATGGCAATTGTTGTCATTGATTTATCCTTACTCCCGGGTAAGCGGGTATGACGGACAATATTTTCCACCACCACTATGGCATCATCCACCAGAATTCCTATGGAAAAAATCAGCGCAAAAAGGGTGATCCGATTGAGTGTATACCCATACAGATAAAAAACCATCAGGGTGAGAGCAAGGGTGGATGGAATAGCCAGCATGACCACCGTGGATTCTCGCCAACCAAGAAAAAAGAGGATAAGGATTGCCACACCAAAGACTGCAATCCCCATATGAAAAAGAAGTTCATTGGATTTTTCTGCAGCTGTTTCTCCGTAATTTCTGGTCACCGCAACGGAGATATCAGCGGGAATCAATGTTCCTTTAAGGCTTTCCACCTTCTTTAGCACTTCAGCAACTACACTCACGGCATTGGAACCGGGCCGTTTCGCAATGGACAGAGTCACCGCCGCTTCCTTCGTATGTCCGGCAGATGTTCCAAAAAGAACATAATTATCAGGTTCTTCCGGGCCATCATGGATGCTTGCAACTTCATCAAGGTAGACAGGACTCCCACCGTAAACTCCCACAACTACACGCCCGATTTCTTTCTTATTCTTTAAAAAAGTTCCGGTCTGCAGAAGTGTTTCCTGATTCATTGCCAGCACCTTACCGCTGAAAGTCTGGGTGTTGGCCTGTTGCAGAGCAGGGATTAACTGTGCTACTGTAAGATTTCTGGAAGCAAGAAGAAGTGGATCAAATTGAATACGGATTTGTCTTTTGGTACCGCCAATCAGAGTAGTTTCTGCTACATTATGGATACTTTTTACTGCATCATCCACCTCGGCTGCCAGACGGCGCAAAGTAAAATGATCATATTTCTTTGAGTGAAACGTGAGTGCCAGAATGGGAACGTCATCTATCGTATGCGGCTTGATAAGTGGAACCGAAACACCACTGGGAATGCGATCATGATTTGTGGCCAGTTTCTGATTGAGTCTCACAATGGAGTTTTCCAGGTTTTCTCCCACGTAAAAACGCACCACCAGTAGACTCTGTCTTGCCATGGAAGTGGAGTAGATATATTCGACACCAGGAAGCTCGTAGAGCAGTTTCTCCATGGGTATGGACACACGCTCTTCCACTTCTTTCGGGGTGGCACCCTCCATGGAAACCATGACATCAA
>JAFLJO010000106.1 GCA_022712975.1 Desulfocapsa sp.
GCCATATCCCTTACGAAAAGTCTTTATACACAACCCAAAAGCCGGCGTCAAGACTATTTCAAACACTAAAAAAAAAGCTCTTACAATTTATGTAAATTGCAAAGACTTTAAGCAATTGGCGGAGAGGGTGAGATTCGAACTCACGGTACTTGCGTACACACGCTTTCCAAGCGTGCGCCTTAAGCCTCTCGGCCACCCCTCCAACAGGTATTAATATACCAGTAGAGAGCCTTTCTAAACTGAGAAAGAAAATTTCGCAATCAAAAATGATGATTCCGGTAAAAAAAGTTATTTGCAATCAGTTGAAATACTTTTACGTCTCTCTCTAAAGAAGGTTTTGATAAGATGTGCACATTCCTCTTCACAGATTCCACCACTAATGTTCACGTGGTGATTGAGCCGGTTGTCGCTACCTATTGAATATCTGGAGCCGGCTGCACCTGTTTTAGGGTCATAGGCACCAAAGACAACCCGCTTGATACGTGAATGGATGACCGCTCCCATGCACATGATGCATGGTTCAAGAGTTACGTAGAGCGTTGTACCTGGAATTCTATAATTGTTGCAGTTTCTAGCGGCTTCTCGTATGGCAATAATTTCTGCATGGGCGCATGGATCATTGGTTGAGATAGGGCAGTTCTCACCTTTTCCTACAATATCGTTATGCAGTGTAATAAGTGCACCCACAGGAACCTCACCTATTTGTGCGGCAGATTCTGCCAGAAGAAGTGCCTGTTTCATAAAAAACATATCTGTCTTGTGTTGATTCATCTGTTCGTTTGATATGGTAAATACAGGATATTGATTATAGGTGGAATGATAAAAATCTCTTTTTTGTAATGAAAAACGATATCACATATGATTCTTTGTATACTGGTTACGAAAATGAAATTGCACATCCGCTGATAGTCAGGGAACAATATATATATAATTTTAGCAAGCAATTAAGATTATTCATAAACTATTCATCCTTTTATTAATAATTCTTAATTCTTCCTTTAGGTTCCTTTCAAGCAACACATCTCCCTGTTTGGTATAGAGATACTTATTCAATGCAGTACCAAAGAATAAAAAATCAAAAAGGAGATCAACATGAACCAAAACAGCAAAAATTCATCACTACTTCCAGCAGACACAAAATGGGCTTTCACTACACGTCGCGTTGACAGGTCTGATGTAGCAGGCATGTCCTTGGATTTCGCTGAAGCTGTTTCCGGAGATATTGTGCTTGCTCAGATTATGGAAATCGGAAGTCACAAAAAAATCCAATTAGCAGAAGGACGTCCATCAATTTCTTATATCCACGATAAAGTTGTACTCACCTGCGGTGATCGATACGCACCTGATCAATTTGAAGGTTTGGTCAGTTTGGACCCCAACGGAGTTGATCTCCTTGCAGGAGGAGGAATTCTTGGGTTGATGCGAAAAGCACATAGTCGAATGGACAAACCAACCCAGGTAAAACCACTTGGTTTGCTTACAGGAAAAAATGGTGAGATCATAAATATTGCATCCTACGGATTACCTGTGACCATGGAATCAAAGGGCATTCAGGTTATAGCTGTGGTTGGAGGATCAATGAATGCGGGTAAAACAACAGCAGCAGTAAGTCTGGCACACGGACTTGCGAAAACAGGTCTTCGCGTGGCAGGTATTAAGGCTACCGGTACAGGGTCATTTGGAGATTACAATGCTTTTTTGGATGCAGGTATTCCAATTGTGGCAGATTTCACTGATGTGGGTATGGCTTCAACCTATATGCAACCAATTGACAGAATAGAGGAGGGATTCAAAAGTCTCGTTGCATATGCGGCAGATAATGGAGCAGATATTGCGATTGTCGAGCTTGCTGATGGCATTTACCAGCAAGAAACCGCTGAATTATTACGATCGCAGGTTTTACGTAAAGAACTCACCGGGGTTCTCTTTGCGGCTCCAGATGCGCTGGGTGCTGTTTCCGGAATTCATCATTTGCAACAGATAGGGTTAAAGCTGCTGGCAGTAACCGGAAAAGTGACCCGCTCTATTTTAGCTACTGAAGAAGTTGAACGAAATACCCATATTCCTGTCATTTCCCGTGAAAATTTATGCGATCCAACCGTGGTAAATAGCCTTATACCTCGGAACCCTGCACTATTGGCAGCGGCATGAACAACGTACCCAAAATATTCGCAAGAGGCCGTATCCACCGCATTACCACAGTCGCAACACTTGCCGTCTGCCAGGCCGCAGCTGCGGGTGTTATTGCGTTTTCAACACGGGATGTCTTTGCTGCATTAGCTACTGCAAAAACTACTATTCCAGCAGTGGCTCTTACGTTGATCGTTGTTATGGGAGTGGTCATCGCTTTATTACGGATAGCGGAACGTACCATCAGTGAAAACGTTGGACAAACCTATACCTCAGATTTACGTAAAGCCCTGTTTATTCATTTGTCCCGTATGCCAGCCCGGGAAGTTTCCCAGAAGAGATCAGGAGCGCTAGCCATGCGTTTCATAGGTGATTTGACAGCAGTACGATCATGGGTTACCTTCGGTGTCGCTCGCCTCATTTCAACAGCGATTGTAGTACCGGGAGCTTTGTTGGCTCTTATTTTTCTCAATCCATATTTGGCAGCAGCAGTATCCCTGCCCTTACTGCTTTCTGTAATCTTGATGGCTTTTTTTGCACCAGGATTACATCCATTGCATCAACGACTGCGCAGTAAGAGGGCACGTCTTGCAGTAGACATGAGTGAACGGGTATCAGTTGCGCCGGAGCTAAGGTTACTTGATCGTGTGCCCCGTGAAATCAAACGACTGAACCGACGCACACGGTTGCTACGTGATGCCGCAATTACACGTGCAAGAGCTTCTGCAACGCTTCGTGCAATACCTGATATTGGTGTGGCCTTTGCCGGGATATTTCTGCTTTGGATGGCATTCCGTACAGAATCGTCATCGGCCGAGGCTGCGGGTGCCCTTGCAACTATGGCAATAATCGCAATGCCACTACGCAACCTGGCAGGAATCTGGGATCGTCGATATGCCTGGAAAGTTGCTATGGGTAAGTGTCAGGCTATTTTGAATTCACCAGTGCTTGAATCGTCTAGCGAACAGAAAACAGCAGCTACTAAAAAGAGAGCCATTCACTTGAAATTACATCAGGTCTGCACTCCCGCAATGAAAAATGTCAACATAAGTGCTTTTCCGGGACAAAAAATCAGTATAGTTGGCCCGAATGGTTCCGGAAAATCTACACTGCTCACTTTATCAGCAGGTTTGGAAAACGCTGTCTCTGGATATGTGAGCATCGGAGGGGTAGATATTCGCGCACTATCCAAGACAGAGAGAAGCAGCTTGATTTCTTACCTGGGTCCTAGATCACCAATTTTGCAAGGCAGCTTGCGGCGTGCTCTGACACTCGGCATTCATCCCCGTCCCAACGATACAATAATCAAAACAGCTGCTCTTGATTTTGGACTCGGTTCTGTGCTTGATCGTTTAGGTGGCATTGGCGGGAAATTATCAGAAGCCGGGAAAAATCTGTCCTCTGGTGAAGCGAGACGTGTTCATCTGGTTCGCATATGGCTGGCACAACCGCTCCTGCTGTTGCTGGATGAGCCGGACGATGCTCTTGATGTTGCCGGACGGAAACTTGTCGCAAAGCTTATTCGCGATACGCAGGCTACAACGCTACTTGTTACCCATGATTTGTCACTTGCCAGACAAATGGACAGGATGTGGTTTATTGACACCGGCATTCTACACGAAAGTGGATCTCCCGAAATATTACTCTCTGGCAGAGGCAAGACGGCAGAATTTTATAATAAACAAAGCTTTGATTATTTCCAGGATCAGCAGCAAGGCTGAAGATATCTCGTATTCCTGAACTGTAACGAAGCATAATCTGACTGCCTGAGGCTGTTTTAACAAACAGTCTCCGATGCCATACTGAAAAATCCGGTGAACTGGATTCTATTGTCTATCTTCCACATCATTAGTATGATTATTGGAAAGCAATATCCGCTTACACTTCCCCGCCTAAAAGGAAAATATAATGCGTTTAATCTCAAAAATATATCTTTTCTACGGTCTTCTCTTGACACTGGCAATAGGTGGTGCTTTCCTGTCGTGGACGACTTCAAAGCAGAGCGAATTTCATTTTAATCGGGTAAATCTGGCCAATAAGCAGTTACATCTATACTTGACACTTTCAAATGATGCCTATCAACTCTTCAAAGAATTTAGCGATTCAGTACTCATCGGGGAGCAGGATTTTGGCTTGGATGAGTCTGAACTCGTGCAAAGTATACAGAATCACATAAAACAGATTAGAAATATTATCGGATATGAGATCCAACTTATTGGGGAAGGAGAAATTGAGGAGCTGGTAACACTTGCTGCAATAGAAAAAATGCTCCATGAACTGATTACAGAACACTATTCTATTCTGCAACTGAAGGAGAGTGGTACGTCATATACCGGTTTAATGAAACGGCTAACCAAGATGTACAACGAGTCAATAGATATGCAGTTCAAGGTACTCATCAGGGACGTCATTGAGGAGGAAACTGCCGAAGTAAGAGAAATCGAACGTATTACAAAAGAGAGGGCGATTTTTTTTCAGACTGTTGCTATTATCTTTGCGCTGATTGCTGTTGTTTTCACCACAATAATCCTATGGCTGCTTAATCGTGACATACGCGGACCGATTAAGAGCCTGCACAATGGTGCCGTTGCATTGGCCGATGGTCACCTTGACCACCGCTTAAAAGTAACAGGGCCAAGTGAACTTAGAGATCTGGCCAAAGCTTTCAACCATATGGCCCAGGAACTTTCTGTTCGTAAAACAAAGAATTCTATGACTAAAAAAAATCTTGAGGAAATTGTTGCCAAGAGAACCAATGAGTTGGAACAGCTACTCAAAAACCTTAAGATAAGCCAGAAAAAACGGCGACTCCTGCTAGCCGATGTCAGTCATGAATTACGAACACCGATTACCATCATACGTGGCGAAGCGGATATTGCGTTACGGGGCGAAGAAAAGCCCCCTGAAATTTATCGTGAAGCACTGGAAAAGATCCGCTCGGCAGCAAAGCATACAGCCCGGCTGGTCGATGATTTATTGTTTGTTGCCAGGCAGGAAGGGAGAGATACAAGGCTCAAATTTAGTGACATTGACCTCGTGGCATTCTTACCTTCTATCCTTAGGGAGAGCAGTAGCCTGGCAACCCAAGATAATATTGAGATTACCTTTACCAGTTCACTTGAACGTGCTTTTGTCAGTGCTGATTCGGGTCGCATCCGTCAACTCATATTAATACTAATGGAAAACGCGATACATTATGGTGGTGACGAGATTATTGTTGACCTCAAAAGAGCTTTATCAGGCTATACAGTATCAACAACTGACAATGGACCCGGAATGACTGAATCAGTCCAAATACAGGCGTTCGATCGATTTTTCCGCGGTTCCGGTGCTGCACAACGCTATGATAAAGGAGTCGGGCTTGGTTTGCCTGTTGCAAAAGCTATCGTTGAGGCTCATGGTGGTAAGATAGAGATAACGAGCAAAATGGGAAAGGGAACAATCGTTTCATTTACGTTATTGACTATACCAGTACTTGAGGGGGTATCATGAATCTGCTGGTAGTTGAGGATGAAAAACAGGTGGCTGATTTCATTCAGCGTGGATTGCGATCTGAGGGCTGGGTTGTATCACTTGCGCTCGATGGAGAAACCGCTCTTGAATTGATTGCTGAGGACGATTTTGATGTGGTTGTTCTTGATCTCATGTTACCTGGGATTAGCGGACAGGACGTCTGCCGTAACATGCGGGCAAATAATAATTTCACTCCAGTGTTAATGTTATCGGCACTAGATCAAACTGACGACAGAGTGTCTGGCCTACAGATGGGAGCAGATGATTACCTGGTCAAACCATTCGACTTTGAAGAGTTGATTGCTAGAATCCAAGCGTTGGTACGTAGAGCCGGTGCTTTTTCACTCAATGAAGATAATCATGAAGAACACATTCTACAACTTGGCACCATTGTCTTTAACACAATGTCACTGGAGATCACCTGCCGGGACAAACAAATTACCCTGACCGAAAAAGAACGTAGAATTCTTCAATTATTCCTAACAAACCCCGACAAATTATATTCCAGAGAACGAATGCTCAATGCCGTGTGGGGTGCCAATGAGGATCCGCTGACCAATATTATAGATGTTTATGTCGGAAGATTACGTAAAAAACTGGGAGAGTCAGGCGAAGCAATTGAAACCATTCGAGGGGCAGGATACAAACTCTCTACCAGCCGCATGGAAGAAATATGTGAGCGCGTTCAGGAATAGGATACCATTCATTTTACGGACATTGGTACCTCCTTTAAAGAGCTGTTCAATTGTGCCCCCCCCATCTCAGCATCATTGCTACGGAGATGGGATTTTATCAAGGGAATGCCAGCATGTTTTGAAAAATTCGGTCTTGAATACTGAAGTTCTGGATAAAGAAAAAAAGGATCAGCGTATCAAAAAAGCTGTGATAAAAGACAATTCAATATGTCATTAAGATCTCGGAAACAACTCTTTTATAAGGCCTGCCTATTGCAGTAAATCCTGTTCCTCTGATGAATCAATTTCAACAGGGGGAATAGTAAGTTTATACTGAGCGCCAAGCATTCGTACCGTTTCCATAAATGCTGAAGGCAAAGGCAAGTCACGATCTTTTGTTAGTACTCCTAAACTGTCAGCCTGTTTTAGAACATGGGATGAGTCAACGCCTTCCTGATTATCGCAAAGTGTTTGAATGCGAAGGGCATCTGCAAGTGGATTTATCAGGTCTGGTAGCTCGTTGTTTAAGCCCATCAACTCCTGCTCAATTGTGCCCTGATGTGTATTGCGGAAAGTCTGAAATTTTTCTTCTGTATTGTGGGTGCCAAACAGTTCATTTGTAACAGCTCCAGCCAGCATGGCTTGAGCTGTGGCATCAAGAGCGGGGTGTTTTTTTATGATGACGGATTTCAATTCTTTAAAAAAAATCATTTGAACCACCGCAACTCCTTCACGAAGGATGGGGAGAAGGCGGGAATCTTTGTTTTTAGTTTTTGTGCTCATGTTTTTTTCTCACATCACAACTTTAACAGCTGCGTGATTTTTGAGGTGTTGATAATACGTTAGCCTGGTCTCATCATCGCTCACAACTACTTCAACATTGAGACTGGTATATTTGCCCCCTGAGCTGGTGTTGGATGGCGTGATGAGTAAATCTTTATTTCCAATCACCGTGGCGATGGCTTTTTTAAGAGCAACCGCATCGGTTCCAATGACTTTATAAACCCAAGAACATGGATAGTTGATATTCGGTTTTTCTTTGCAGGAAAATGGTTTTGGGAAAGGAGCTATGGTCATTGGACTTTGAAAAGTTTGACTACGCTTGGAGTTTATATTGGAAAATCGGATTATTTGTTGCGAATTTACCGAGATGGGAGTTAATAGTCAAGATAAAGCTTGTCTAAATAGTCAGATAGTCAGAGATATAATATAAGAAAAATTGTAAATATTTAGCCAAGAAGTATTTTAAAAGAAGACTATTGCTCTTGAGAAACTTCCCGAACCGATAAAAAAATAAAGGTATCAATAAGGATATTGGTGCAGTAGGTCATGAAGAGATGCTTGAAACACTTATAGGAAATAGAGCGTGACCAAACAACGAAACACGGTACTTCTTGTCGATGATATTCCTGCCAATATCAAGATTCTGGCCGGTTCTCTTCGTGAGAATTATCATCTGATTGTGGCGACCAGCGGTCTTGATGCAATAAAAGCTGCAATTGAAAAAAAGCCTGATCTTATTCTCCTTGATGTGATGATGCCTGGAATGGACGGCTATGAGGTGTGTAAACGTTTAAAATCTCAGTCTGAGACAAGTGACATCCCTATTATTTTCGTTACCGCGATGGATGATGAGAAGGATGAGGCTCGCGGCTTTTTACTCGGTGCTGTCGATTATATCATACAACCTGTGCATCCCCTTATTGTAAAGGCCCGGGTTCAGACCCATATTGCACTGCGGATGGTTCAGCAGGAGTTGCAGGGACACCAGGACGAACTTGAAGCACTTGTCCTTGAGCGTACCAGAGAGCTTCGTGAAGCGCAGATCGAAATTACCAACAGGCTTATTGAGGCAGCCGAGTATCATGACCACCAAACAAGCCGCCATGTCACTAGAATGGCTCACTATTGTGTTGTTCTTGGGCGCGCACATGGTATGCGGGAAAATGAGTTAACTTTATTTTTTCATGCCAGTGCCATGCATGATATTGGTAAATTGGGAATAAGTGATGTAATACTACATAAGAAGGGAGCTCTGACACCCGATGAATTCGAGGAGATGAAGCGGCACACCCTTATTGGTGCCGATCTCCTGTATGGCAGTGACAATGAACTCATGAATATGGCGCATATTATTGCCCTTACCCATCATGAAAAGTGGGATGGAACAGGATTCCCTCTGGGATTAAAGAAAGAGGCAATCCCCTTTGCCGGACGAATTGCAGCTCTATGTGATGTCTTTGATGCTCTTTCTTCCAAGCGCCCGTATAAGGATGCATGGCCCTTAAGTGAGGCAAAAAAGGTTGTCGTTGAGCAGAGAGGAATCCATTTTGATCCTTATATTGTTGATCTGTTTTTAGATAACTACTCTAAGATAGAGGAAGTGTATAATCGCGTAAAATAAGAAACTATGACCAGGCAAGAGTCTTCTACCCAGCAGAATTTCTGTTTTAATCAGAACTTGATAGATGCCATTCCTGCGCCGATTTGTATGCAGGATAGAACAGGGCGTTTCCATGGCGCCAATAAAGCCTTCCTTGGTTTCTTTTTTTTAAGTGAACCCCTTATTGCCTCCTTTGATTTAAATAGCCTGTTAAACCCCCAGATAAGCGCCAGGAATCGTGAGCTAGACACTTCTATTCTTCAACATGGCGGGAAAAAATCTTTTGAAGCTCTGGTTCAGTGTTCAGGGAAAATTGAACGTGATGTTGTTTTCCATAAGGAAGCAGTATTAGGAGAAAATGGGGAAATTACAGGTCTTGTAACTACCCTTGAGGACTTGACAACTCAGAGACAAACTGAGCAGCAGTTGCGTCATGCTCAGAAAATGGAAGCCATCGGTACATTGGCAGGCGGCATTGCCCATGATTTTAATAATGTCTTGACTCCGATAATCGGCTACGCAGAAATAATGCGATTAACGCTTACCCGCCATGATACAGACAAGGATTCTTTGTTACAGTTTGCCAGTGAAATTCTCAACGCAGGAAAGCGTGCCAAAAGTCTGGTCGAGCAGATCTTAACCTTCTCAAGAAGCCGTGAGAAGAAGGTCTTAGCACAGTCTCTGCATCCAACGATAAAAGAAGTGTTAAAACTGATTGGAGTCACGTTCCCCACAAATATAAAGATTTCCCAGAAGATCGATGAAGAATGCGGGCTTGTTGTTATTGATCCTGTTCAGTTTCACCAGGTGTTGCTTAATCTCTGTACGAACAGTGCTCAGTCCATGGGAGATAGCCATGGTGAGCTTGTGGTCAGTTTATTTAAAAGCGATAAAGACAAACAGGGTAAAGAATGGATTGTATTACGTGTTGCAGATAGTGGTCAGGGGATACCCTCTGATCTTCGGGAGCGTGTGTTTGAACCCTATTTTACAACAAGAGAAAAAGAGCAGGGCACGGGAATGGGTCTTGCCATGGTTCATGGGATTGTTGCACGTTGCGGAGGGCATATAGAACTGCAAAGCGAGGAAGGGCAGGGCACTGTCTTTCAGCTTTACTTCCCCCGTGTCGCACTGGAAAAAGATGCAATTACAGGCCGTCAGACCAGCGGTGTTCTTGGTGGTACTGAGCGCGTGATAGTAGTTGATGATCAGGAAGCGGTATTAAAAGTAACAAAAAAGATTCTAACGACTCTTGGATATCGTGTAAGTATATGCTCTTCGTCTCGTGAAGCATTAAAACTTTTTTCCTGGAACCCCGATGCCTTTGATTTGATTATCACAGATTATGCCATGCCTGTCTTGTCAGGTCTGGAGCTGTGCGCAGAAGTGAAAAAGCAACGGGAGAATATACCAATCATTCTTTCAACCGGCTATGGGGAAAAGTTTTCGGATAAGGAATTACGGGAGGCCGGTTTTTCTGCCTGGCTCACCAAACCAGTGGCTTTGCAGAAACTGGCAATGACTGTTCGGGGAGTTCTTGACCATCATAGGTGATTCGGAACTTGCATAGTTTATCAGGAACCTTCGTAGTTTATCAGGTTGATCTGATCGTTCAATGTCCAAAAGTCGTATATAATGCCAATCAGAAAAAATCCGCCAGTTAGAAGGTAGAGAATTCCCGTGATCCATTTTCTTTGATAAAATCTGTGGATGCCAAACACTCCAAGAAATGTTAGCAGAATCCAGGCAATATTGTAATCAATTGGTCCCTGTTGAAATTTTATTGATGCCTCTCTATTCATCCCGGGAATAAGGAATAAATCCACAATCCATCCAATAAAGAAGAGTCCGAGTGTGAAAAAATAGAGTGTTCCTGAAATCGGTTTTCCATAGTAAAAACGATGGGCACCCAAGAAACCGAAAATCCATAAAATATACCCGATGAACGGAGTGTGGGATTCTTCAATATGCTGTTCCAAGATGGCCTCCTTAAGACTCGATTCTGAGTTGTGCTTTCATGTGGCTGATACGTTGCCATGCCGCATAAATGTGATCTTCTGAAATTCTCTTTCCTTTTACTGCTCGTAAAACTTTCGGGATGACCCGTTCTAAGAATCCGGGATCATATTCAAGATTGTTTCCAACAATAATCATATCGACCCCTGCGGCAAGGGCAAGGCATACAGATTCTTCCAAACCGTATTTATCCGTTATGGCTTTCATCTGTAGATCATCGGTAATAACCACTCCCTGAAAGCCAAGCTGTCCCCGAAGCAGGCCCTCAACTACTGTTTTGGACAGGCTGGTTGGGTATTGTGTGTCAAGATTAGCATGGTAAAGATGTCCCAGCATGACACTGTCTATTGGGTTTTTTTGGTCTCGGTGGATAAGTTTTTGAAAGGGAATGAGCTCAGTGTCCTGCCAGCTTTTGCTGATATCAGTAAATCCAAGATGTGAGTCAGTCTGCGAACTTCCATGTCCAGGGAAATGTTTAAGGCAGGTGAGGATGTTTTGTTTTTTGTGTTCCGTAACCCAGATCGCAGCATGACGAGTAACACATTCCGGGTCAGCAGAAAAACTGCGTTTTATTTTTCCAATCACCGGATTGTCGGGGAATATATTGAGATCCACGACCGGAGCCAGATTGAAATTAATGCCGAGTTTATTTAAGGTTACCGCCGTGGAGGCAGCATGAATAGCTGTGCGCGTAAGGTCGTCATGATTGCCAAGCTCTCCGGCACTTTCGGTTTCCGGGAATCCTGTCTCACGTTTAAGTCTTTTTACCATTCCTCCTTCCTGATCGATAGCAATGAGGAGAGGGGAGGGGGAAACGTTTTTCAATGATTTACAGAGTTGTTTTACTTGAGCAGGGCTCTCGATATTGTTTTGATTATCTCTGCTCGCAAGCAGCCTGTCGAAAAGAATAACGCCACCAAGATTTCTTGTTTTGATATCTGCTGCAATGGGGGTGTCTTCATCAATGGATTTTCCTTTGAACCCGAGGATAAAAAGTTGACCGATAATTTCTTCTAATTTCATGGGGATATACAATAATTTTATATGGAGGGAGAAAGTGTTTTTTTGTAATTATAAGTAGGATACCGTGCTTTAACTGTTCTGTCGAGGATATCGTTGCTAAGGACCCGGCAAGAAATATTTACATTGTTTCTCAAGGGGGTTGTCAAAATATTGACAGTGTTGAGGTGGAGGTGACAAGTGTTTTGATGAAAGCGAAATGTGTCAAAAGTTTGACCAGAAGGCTTGTTGGTTTTTCTTGAACTCCTAACATCATGAAAATAATGCTGAAAAATAAGTAATGCTTTTCTGACAACGGGAGTTTTTATCTTTCTTTGTTTGGCATGTAAATTGCTAGGTAAGGAATAACGGAAGTTACTTAAGATTTTTTCAAATGAGTCGATAAAGTAGTAACCGCAAGAAACCCACACAGAGGAAAGCATATAATGAGTACAACAACGTCTATATCGCAATATACATCAATCGATACGAAAATCGATGGAATAGATCAGGTTATGGTTGAACTCGATCATTTTCGGCGACAGACAGAACGTCTTGATCTCATGAATAAGCTGCATGGTCGTATGGCCGGTGTTCTTGATGTATCCGGGATGATAGAATCCTATTCCATCTGGTTAATGCCTCATATAGAGCATGAGTTGGTTGGCTATAAGAATCATGTTCGTTCCAAGAAACATTTGTACTGTTCAGGGCATGGTCCTAAACGTCGTTCTATAATAGCTTTTGCTGAAGAAGTTTTAAGTAATGAAGACCGTACTGCAAAAGTGTATATGAGTGAAGATGGACATTATGCCCATAAATGGCTTATCGAAACTACCGAAGATGCTGGAATTCTCATTATTCTAAAAGATGAACAGGCACTGACTGATAACGAAATCAATCTTATCAATGAGTCTTTCCTTATACTTGCAGAATCACTTCGTCGCGGTCTTGAGTATGAGGAACTTTTTGAGACTGCAAGGAGAGATGCACTCACAGGTCTTGCAAACAGGCGTGTTTTTGAAGAACGTATTCGTGATATTATGCTTGGAGCCAGACGTTATAAGCGCCCTTTAACCATGGCATCCCTTGATCTGGATCATTTTAAACAGATTAATGACAACCTTGGGCATCAAAAAGGTGATCGTGTTCTTAAACAGGTAGCGAATGTTTTAAGTGAAGCAATCAGAGAAACTGATCTGCTGGTAAGGATTGGCGGTGATGAGTTTCTACTGGTTATGGATAATACTGATCAGAAAAGTGGACGGATTCTTGCCGAGCGTTTATGTAAAGCAATTGATGATTTAGGCATCTGGGCGAATTCTGAAACAAAACTTGGTGTATCCATCGGTATGACCCAGTGGAAACAGGAAGAAAACCTTGATGAATGGATGCAGCGGGTTGATGATATTCTCTATAATGCAAAAACCGATGGCCGTGCCAGGGTGAGCGTTTCTTAATAGAAGGTAAATGCAATTATCAAAAAAAGGCCGATCCTTATTAAAGGGTCGGCCTTTTTTCGTTTCTGTTTCTCTATAAATTCTATATAAAGCCTGGAAACTGATCTTGTCATTCCCGTACAAACGGGAATACAGTTATTCCAAAGTAATTTTAATAGGAATAATATGCATCTCTTTTTGACGCTGTTCAGTATGGCCAAGAGACCATTCTTTACACCTTGCAGAGTCGCCGAGAAGTGTATCCACATCAGCAACAATTCCCGACACATTGATAATTGGATGGCGGCTGAAAACCTGTGGCAATCCCTGGGTAAGGTTACATGCCAGACAGCGTCCCGGACGTTCGTGGAGTTTTAGCTCCATGATCAGGGTATTGGCAGTTACACCGCCATAGCCTAATGCGATATCATATGAACCTTCGTTGGCATCACCAAATAAGGCATCAAAAAAGTCATTTGTACGCTCTTTAGGAAAGAGCTGTTGCAGGGTTTCAGGGGTGAAAAGTACGTCTATTTTACTGGTATCCATTGTGTTATCTTCTCTGTTGAGTTCGTTTTTTTAGTGGTACCTAGATTGTATATGTTTGTCGCATCGTATTATAAACGTCCTACCACACATGTCAAGCAACGTTGCGGCAGGAAAGGCACTGTGGTAAGATGACGACCATGGAAAATGACAACTTTCAAACTTCTGGTAATACTGTAGAAGCATCACTAAATCTTGCCGGGTTAAACCCTTCTCAACGCAAAGCTGTGACCTGTACCGAAGGGCCTCTGCTCGTTATTGCGGGAGCCGGAAGTGGTAAAACACGAACGCTTGTATACCGGGTGGCTTATCTTCTGGAGCAGGGCGTTGACCCAGGTAAAATTCTTCTGCTCACCTTTACCAGGAAAGCATCCCAGGAGATGCTCTGGCGTGCCGGACAACTGCTCAATGAAACCTGTCGCCGTGTGGTTGGTGGGACATTTCATGGCATTGCTAATATGTTGCTGCGCCAACACGGACATCATCTTGGTTTTGGTTCTTCTTTTACCATTATTGATCGTGCCGATGCTGAGGGTATTGTCAACTTGTTAAAAGGTTCACTTGGTCTTACCGGAAAAGATAAACAGTTTCCCACAAAACGAGTGCTTATCAACATTCTTTCAGGATCAGTGAACAAGTCCATTGCCACTGATGATCTTATCTATGACAGTTATTCCCATCTTAGTGAACACGTCGATGATATCATAAATCTTGAAAAGCATTATAAAGAGTTTAAATTTAATAATGGACTCATGGATTATGATGATCTGCTGGTGAACTGGAAACGTTTACTTGATGAAGTTCCCGAGGCCAGACAGGAGATTTCGGCCAGATATTCACATATTATGGTTGATGAGTATCAGGATACCAATCTTATTCAGGCTGAGATTGTGAGACTTCTTGCATATGGTCATGAAAATGTGATGGTGGTTGGCGATGATTCTCAGTCCATCTATTCTTTCCGTGGCGCGGATTTTTATAATATAATGCGTTTTCCAAAGGTTTTTAAGGATACGCAGATTATAAAACTTGAGGAAAATTATCGTTCCACTCAGCCCATTTTGTCCCTCACCAATGATATTATCCGTAATGCCACTGAGAAATATGCAAAAACACTTTTTACTCAGATCGAAGGGAACCACAAACCACGCCTTTTTGCCGGACGTGATGAGAGGGAGGAAGCAGCTTTTGTTTCAAAGAAAATTGCAGAGTTACGTGGAAAGGGAATAGAACTTAATAATATCGCAGTTCTTTTCAGATCCGGTTTTCATTCATATAAACTTGAAATGGAACTCAATTCAACGGGTGTTGATTTTGAGAAACGTGGTGGCTTAAAGCTTACGGAATCCGCACATATGAAGGATGTAATTGCCTTTCTACGACTTCGCGTAAATCCTTTTGATACCTTGTCATGGAATCGTATCTTGCTCCACCTTGAAAAAGTAGGACCCAAAACAGCAAGAAAAATAGCAGATGCCATTGCTGGTGGTGAGAGTCCGGGGCAGGCGCTAGCTGAGTATCCCTGCGGTAAAACCTGGGCACTTGGGGTGGCAAAACTTGCACAGTTGTTCAAAGATATGGAGCGGGAAACAATACCGGGAGTCTTATATGAACTTGTCTGGATCTATTATCAGCCTCTGTTTGAAAAAATATATCGTGATGATTTTCCCAAACGTCAAAAAGATCTTGATCAGTTAAAATCAATTGTAGCCGGCTACGATAGTTTGCAGACTTTTGTAGATGACACCACACTTGATCCGCCAACCGCAAAAGGTCTCTCCACGGATGATAAAGAACGGATGATTTTGTCCACTATTCATTCTTCCAAGGGGTTGGAGTGGGATGCTGTTTTTGTGATGGGCTTGGCTGATGGTCGTTTTCCTCATGCAGCAGCTGGAATAGGTGAGCAGTGGGAAGAAGAACGGCGACTCTTGTATGTCGCTGCGACCAGAGCCAGAAAATATCTGTACCTCACATACCCACGTGTACTGATGACACCCGACAGACAGTTTCGAAGAGTGGGCATGTCGCCCTTTCTCTCCGAACTGCGTGCAGGGCTTTTTGAACGAATTGATCGTGATGGTATGGAGGGAAGCGGCCCTTCTTATTTAACAGCGCAATCGTCTTCATCGAGCGCAATGACTTTTCCTAAAAAAGCTAAGAAGAAAAAACTGTCGATGAAGGATTTAAATAAAGGTGTACGTGTGAGACATCCATTTTTTGGTGAAGGTGTCGTGAATGATAAACCACAGGGACGCAGTGTGAATGTGCTTTTCCAACGCCATGGAGTGAAGACTCTCCATCTCGATTACGCAAAACTCTCAATCATTTAAAAAAAACTTATGAACTATAAGCAAGCCTGGGACTATCTCGATAGTCTTCAGTTCCATAAAATAAAGCTTGGCCTTGATGCAATGCACTCTATGATGGTCAAGGTCGGAAACCCGGAACAGAATTTAAAAATTGTGCATGTCGCTGGAACCAATGGGAAGGGATCTGTGAGCATGACACTTTTGACAATTTTGTCAGAGGCCGGCTACAGGGTCGGGCTGTATACTTCACCTCATCTGAGTTCTGTTCGAGAACGATTTAGAATTAATGACCGCTTTATCAGCGAAGAAAAATTTGCAGAGCTGGCCACCCGAATACGTGAAGTGCTGGGTGAAGAAAAAATAACCTATTTTGAACTCACAACAGCTCTTGCTTTTCTCTGGTTTGCAGAAGAAAACCTGGATTTAGTGGTACTTGAAACAGGCCTTGGCGGCAGGCTGGATGCAACAAATATTGTTACTCCACTTGTTTCAGTTATAACCAATGTGAGTATGGATCACGAAGCGTATCTTGGTAATACCATATCAGCTGTGGCTGGTGAAAAGGCAGGCATTATAAAGCCAGGCATTCCCGTTGTGTCTGCTGTGAAAGACAACGAAGGGCTTGCAGAGGTTGAAGCAGCGTGTAGGGAAAAAGATGCAAAGCTCTTATTGTACGGCCACTCTTTTGGCACATCACTCCCAACAGAAACATATGGTCTTTGGGAATGGTACGGCAATCGCAACTTCACTGAAACATCTTATGAAAAACTTCGCTGTTCCATGAAAGGGGATTATCAGGTTGAAAATGCATCTCTTGCTCTTGCGGCTGTTGAGCTGTTAAAAGATAAAGACTTTTCCGTGTCAGATGAACAAATCAGAAAGGGGCTTGCTAATGTGCAGTGGCCCGGTCGTCTGGAATATTTTTGTTTAAATCGTACAAACAGGGAAAAGGTTCAATGTTCCGGAGAGAAAAATAGTGTTGCATATCTTCTGGATGGTGCCCATAACCCAGCAGGTGTCAAAAGCCTGGTACAGACGCTTAGCTCTGAATACACTTATAAAAAAATGATCCTTGTTTGGGGAGCAATGGTTGATAAGGATTTGCAGAAAACCTTGCCGCTGGTGGCAAAACTTGCCGATAATATCATTTTGACTAAACCAGTTGGTGAACGATCGGCAGAACCTGAGTACCTTTTGCAAAATGTTCCCGAACATCTGCAAGGAAAATGTACACTCAACTCCAGTGTAGAAACTGCCATCCATGAAGCAGAGAACCTGGCCGGGCAAGATGATCTTATACTTATCGCCGGCTCCTTGTATCTTATTGGCGAATCACGAAAAATACTGCTTGGAGAACTTGTGGAATGAGCAGAAACTTTCTCGATTTTGATGCGCCTGATGATGCTGTAATCCGCACAGAAAGAGCAAAAGCCAGAGATCTGCGTAAAAGCCGCTGGTGGCAGCAAAAAACCTCTTCAGGTAAATGCTATTTCTGCGGTAACAAATCAGCTTTTAAAGATATCACCATGGATCATCTTGTACCACTTTCCCGTGGCGGACTCAGCACAAAAGATAACCTTGTTCCCTGTTGTAAATCCTGCAACAACAAGAAGAAAAGTATGCTTCCCCTGGAGTGGGAAGAATATACAGAAAAA
>JAFLJO010000156.1 GCA_022712975.1 Desulfocapsa sp.
CTTGCTCCGTGCACCGAATCGATAACCACTACGACTTCCGCATCTTTTGCAAAAGCAGTCATGATTTCATCATAATGAACAGTATGAATATCTTTATTTTTACGAACCAGCTGTTTCCAGGTCTCCAGTGCGTCAAAGGACTGCACATCATCACGATCAGCCGGGGAAACGACAGGTTTATCCAATGACACCAGCGGTGAACCTGCCTCTGCTACAATTTCCCGGGCCTTCTCCGTTATTCGCCCGGTAAGCTCAGCTGCAGCAGGGCCTGCATCGGCTGCATTATATTTAAATCCTGCATATTCAAGCGGGTTGTGAGAGGGGGTTAGATTTACGGAAAAAGCAGCATTTAATTCAAGTACCGCAGCAGAAAGAACCCCGGTAGTGGATTCCCCGGCGTAATGAACCGTAAAACCAGCCTTAACCAATACTTCAGTTACCGCACCGGCAAGGATCTCTCCGCCAAAACGATTATCAAAACCGAGCACACAGCCACGTCTCTTTGCTTCTTCAAGGCTGTTCACACCTAAAAACTGACAAAGTTCCGGTTTTTCATCAATGCTCAAATAAAGCTCAAGTATGGCAGCTGTCACAAAAGAAACTGAACGTACAAAAAGATCTTTGCCTATCATCCCACGCCAACCGGATGTACCAAATTTAACAGCTGTCACAGGTGCTCCTTCATTACAGATAATCTCATCCATAATCAGTGCATAAACCTGATCTATTGCCTGCTGCCACTGTGTCCCCTCCTGTTTACGTAAATTGACCAGTTCCCTGACAAGTGCAAAATAATCACTCTCGGAATGAACTCTTCCAATGTTACATTTAGTGTACAGTTCTTTTATTTTTGCAGCCTGAGACATACCTTAAACCTCCTATTTTGCCATTCAGTTTTGTTTCCAGCCGTAGAGCCGGGAGTTTTCACAAAAAAATAGTATCATACTTCGCCTTTATCTTCTACTTTTTCATGATATCAAAACATAAATCCTTCTCGCTATGACTTTACTAATTGACAGTTTTTTTTATATAATGTATCAATTTTTTTGACTTTCACTTGTCATCTCTTTATATAGAGACTATAAAGACTGACTTCTCATTTTAACATATTCGGATTGACGAATATGTCCTTTCAACAATAACTTTCAGTAGGAGAAATAACGATGGCCAAAAGTCACGACGAAGAATTGATTCTATGGTTTGACGATATCGGCATTGACGATGTCCCTCTTGTCGGTGGAAAGAATGCATCCCTGGGAGAAATGTATCAGCATCTCACTTCCAAAGGTGTTGCTGTTCCCCACGGTTTTGCCATCACCTCCTATGCCTACCGATATCTCTTGAAAGCTGCCGGCGTTGAGCAGGATATCCGTGACGTTCTTGCTGATCTTGACATCGAAGACATGAAAAACCTTGCGGAACGTGGCGAAAAATGCCGTAACATCATCCGCCATGCCGATTTTCCTGATGACCTACGTGATGCCATCATTAAAGCCTATAAAGTTATGGAAGGTCAGTATGGCGAGAATTGTGATGTTGCTGTTCGCTCCTCAGCTACTGCGGAAGATCTTCCAGATGCTTCATTTGCCGGCCAGCAGGAGACGTATCTTAATATTCACGGCTACGAAAACATAATCGAGAATTGCCGTAAATGCTTTGCTTCTCTTTTCACCAACCGCGCCATTTCTTATCGCCAGCATCAGGGATTTGGTCAGTTTGATGTGTATCTTTCCATCACTGTCCAGAAAATGGTTCGTTCCGATTCCGCCTCTTCCGGGGTTTTGTTTACCATTGATACTGAGTCAGGATTTAAAGATGCCTGCTTTATCACCGCCGCCTTAGGTCTTGGAGAAAACATAGTTCAAGGTGCAGTAAACCCTGATGAATACTACGTTTACAAACCAAAACTCAAAGAAGGAAAGCGGCCAATCGTCGGTAAAAAAGTAGGGTCCAAAGAGACCAAAATGATCTACGATAACGACCCTTCAACTGACGAACCGGTTAAAAATATTGACACCACTGAAGAAGAGCGTAAGTCATACGCAATCAGTGATGACGAGATCCTCAAGCTTGCCGAGTGGGCCTGTATCATCGAAGACCATTACGGGACAGCAATGGATATCGAGTGGGCCAAAGATGGTGACGGCGTCAATGTTGGGACAGGTGGGCTGTTTATCGTCCAGGCCCGTCCTGAAACCGTTCACTCCCAGGCCAATAAAAGCGTTATGGAAACCTACAAACTCCAGGAAACCGGAAAGGTACTTGTTGAAGGCCTGGCCGTAGGTAGCAAAATAGGTCAGGGTGTTGCACACTGCATTGAAGATGTAAAAGATATCGCAACCTTCAAAAAAGGTGAAGTACTTGTCACCGACATGACCGATCCTGACTGGGAACCAATCATGAAGATAGCAGGAGCAATCGTCACCAACCGTGGTGGACGTACCTGCCATGCTGCAATCATCTCGCGTGAGCTTGGAATTCCATGTGTTATTGGAGCAGGAGATGCTACCGAACATATAACAACCGGCATGGAAATCACCGCATCTTCTGCTGAAGGTGAAATTGGTTTTGTCTATGAAGGGCTTCTCAAGTTTGAAATTGTGAAACAGGATCTTGGCAACCTGCCCAAGACCAAAACCAAAATCATGATGAACCTTGCCATTCCTGAAAAAGCATTTACCGAATGCCAGATTCCCAATGATGGCGTTGGACTTGTCCGTGAAGAGTTTATTATTAACTCGCACATCGGTCTGCATCCTTTGGCACTTTATAATTACGAAGAGTTAAAAGCATCAAACGACCCTGATAAAATAGAGATCGTTGCGAAAATAGATGCCAAAGCAGGTGCCTACAAAGACAAGAGACAATTCTTTATCGACAAGATTGCTGAAGGCGTTGGCCGCATTGCTGCAGCATTCTACCCCAACGATGTTATTGTTCGTCTCTCTGATTTCAAGAGTAACGAATATGCAAACCTTGCGGGTGGTACACTGTACGAGCCACATGAAGAGAACCCAATGATCGGATGGCGTGGAGCTTCCCGCTATTACGACCCTAAATATCGTCCGGCTTTTGAACTTGAATGTGCTGGCTTGGTAAAAGCCCGTAACGATATGGGACTAGACAACATTAAACTGATGGTTCCTTTCTGCCGTACTCCCGCAGAAGGCAAGAAGGTAATCGAAGTAATGAAAGACTGCGGTCTGGTACAGGGCGAAAATGGCCTTGAAGTATACGTTATGTGTGAGATTCCAAGTAACGTCATTTCTGCTGATGCCTTTGCTGATATCTTTGATGGTTTTTCAATCGGATCCAATGATCTGACTCAGCTCACCTTCGGTCTTGATCGGGATTCCGGCCTTATTGCCGGTATTGCTGATGAGCGTGATGAAGCAGTCAAAGATATGATCCGTATGGTGATTGCCACAGCAAAACGACGTAAGAAAAAAATCGGAATTTGTGGCCAGGGTCCATCCGATTTTCCTGAATTTGCCACCTTCCTGGTTGAACTTGGAATTGACTCAATGTCTCTTATTCCAGATACTGCCATTAAGACTCGTCTGGCTGTTCATGAGAAAGAGAAAGAACTGGGTATTGCTCCTTGAAATAAGGATGCACTCTCAATGTAATAAAAAAAGGCTCAGTTCCATTTGGAACTGAGCCTTTTTTTATAATTCTGACTCGCCTTATTTATCACTATCCAATGACTTTGCCTCATCAACAAGCATTACAGGAATATCATCTCGTATTTCATACAATAATCTGCATTTTTCACAAATGAGTCCATCTTTAGTATCATTAAGTACCACCGCTTCCTTACATTTCGGGCAGGCCAGAATATCCAGCAATTCCTGACTAATCATCTGTCTTCCTCCTTGTGAATACTTCCTTTCTCTTATCGCTGGTTCAATCGTGTAGATTGAACCTTTTATACAAGCACCGATCAGTCTAGCATGAATGTTTCCAAATTTCATCTTGAATCAAAAGTCATTTTCCCATGTAGACTGTTCCAAATAGACATGGTACATTCTCTGAAAAATACTCTTTCAGATAACAGGATATAAACATGGATAATCAAATAGGATTTATTGGCGGTGGCCAAATGGCTGAGGCCCTGATTCGAGGAATAATTGAATCAGGACTGTATAAAGCAGATGCAATTTTTGTTACAGAGCCCAACCGGGAACGGCGAGACTTTATGATAGGAACCTATGGCGTGCAAGGATTTGCAGACAGTGTGCCTATATGGAGTTCATGTAAAACAGTATTCCTCGCCGTAAAACCTCAGATCATGGGAGTAGTCCTTGCTTCCAGTAAAGCACTTGTAAACACAGAACATTTAATTATCACAATTGCTGCAGGACTCCCCATATCCTTCTACGAGAGAGGACTGAAACGTGATGATTGCAAAATTATTCGGGTTATGCCCAATACCCCAGCTCTTGTACTTGAAGGGGCATCAGGGATGAGCGGCAACAGCAATACAAGTAAAGACGATCTTCTCCATTGTGAAGAGATCCTGAACAAAATTGGGAAAGCCGTTATCCTTGATGAATCAGCACTTGATGCAGTAACAGGGCTATCAGGATCCGGTCCTGCCTATGTTTTCACCTTTGCCGATGCCATGATAGACGCCGGTATCAAAGCTGGTTTACCGAGACCTACTGCTGAAACACTAGTCTTGCAAACGATTTTAGGATCTGTAAAACTCCTCATGGAAACCAAAAAGCATCCTGCAGAATTACGCGCCATGGTCACCTCTCCAGGTGGAACGACCATTGCTGCTCAACATGTTCTTGAACGAAGCGGCTTCAAAGGAATTGTGATGGATGCCGTAGAAGCTGCTGTCAATCGTTCAAAGGAACTAGGAAAAAACTAATGCCTCACCTTTCTGAAGCATTTCGCACAACCATCAGTTTCTCGCTTAAACACGCAGGAATTGTCTCAAAAAAAAATCACCCCCCAGCAGCGGAACTTGCTCAAAGCATAGCTAAAAGACTCTCCCCCAAGGGAATTACTGTCTCATTCAATGAATTTTCCGCAGACATTGATGTCCTTATTGTTCTCGGGGGCGACGGGACCATATTACATGTTGCAGAACAGGCAGCGCGGCATTCCATCCCGGTGCTTGGGATCAACATGGGAAATCTTGGCTTTCTCACGGAACGAACGGAACAGGAAGCATTTACTGCTGTCGATGAACTTATTTCTGGAACTGTCACCATTGAAAACCGCATGATGCTGAAGGCCTCCCTTGCAAAACAGGATAAGAAAGGTTCATCCAGATACGCATTAAACGAAGTAGTTATCAGCAAGCAAATATTTGATCCGATATTGCAACTCTCAACAAGAGCTGATCAGGAATATATCACAACCTATAAAGCGGATGGCCTTATCTTTTCCACACCCACCGGTTCAACGGCCTATAATCTCTCAGCAGGCGGGCCACTTGTATACCCAGGTCTCGCCTCTATTCTTGTCACTCCCATATGTCCTTTCATGTTGGGATCAAGACCTGTGCTTCTTCCACCACACAGTAGATTACGAACAAGTATTGAAACAGTGCGAGATCAAAAGGCTCAAGTCATTGTTGACGGACAGCCCGCATGGCACATGGGATTCAATGACATCCTTGAAATTGAAGCGGCAAAACATCCTTTACGACTTATTATCTCTCCCCACCGTGATTATTTTTCCATTTTAAGAAATAAACTGCATTGGGGCATTGGTCAGTCACCTGAGTAAGGAACGTATGCGAAATAAGTTGGAAAATAGGGGGATGTCCCCTGTTTTTTATCTGAGAGAAATTGGTTTAGAGGATAAATAATGGAGTATTTATTAATTTTCGTTTGTTTTGGATTATATGTTTTTTTAGCAAATTTTTACAGCTACACAATACTGAAAACAAAGCTATTACGAAGTCAGAAATGGGATTTGAATATATGCTGTGGGAAAACAGATGGTGGTGGGGTGAATGCAGATATTTTTAAACATCTTGAAGTACACAACTTTGTTTATATTAAAGATATTTACAATTTGCCTTTTGAAAATAATCAGTTCGATTCTGTTCTATGTTCGCATACTATGGAGCACATTGATGATCCTGAATTATTTTTTACAGAATTGTCCAGGGTTGGTAAAGAGGTTACTATAGTTATTCCTCCTCTATATGACATTGTCGCAGTATTAAATTTCCTTGAACACAAGTGGATCTTTCTAAGTTTCAAGAAAAAACACAATACATTGCCTACTCATATACAACTTCCTTTTTCCAGAATGATACAAAAATTTCTTGGGCAGCGTCTGCGCGCCTGACAATATCAATTGTAAAAACAGTATTCTTCACGATATAGAATAAACTCCATTGAGGAATTGACCAGTCACCTAAGGGTTCGGCAAGAAATAACTTGTAACTTTTCGGTCGTAAATGTGCTGCAGGTTCAGTCATTTTTATGTCTTCGGAACCGCAGCGTAGCAGGGCTACGTGAGGATTGCGAAGACATAAAAATGACTGAAAGGTAAGCGAGGTACGAGACTCCGTGTGGTACAGTTACGAATTGAAAAGTCCATGTTATTTCTTGCCGAACCCTAAGTAAATTGCTTATTTTCTCTTCTTAATTCCATATTTCTTCATCTTATACTGTAGCAAGCTTTTTGTAATCCCAAGTTTTTCAGCAGCTCTTGCCTGTACAAAAGCAGCGCCATCCAGCGCCTGATTCAACATTCTATCCTCAATAGCATACAGGACATCATTAAGCCCGGCACCAGCTGGAATCACCTGTTCAAGATTAAGTTCCCGCCCAAGTGCTTTCTGTTTATCACTTCCCAAAGATTCCGGCTGAACATCTTCACTGCGTATTGTATTCTCATCACAAAGGATGGCTGCCCGCTCAATGGTATTTTCAAGCTCCCTTACATTTCCGTCCCAGGGCAGACTGACAAGAAGACGCATGGAATCTTTTTCTATCTAAAGATCCGGTTTTTCAAGACGAGCAGCCATACTGCTCACAAAATAGTTTACAAGTAATGGAATGTCATCCTGGCGTTCCCGGAGTGCCGGCAACTTCAGCTGAATCACGTTCAGCCGGTAGTATAGATCTTCACGAAAATCACCTTTGTTCACTTCCTCTTTCAAATCCTTGTTTGTGGCAGTCACAATACGCACATCAACGTTCAATGTAGTTGTTCCCCCCACTCGTTCAAAACTTTTTTCCTGAATGGCACGTAACAATTTTGCCTGAAGTGCAAGAGGTATCTCGCCAATTTCATCAAGAAACAGACTGCCGCCATCGGCCAATTCGAAACGGCCTTTACGCATGGCAACGGCTCCGGTAAAAGCACCTTTTTCATGTCCGAAAAGCTCACTCTCAAGAAGATTTTCAGCAAGTGCTGCACAGTTCACTGTAATATACGGTTTATCAGCACGCCGACTGTTAAAATGAATCGCTTTTGCAACAAGCTCTTTTCCTGTCCCGCTTTCGCCAGTAATCAGAACTGATGACGGTGTTGGAGCCACCTTTTCTATCAGTTCATACACCTGCTGCATCTGTTTACTTTTCCCGACCATTCCAGAATATCCGGTACGGTTAAACATCTCTTTCCGTAGTCTGGTATTTTCTTTTACAAGGGAATAGTGATGGATCGCCTTGTTGATGTTAATCAACAGCTCATCATTGGAGAACGGTTTGGATAGATAATTATAGGCACCTGCCTGCATAGCCGCCACCGCCTTATCAACTTCTGCAAAGGCTGTGATCATAATTACCGGCAAATTGGAGTTTTTCTCCTTGATTGCATCAAGAAACTGCAGACCATCCATCCCTGGCATCTGCATATCAGTAATAATCAGATCAAGGTCAGCTTCATGTACCTGAGCCATTCCATCTTTCCCGGATGGTGCAGTAAACACTTCAAAGCCTTCATCCCGTAAGAGTTCTGAAAGGACTACGAGGTAATTGGGTTCGTCGTCAACGACAAGTATTGAATACATTTTTTTTCCAATGAAAGATTATGTCAACTTTTCTTTTTTGTTTTTGTTTTTCAGACGCACCTTCATAATGTCTAACAATCTGGGAGGAACATACACATTATGACCTCCGGCAAGACGGGTTCCTGGACGAATTTCTCCATGATAATCACTGCCGCCGGTGAGAAATAAATCATTCTCTTCAGCAAACTTACGAATCTGTTTTTGCATTTTTTTCTTCTGGGTCGGATAGTAGGTTTCGATCCCATCCAGACCATAGCTTTTCAAAACCGGAAGAAGGTTGCTAAGAGATAATAGTGTTTTATCCACCTGTATGGGATGGGCAAGTACGGCCAGGCCTCCAGCATCTGCTATTACAGAAATGGCTTCTTCTGCACTATATGCAAAACGCGGGACGTAGGCCTTGGCATCTTTTTTCAGATACTCGTTAAAAGCCTGGGGCATAGATCGAACCAGACCATGATTCATAAGAAGCTTTGCAATATGAGGGCGACCTGTCTGACCAATCCCTGAAATTTCCTTTAATTCTTCAACTGTAGCTGCAACACCAAGGGCCTGTAGCTTTGCAATTATTTTTGTATTCCGCTCATCCCTTGCCTCCTGTATAACTCTAAGCGCAGCAACAAGTTTTGAATCTACAGGATCCATAAAATAACCAAGAATATGTAATGACTTTTTCTTATGAATAACACTCACTTCAAGACCCGAAACCACCTCAACCCCATACTCGTTACTTACAGCCATTGCTTCACCAACCCCATCCATGGTGTCATGATCCGTAATTGCAATGGCTGACACTCCACTATTAGCAGCAAGTTGTACCAGTTCAGTAGGGCTCTTGGTACCATCTGAAAACCAGGAATGTGTATGAAGATCTATGGACATAATGGAGAGCAATCACTTTTAATTCAACTTTTATAAAACCTCACAAGATCACGGTATAACAGTACAACGGGTTAGAGTATATACACTGCTCTGTATTTGAGCAATAGTGATTTTCTCACTGCACTGTCCTTAACAGCCCTTGGATTCATTCACATTCTTACATGGTGAGGAAAAAAGTAGCGCACAAATAAAACCGAATACTTACTACCTTCCTATAGTTTTTTTATATTCCATCCGATACAGTCGTATCACTAATGATGGAATAACTTGATAGTAAGCTATAGGAAAAACATAATGCGCACAGTTCTTATCCTCCTCCTGCTCTTTTTCACCAGTTGTTCACGAATCCCACAGCCGGCACCTTATGCTTTTTCAGAACAGCAGAAAATGCAGGCCACACATCACTGGGATGTACTGGCCAGTGATGTGGCAAATCAGATCAACAATCAATTGATACTAAGTGATTATATCGACAGAGCAGTTTATGTTAAAACCACCTGTGGATCAGATGCAACTCCCTGTGAACAGGAAGAAACAACACAATTCAATGAAGCATTCCGTGACCTCCTGATCACACGACTTGTAAGCTTTGGCGTCCCAACAAGCATTGAAAAAAAAGCGACTGACATTGAGGTAAACTACAAAGTACAGGTTGTTTATCACTCAAGTACACGCCGCACACTAGCTCCCGGAACACTAACTGCACTCACTGCCATGGTATCAGTATTTCGTGATGCCTCCTTTACCGTAAAGCTCCTGGCACTGGCTGCAGGGCTCGACATTGCAAATTCCACATCCCCCGGTAACGGCCATTACGAAGTAATTATAACAACCTCTACAGTAACTGATGGAAAATATCTATTCAGAACCTCTGATATTTATTACATTAATGATCCTGATTTCTGGCAATACCAAAATGCTCCGACAGGGAAAACTATTCAGATGGTCAGTGGGAAGATTAGTAAGCATAAATTATCCTTTACAATGTAAAGTTTACATTGTATCTTGTCCTAAAATATCTGGTGTCCATAAGGACTTAATTGGGAATCCCGTGAAAATCGGGAACGGGCCCGCCGCTGTGATTGGGGACAAATTCCACTGTAAAACCACTGTTTTTTAAGGGAATGGGAAGGTGTGGAAGGAGAAAGATCCGAAAGTCAGAAGACCTACCTGGTATTTTATTCGCATTCTTAGGCAAGGAAGCGGATAATGTATTTCTGGGGGATGATAGGGATATCTCAGTTCAATTATTTAATTGGTCTGGGATTTTTCTTCTCCAGGCCGTGAAGAAATGGAGGTTGTTATGAAATTTTTATCATTTTTTTTCGCGGTTGCTCTTGTGTTATCGTGTAACCCAACAAAGAGCCAGGCAAGCGGTGATTACAAGGTTGAGCATAAAAATGCTATTGTTCTTGCTATGTTTGGTACCAGTGTAGAACCTGCCCTTGAAGGTCTTTTGAATATCCGTACTAAAATGATGCAGAAATATCCACACACAACAGTGCGGATTGCTTTCACATCAAACATTATTCGTAAAAAATGGCAGCACCGATCAGAAGATCCCGAATACATTAAATCTCACCCTGAAATCATAACAGATATTCTCCATGTAAAAACGCCACTTGCGACTATTGCAGATTTACAAAATGAGGGATTCAATACTATTATTCTGCAACCAACTCATATTTCAATGGGAGAAGAGTTTCTTGACCTACACACCTACGTTGATGCTTTGATGAACATGGGCACCCTGAAAAAGGTCAAGTATAAGCCGTTTTATAAAATTGCTCTCGGCAGACCACTATTAGGGACATATGGTACGCAACATCCTTACTCTGAAGATATTACCAGGGTAGCCCAAATATTGGCCCCTGACGTTCGACTGGCAACTAAAGAAAACGCAGGACTTGTTTACATGGGGCACGGTAACGAATTTTTCCCAGGGAATGGTGGAGCCTATCTCGAGTTAGCATCAAAGATGAGAAAGATGTATCCAAACGTTGTAACTACTATCGGCAACGTGGAAGGGTATCCTGGTATTGAAGATGTTATTGAGAAGTTAAAATTATACGGTGTACACAGAGTCGTTCTAAAACCCTTCATGGTGGTGGCAGGGGATCATACCATAAATGATATGGCAAGCGATGAAGAAGATTCCTGGAAATCTATTCTAAAGAAAAATGGTTTTGAAGTTGTTTGCGTAACAAAAGGACTTGGTGAAAATGATAGTTTTGCCGATATTTTTGTTGACCATGCCGGGGATGCTGCTGAGAGTGCCGGCATACTGCTTCGGTAAAAGATTTATACTGAGGGGGGGGGCTAAGGTGACTTTTAATATAGTTTTTCCCCCTCAACTTAGCACCGAGAGCACCATGTGCAAGCTATTTCGTGTACGTTCCTAATCAATATTATATTCTACCATGAAATCTACCAGCCGATTTACACTCTTAATTTCCCTCACCTTTTTGCTGAGTAGCTGTGCAAATTTAAATTGCACTCGTCTTGAAAACCTTCTTGGCGGCGATATCAACCTGATCAGTCTTGGCAATAAAATAGCGGATGATCTCACAAGCAGTGCCAGCCCCAGACTCAGGCCAAGGCATCCTGAAGAAGCCATTCTCACATCCACTTTTGTCAATATTCATAACTTAGAACAAACGTCTCAGGTGGGCAGGCTGTTGCAAAGCCACGCCGGAACACGTCTTGTGCAACTCGGCTATTCGGTAAAAGAGATAAATCTTCGCGACACCATGAGAATAAGCCCTCGGGATGGTGAAAAAATACTCTCCAGAGATATTTCCCTAATTAGCCCGGATCAACCGGTTCAAGCTATTATGGTTGGAACATATTCTGTTAATCAACGTACATTATATATTACCGCCAAATTGATCAATCCGGTTAATAGAAATATCATTTCAGCCCAAAGTTATCGCCTCTGCATGGATGATAATCTCCTCGCAATGTTTGGTTTACAGAGAAAACGTGAAAATTCAAGCAATATTGATCCACCTTCCGGCTCGCTTCTGGATGAAATATTTTTCTAATAGCTCTTAATACCATTTTTGTTTTCTGTTATGGCCCTTGTCAATATTGCCACAATTCTTGCCGACACCCGGCGGGTACTAAAAAAAATCAAGCCACCCGGTGGTATCGAACTTCTCTCCTATAAGCGAAATCGTGGTATCGCAATTATTAAAAAGGAAGAAAATCTTTTAGAAATACGAGAACATGGGTACATGGAACAAACGCTTGAGCTTCCTCCTGACAAACTGGCAAAAGAACTGAAAACCATGCTCAAGCGTGAATTCCCAAGAAGCAGAAAGGTGCGATTAATCAAATTCAGCGATTCAACAGAACTTGATCGCATTCACCAGAAAATATAACAATGCTTACAATCCACTGTGCTGCCTGTAGAAAAAAACTATGGCGCTATGATAAAATCGGACCGGGAGAAGTACTCCGCTGCCATAAAGATAGAATCAAAAAGATGTCTAACTCACAGATGTATGAACATAAAATTCAATGTCCCTGCGGTAAAAATATTGGAATAGATAAGGGAAGTTTCTACAAGATGATCGCGAAATCCTTTACCTATAAAGGGACAAAACGCAATTAAGCTGCATTTTCACTGGACTTTTCCTTTATTTCCTGCTTTAAAAAAACTATACAGCAACTATTCTTTTCATTAAAAGTTTACCATTTTAACTCATGCGATATTATTTACTGACAATTCTTTTTCTTTTTTCAACTCTGTTTCCGACAGATCTTCTCATGGCTGCTGGAAGTAGTATTCCCAGTAGTTACAAATCCCGGATGGCGCACATAAGAGTCGCTCCTAAACTCAACCTTGAAATGAAGAGAATAGATGCAGCTCTTGGCGATCCGGTTTTTATAAGAATTTTCAAAAAAGAACAAACACTGGAGGTCTGGCTCAGACAGGGACTCACCTACAACAAATTCAAATCCTATTCCATCTGTCACCACTCAGGTGTTCTTGGCCCGAAACTAAAAGAAGGCGACAAACAAAGCCCCGAAGGCTTTTATACGGTAGAGGCAAAGCAATTAAACCCAAATTCAGCTTTTCACCTCTCCTTTAATCTGGGATTCCCCAACGAATACGACAGAAGTCATAAACGTACTGGTTCTCTCTTAATGGTTCATGGAAGGTGTTCTTCGACAGGCTGCTTTGCCATGGCGGATTTGAGAATGGATGAAATCTATGCCATTGTGGAATCAGCTTTGATTGCCGGACAACATCAAATTCCTGTGCATATCTTCCCTTTTAAGATGACAAAGACCAATATGGCAGCACATAAGAACTCAAAATGGCTTCACTTCTGGAGAAACCTCAAACAAGGATATGACTATTTTGAAGGACATCATGCACCTCCACTTGTGACAGTTCAGGATAAACAGTATCAATTTTCCTCTTTTCGCTCCTTTCTTTTTGGTGGTGATCTTCCGGATGTTGCTCCTGAGTTCAGATACGCCGGGCTAAAAAAGAAACGTGAACAGAAAGCGCTTGAAGAGAAACGAATTGCAATGGCTCTTACAGTAAAAGATACAGAAAAGACGAAAAGTAACAACCAATCACTCTGTGTTACAAAAACTACTCGGCCTAAGTCCTTTCCTTCAGCCCTTTTAGGTCGAGAAGACTGATATTTTTCCCTTCCACACGGATTAAGCCTTCAGCACTCATCTTGGCAAATATCCTGGACAATGTTTCAGGGATTGTACCAAGCAGACTAGCCAACTGTCCTTTTGATATCTGTAGCTCAACTTTTTCTGTATTCCCCTGCTCTTCAGCAAGGTACAGCAAATAGCCAGCCAACCGTTCCGGAACCTCTTTTAACGAAAGATTCTCAATTTGAGTGGCAAAAGTCCTCAACCGCATGGAAAGCACGGCCAACATGCTCATGACAAGAGAAGGCATGGAATGTATACGTTCGACAAAATCTTTTCGTGGAAAAAAGAGCAGGCTTGTTTTTTCAAGAGCTGTAGCATTGGCTGGAAAGGGCTGATCGTGAAAAACAGGGACTTCACCAAAAGGTTCGCCAGGGCCAAATATATGCAGTATCTGCTCTTTTCCGGTAAAAGACATCTTAAAAATTTTCACTTTTCCAGTTGCCACCATATAAAACCCGATTCCGGGATCACCTTCAAAAAAGATGGAATCACCGCGTTTATATTCTTTCCTGATTGCTAGTTTTTCTATTTCATCAAGATGCTCTGGTGGCAAACCACCAAAGAGTTCGCTTGCTGTAAGAACCTGACGCATTACCATTAACACCACCCCTAATAGTTATATCTGATGGACACTGTACAAGATTCACAGTCTAGCATAGTATGGCAGACTATATCATCTTCTTTTTATCTAACATCAGAAACAGTTCAAATGACAGAACAGCGACACATACTCCATATTGACATGGATGCCTTTTTTGCATCGGTGGAACAAATGGATAATCCAAAATTCGGTGGAAGACCACTGATTGTAGGAGGCAATCCGGAAGGACGTGGAGTGGTGGCAGCATGTTCATATGAGGCGAGAAAATTCGGTATCCATTCCGCCATGTCGGCAGCAAAAGCCAAACAACGTTGCCCGCAAGCCCTCTTTGTCCGCCCAAGAAAAGAACGCTACAAGGAAGTTTCCATGCAGATCATGGAAATTTTCAGAAGGTGTTCCCCAGTAATTGAGCCACTCTCTGTAGACGAAGCTTTTCTTGATATAACAGAAAACCACAACACCATAAAAGAAGCAGCAGATACTGCAGAGCACATCCGCAACCGTGTCTTTAATGAAGTTGGGCTCACCTGTTCAGCCGGGGTTTCCTATAATAAATTTCTTGCAAAAGTCGCCTCAGACATCAACAAACCCAATGGCTTAACAATAATAAGCAGAGAGCAGGCACCGGAGTTTCTGGCCTCCCTGGCCATTGGCAGGTTTTATGGAGTTGGAAAAGTAACTGAAAAAAAGATGCACACGCTTGGCATCCGTATTGGACATGATCTGCTCCGGTTTGAAAAAGTGGAACTGATACGATTCTTCGGAAAAGCTGGTGCCTTCTTTTATGATATCGCTCGTGGCATTGATGATCGACTGGTAAAACCGGGGAGAGGAAGAAAATCCATCGGAACGGAAACCACCTTTCAGACAGACATTCTTGATCTTGAGCAAATCCAGGAAGTCATTCACAATCTCGCGGTCAAAGTTGCACAGAGTCTACAACAAAAAGACTCCAGCGGAACCACGCTGACACTTAAAGTCAGGTATCACGATTTTAGTACTGTTACACGTTCTATCACCCTTCCGGCTCCTCTTTCTACTTTAGAAGAAATCATCCGACACATACCACAGCTACTCCGTGCAACGGATGCCGGAAAAATCAAAATCCGTCTTCTGGGAATAACTGTTTCCAATCTCTCAAACCAATCAAAAAAAACACCGGTGCAAATGGCGCTGCCCTTTTCCTGATTTGTTAGAGTAAGTCGCAAAAAGAAGGTTTACTTCTTATACACTGGTTGGTATTCTTGCTTCATAATTATGCAACTTTTCATGTTTTCAATTCAACATTTTATACTTCAATCTAACCTACAACACAAATAATCAAATGAAAAATCTTATCGCATCAATATTCAACATTTTTCGCTGGATGGGAAGGATTCTTACCGGAATCAGAAATCTCACCTTAAATATTCTCTTTCTGGTACTACTCTTTTTCCTTTTCACTTCACTATACTCATACGCTCCTGAAACTACGCCTCAAACATCTGCTAGTGGGGCTTTGGTGTTGAGTTTATCCGGTGACATTGTAGAGGAAAAACAGACCAGTGACCCTTTCACCACAGCTATAAACGATAAACTTGGTTTTAATACACTGCCCACCGAGACCCTGTTTCAGGATATTCTGGATGCTATTGCTGAAGCTGCCACTGACGACAATGTAAGCTCCATTCTTCTCGATCTTAGTGAATTGGGATCTGTGGGGATAAACCAGCTTCAAACCATAGGAGCTGCATTAACAGAATTTAAAACCAGTGGTAAAAAAGTTATTGCAGCAGAGGATTTTTATCAGCAAAAAGCATATTATCTCGCAAGTTTTGCTGATGAGATCTACCTAAACCCAATGGGTGCTGTTGACCTTCACGGAATTGGAGCCTATCGCCTCTACTTTAAAGATGCTATTGATAAGCTACGGATCAACTATAATATCTTTCGTGTTGGCGCCTTCAAATCAGCCCTGGAACCGATCATGCGCAATTCCATGTCTGTTGCTGCAAGAGAACAAAACCTTAGTTGGCTTACACCGCTATGGGAGACCATCACCACAGACATTATACGAGAGCGGAAACTTAGCCCGGACAGTATCAATGTTTATACAGAAAATATTGCATCAGAACTTGCCACCGCCGGAGGTGACACAGCCAGGCTTGCGCTGGAATCAGGATTAGTTGACGGATTAAAAAATCGCAACGAATTACGAAATTTTCTAGCTAAAGTGAATGGGCAAAATGAAAAAGGTGAATTCAAACGCATTGAACTAAACGATTACCTGAAAACCATCTCCCGTTCTTTTGTTAATCCTCCCGATGGAAATGGTTCCATTGGTATTATTGTGGCTCAAGGAGCCATCATGAATGGAGAACAACCCATTGGCCGTATTGGTGGGGACTCACTAGCACTCCTGATACGTAAAGCCAGACTGGATTCAAATATCAATGCGATAGTATTGCGCGTTGTTTCAGGAGGCGGCTCTGCTTTTGCCTCTGAAGTGATTCGACAGGAAATTCTGGAGTACAAAAAGACAGGTAAACCCATTGTTATCTCCATGGGTTCAATGGCAGCATCAGGAGGATACTGGATCGCGGCTGATGCTGATGAAATATGGGCATCCCCTGTGACGCTTACCGGTTCCATCGGAATATACGCAGCCATCCCCACCTTTGAAAATTCACTTTCAGAACTTGGTATTTACAGTGACGGAGTTGGAACAACCAGCATTTCCGCAGCACTTAACCTTAGTCGTCCTCTATCCCCCATATTAAAGGAAGCCATGGAAATCAGCCTCCAACATAGTTATGGCCAGTTCCTTGGTATTGTAGCCAATGGGCGTTCAATTGACCCCCAAAGGGTAAAGGAAATCGCTGATGGAAAAGTGTATGATGGGAAAAGTGCATTGGATATTGGCCTGGTGGATAAACTTGGAACCCTTGAAGATGCCATTGCCTCTGCTGCAGCTCTTTCCGGCCTTGCTGAATATACAGCCAGCTATATCAGCCGCCCTCTTACGGTTAAAGAAGAATTCCTGAAAATGTTTTCCGGAAAACTTGTTCACCTGCTTATTTCCAGCAATGTCCCCCCTTCTGTGCTCACGGCAGTCAGTCACCTGATGGCACCTATTCGGGAAATCATGTTTCTCAATGATCCCAAGGGAATATATGCCCATTGCCTTATTCATGAATTTTCACTTTAAAGCTATGATGGCAATCGCTATGAAGTTTGTGGTTTTTCCAGAATCGATTAGAATTCCTTAATACTCTTTTACTCATTTACCTATTCAATAAGGAACCAAAGTATTATGAACTCTTCGTCCCTACTTGTATCCTGTCTTATTATACTCTTCGTATCTGCTCCCAACAGCTTTGCAGCAGATACGCTCATTGTTTCCGGTAACCCCAAAGCACCACCTGTCGTCTGGGAGGAATACAATAAACTCGTAGGCGTTGGGCCGGACATTGCCAAATCCATCCTCACAGAACTAAATCTTGATTACGACATCAGAGTAACCGGGGACTGGCAACAGGTTCAGGACAAATGTAAAAGCGGCGAAATCGACATGATTGTCTCTGCTTATAAAAATGACGAACGTGCTGCTTACATGGCCTTTTCTCTACCATACCTCCTACAACCAACTGTAATTATCGTGGAGAAGGGGAAAGAATTCCCCTTTGGCCGTTGGGAATCCCTAATTGGAAAACAAGGCGTCTCCAATATAGGTGAAAGCTACGGTCAGAAATTTGATGCATTCATACAAGAAAAACTCTCTGTTCAATATCTTACCTTTGAACGTGCAGTGGAAATGCTCAACCGTGGTGAGGCTGATTATCTTATTGTTGATTTGTACACTGCGCTCATCTACAGCAGACTTTTGCGCGGCGAAGATGCTATCACCATTCTTGATCCTCCGGTGATAACCCAGCCTTTTCATCTAAGCATTGGAAAAAGCTCTCCCCTGGTAGTACAGATGCCGGCCATTAACAAAAAACTCTACCGTCTGGTGAATGATGGTACCGTTGAAAAACTGTTTTATGAACATTTTGAATCATGGAAAAATCGTATTGCTAAACGTTCCAGGTATTTCAACAGAGCCTCTGGTATTCACAGTGAAGAACATGATGCGTACTTGAAAGATCAGGATGCATATGAAAAAGAACGACTCGGCAGCTTGCTAATGCGCAGCAGAGAGGGATTGCCACCAGCCGCCGAGTAGTTGTATAATGGTAAAAATTCATCAGCACCTTACCAGTAAACTTTTCATTATCTTTCCATATGCAATTTGCAGACATCATCCCACAACTCTGGCCCGACCTGATTTGGCCTC
>JAFLJO010000148.1 GCA_022712975.1 Desulfocapsa sp.
CCGTCGCTACCCCGATCTCACTGTCCATAGAACCTTACAGCAATTTCTACAGCGTAGCTCAAAGGTGAAAATCAAGAAAAAAGAAGATAACAATTCTGTTAAGGAGATGGGAACTTTCCTTTCCACCCGGGAACGGGCTGCTGTAAAAGCTGAGCGTGAGATGAACGACAGACTCAAAGTTCGTTATATGCACAATAAAATCGGTGAGACATTCCAAGCAGTTATATCTGGCGTTACCGGTTCTGCGATTTTCGTTGAACTCCTAGATCTCTTTGTCAGTGGAGGAATATCACTCTCAACACTCAAAGATGATTACTATATTTTCGACGGAAAGCATCATCGCCTTCAAGGAAAACACAGTGGAAGATCCTTTCAGCTTGGCGATCTGATCACCGTTGGTCTGCTTGATGTTGATCTCCGCAGAAATCGTGTCTATTTCAGTCCTCTTGCATCTGAGAAGAACTAAGGAACGGGAGCTAAATAACTTGAACATATTACGCCGCAATTTTTTCGTCACCTGTACCTGGAAAAACTTTGCATACTACCGGTATGTAACGTTTTTTTCAGGTACAGGTGGCGGAACAAAGGGTAAGCAAGATGCTCAAGTTATTTAGTGTACGTTCCTAACTACAAGAAGGTACTACATTATTGATCCTTGACTAAGTGTCAAATATCGCATAAAAAGTTTGAAGAATGAACAACTTATTCAAGCTTTTTACAATCGTTTTTTCAGGAGGCTCTAAACTATGGAAGCAACTAGCTGGCTTAAACCACTTATTGAAAACCCCTTTGCACAAGGACTAGCCATTGGCCTCTTTTTCTGTATCTTTGTTTTAATACGTGGCTACCTGCGTCGCCGTGAACTAGCCGGGGAAGTTATCAGATTGCGCGCTCATCTGCATACAAAACTTGAAATAGATTCCAAAGAAAACGAACGACGTAAACAGGAAACAGAAACCCTGAAAGAGGAACGGGACAACCTTCGCATTACTGTTCAAGCCCTAAATATAAAACCTGGGCGTAAAGAGATTCGCCAATACTATATATATCATACTGCGCTGGACATGATGTTTGAAAAGGCACCCGGTTTTGCTCCTGCCTGGCAAATTACTCTCAAAGAAGCAGAGAGTAATTTTGAAAAGTCTGAAAAAGGCTTCGTTCCCCTGCTGAAACGCTTATTGCCCGCAAGCCCAGATAGACAGATTAAAGAATACGAGAGCATGAGCAGGGTCTCTCTTGAAGACGGAACTGGCAAATAACACATGGGGCTTTACTGTGCACAAATGTTAGATAATATAGCCATAGTTCTGGTAAACCCAAAATATCCTGAAAATATCGGCTCTGCTGCACGAGCTGCATGGAATATGGGAATTACCCGACTTATTGTTGTGGCAGACGAATATCCTGACCATGAACGAATGGTAAAGCTTGCCACCCACAATGCTGCGCACCTTATAAACTCCATGGAGTTTCATGAAAACTTAAGAGATGCCCTGGAACCCTTTTCCCAGATAATAGGAACCACGGCCAGAAAAGGCCGGCACCGAATAGCGGGAAACAGTCCGCGGGAAATCATGGAAATAATTTTACCCATGCTACCAAAGAACCAGATCGCATTTCTCTTTGGAGCAGAAGATTGCGGACTCACCAATGATGATTTAAAACATTGCCAGCTTCGATCTGCCATTCCCACAGCAGATTTTTCTTCTCTCAATCTGGCACAGGCTGTTGCCATCCATTGCTATGAAATATTTCATGCAGTGGTCCATGAACAAAAAGATATCACTCCAAACCCCAAACTTGCCTCATCGTATGAGGTTGAGCATATGTATGACCATCTGGAAAAGAGTCTGCAACAAATTGATTGCTTGCATGAGAAGACTCATGATTGCAATATGCGAGATATCAGGCAATTTTTTGGTCGCATACAGTTACGATCAAAAGAAACAAAAATTTTGCAGAATATCTTCCGGAAATTTCTTTCACATAATGCCAAGCCAGAAAACAAACCATGAGCCGTTTTCATACTACCAAATATTCAACGATACCATAACAAGTCGGAAAGTTAATAAGGAACGAGGCGTAAATAACTTGAACATTCGCATCTCATCTTCAGGCCATCTTTGACCGATCACCAATCACAAAGTCCTCAACGTAGCCAGCTACGCCTGCGGCTTTGTGATTGGTGATCGGTCAAACCTGACCTAAATTTGAGCGCGACTTTGTTCAAGTTATTTAAGCCTCGTTCCTAACTTTCTATTCCTCTGTGTTCATAAAAGCGAGATCAGATTTTAAAAAAAAGAAAAGGGTAAAAGTATCCAGGTAGGATTAATGTCTGTAAAAGGATTGGCGGTGGAGATCATGGAGCGGATCATTAAAAGTAGAAAGGCCAGAAAACGTGTCTCCAGCGTTGATTTCTGGTAGTGTGTTTGCCCGCATAAAAAAAGACGAGAGCAGTGTTGTTTTGATCTGGACGGGAAGCAAATCCCCAGGGCTACTAAAGCTCGGCAACCATCTCTACTTCAGCTCCCAGAGCATCTATTTCATTGGACAGTGCCACTTTCTTGTTAAAACCGTATGTAACCAAACGTTTAACATCAGACCACATGGTTTCACTTCCCATAATAGCCACAATAATTTCATCTTTACCGCGCTTAAATTTTCCAACGTAGGTTTGTCTGGCAGCATTGGTATAACCGGTTTTTCCACCTAAGGCACCATTGACCTGCCACAATGCTTTGTTGTGATTACGCAAGAGTTTTCCTTCGCTGGTGCGCGCTTTGAGCCTCTTAATTCTTTTTGAGAATTCAGGATCATTCATTGCATGGCGAAAAATAATGGACAGATCTCTAGCAGTGGATTTTTGACCTTTGGCAGTAAGACCTGTGGCATTTTTACAAACAGTATTTTTTGCCCCCCAGAGGTTTGCCCGAAGCGTCATCATTTTTGCAAAATCTTTTTCAGTTCCGGCAATTTTTTCAGCAAGGGCAACACTTGCATCATTGGCAGATTTAAGCAACACAGCATTGATCAGGTCGTTGGCCTGGTACTGTTTCTTTCGATCAAGGTACACCTTGGATCTTGGCTGTCTGGCAGCCTTTTTGCTCACAGCAACATGTTCGGCCTTTGTGAGCGATTTGAGAGCAATCATTCCGGTGATCACTTTAATGGTGGATGCCGGTTGGCGTTGTGTGTCGGGATTTCTGGAATAGAGCGTTTTGCCACTGACCGCATCAATAATAATTGCACTTCTTGAAGAAATTTTTCTGTTTAATTGTTTGGTGGTAGCTTTTGTTACAAGAGGGCCTACCCGTTTTTTCTTATCTGAGATGTTACCGGACTTGCCCAGAGTTACAATTGCGGTTCTGGAGGCAGGTGCAGTTGTTTTAGTCTTTTGAACTTTTGCAGCAGGCTGCTTGTCTGTTTGAACCGTTTTCCATTTGTAACTGGTAGTAAGAATTGGAATCCCTGCTCCAGAAACAACAGTGCTCGAAAAGAAGAACGTGATGATGACAAAAAGAAAAATGAAAGAGAATGGGTGTGATCGAGTTATCATAAGAGTCATTTGGGGGAAAAGGGGGGACGCTCCAGTTTAATTCCTGTAGAATATAAAAAGCAATACTATTTTTTATAAACTCTACGTTTAACTGTCAAGGAAATTTCGCTGTCTTTTGGAAAAACAGCAGTTTTTAACCTGTAAAAGGACATTTGCATTCTTAATTGACCAAAAAATGACTTTTAGGTAGTATGCCCATCTCATTATATAAAAAACATACTTGTGGCCCAAATTGCCCATTGCCCATAGACGAGGTTTCCCATGCCGGAATCGAATGATGTACGGATGACATTAAATTATATACTTGATCATAGTGTTGAGCAATACGCAGAGCTTCCAGCCATAGGGATGGCAACAGAAGACGCTCTCACTTATCAGGAATTTTACGATCGCATTATTGCACTTGCGCATCACCTGACCCGGGAAGGAATAAAAAAGGGTGACCGGGTGGCAATTTTATCTGAAAATTCACCTAACTGGGGTACCGCTTATTTTGCGATTGTGCGTTTAGGGGCAATTGTTGTTCCCATTCTTCCAGATCTTCCTGAAGCTGATTGTCATCATATTCTCAATGAGATGGCGGTTCCTATTCTCTTTATCTCTCAGCGACAGCTTGAGAAAGTGTACGAACTGAATCAGAAGAAACTGCGTCGGATAATCACACTTGATGATTCTGCAGCAACCCAGGGAGTAATTGAAGTAACGCCGTTTTCCACATATCTTGAGGAAGCCCATGCCGCTCAAAAATCCAATAAAGATAGAAAAAAACAATCTTTTACCGAAGTAGATGAAGATGATCTTGCCTCCATTCTTTATACATCCGGAACGTCCGGATACTCAAGGGCCGTGATGCTCAGTCATAAAAATTTAACAGCAAACGCTTATAGTGCTGCAACCATGCTTGAGGTTGATAAGGGGAATGTTTTTCTCTCAGTCCTGCCCATGTCTCACACCTATGAGTTCACCCTGGGTTTTATCACAGCGTTAATAAAAGGTTGTAAAATTGCCTGTGCCGGTAAAACCCCGACTCCTGCAATTCTTCAGAGATTGTGCGATCATGAAAAGCCTACGGTTATGTTTACTGTTCCGCTGATCATGGAAAAGATCTATAAAAAACGAGTTTTGCCGCAGGTTGAAAAGAGCATACTCCTTTCTTTCCTCTGCAGGTTTTCCTTTGGCCGGAAGTTTGTGTATAAAAAAATTGGTGCCAGGCTTCTGGCATTTTTTGGCGGAAAACTTGAGGTTATGGGAATCGGCGGAGCAACATTAAATCCGGAAGTTGAAAACTTTTTAAAAGAGGCAGAATTTCCGTATCTCATAGGCTACGGCTTGACCGAATCAGCTCCAATGCTAGCTGGCGGACCACTGGGTGATCCTACCATTGTAGTTGGGTCAACAGGCAAACCATTTCCAGGAGTACAAATCAAAATTGTTGATCCGGACCCGGACACCGGAGTAGGAGAGATATACGGCTGTGGACCAAATATTATGAGAGGATATTATGACGATCCCGATGCCACAGCAGATGCTATTACTGAAGATGGATGGCTTAAAACAGGTGATCTTGGTTATCTCGATGATGCCGGGAATCTTTTTATCCGTGGACGTTCAAAAAATGTTATTGTTATGGCGAATGGAGAGAATGTATACCCTGAACCCATTGAGCACAAAATTAATGCGTATTCATGGGTAGTAGAGTCGCTTGTTGTAGAGAATAATGGAAAATTAAATGCTTGTGTATATCCGGATTACGAATTTGTAAATGAAGCAACTAAGGGGAAGCCAAGAGTTAAGCGTCGTGAGTTTATTGATAAGCTGTGTGTAACCATGCGTGAAGAAGTTAATGCACAGGTGGCATCGTCATCCCGGCTGGCTCGGGTAATTGAAAGACGGGAGCCTTTTATCAAAACAGCAACACATAAGATTAAGCGGTATTTATATACTGGTGAGTAATAAATGTTCTGTCTTGCTGTTGTTACAGGGATGCGCACCATAAAAATTAGTATCCTTTTGTCCTTAAGTTTTGTTTGTGTGTTGCTCGCCGCGCGATTTTTTTTTCTCGACCAAATTGTAATCTATTCACTGGAGAAAACAGGGGCCAAGGCGGTTTCCATTCACATTTCAGAAATTGATTGGAATCAGGCTCATATTGATATGCTTGAAGCGACATATCTTTTGCCGGGAGGAGATACGTATTCTGTTAGATTACGTGATATTTCGTTTTATTTTGGTCTGCCAAAACTACTTACAGGTGGTAAAAACCGCAGGATTGATATTGAACAGTGTACTATTCACCGGATCCGTTCAACAGAAAAAACCGACATATCTTTTGTGCTGCCGGATCAGATCGAACTCCTTACAGATGAGCTTCGTGCCAAACTTCCTTTGGAAGATTTCACGGTTAAACGCTTACGACTCCAGGGCGATTTTCCACTCCAATTGATTGATAGGCCCATGCAGGTAACCGCTTCCCTGGAAAATACAGGTATTCATGCTGAGATCAGTATGAATGTGGCAATTGACACAGGTATTACTATTGATCTGCAGAGTTTAGACTCTCTTCATGGAGACGTAAAAGTTGTTTTTCAGAGAGGGGATAAAAATGGCCTGGCGCTGCATGTTTTATTGGTACCTGGAAAACTTAGCGGGAATATGGAATTAAAGGTGGAACCGCTGCGTGACTTTCTATTGGAATCCGGTGTGCTAACGGAATTTCCTGAAAGTCATGCCAGCGTACTGGCAAATCTGGAAATTTCCTTATCCAATAATTCCGAAAAACCCTTTTTAATACATGCAACAGCCACAGATCCTTCTTTTCCTGGATTAAAAGCTTCTAAAATGCAACTACAGTTGTTTGGCAGGATTGTAGGAGATACCCTGCTATTTGAAAAAGAGTCGTTCTTTCAAGTTGATGACCTAAGTTCCGGGAAATCCGGTTTTGCTAAATTGTTTGCACATCTTGGTGGAAGCTTCAGTAAAAAGAACGAACTATTCCTGTTGGAATTACTTGATCAGCAGAAGTTGCAAATATCTGGATTAGTCACTGAAAAGGCGAAAATTCCTGAACTTAATTTGTACCTGGAAAAGCCTGTACAGTTGTTTTTTCAAAGAAACGATATAACTCTGACCGCCAGTGCTTTACATTTTGATCCCATGCAGATATTGGAAGGAGAGCGTATTTATGATATTGGCAGGTCGAGCTGTAGTGGCTTTTATCTGAATAAATCTATCGTTGGTCTTGCATTACAAACAGACTTTACTCTATCAACTCTTGCCATAAATACCAAAGGTCAGCAACTTCCCCTTAAAGAGTTGTCGGGCATTATTCAATTGAAAGAAAACCGTTTTTCAGGAAAAATGCAGCTTTCTCCGGAAATATTCCCCACACGTTTTCTGGTGGATTTCTCACATGACCTGACCACTTCCTCTGGAAATGTTCAGATAAAAACAGATAGAGCAATCAATCTTGATGGTGATGGGGACTCTCTTGCAGATCTGCTTACATCCTGGTCGCATCCATTTAATCTGGATGGTGGAAAAGTAGTTTTTCAGGCTGATGGCGAATGGCAACCAGACGAGAAACCAAGACTTTCAGCCTTTGTTTCAGTGACTGGAGGGCGTGGCTATTACAAAAAAATGTTGTTCAATGGTTTGGATATGAAACAGGATCTTGGGTTGCTGCCACAGTTGTATTCCAGAAATAAGGGGAGTTTTAGCTTGGGACAGCTCACTGGCGGTATTGATATTTTTGATATTAAAACGGAGGTGGAGTTACTTCCGGTGGAGAGCGGACCACTGCCACAGGTGCAACTCAAAAACCTCAGTGCTGCTTTGTTTTATGGTGTGGTAAGTTCCGAGAAAGTATATTACGATTTGAATATGCCGGACAGTAAATTCTCTGTAGAGATAGAGTCCCTTAACCTTGGGAAACTTGTTGGTCTGATTAAGATGGATGCTCTTTATGCTACAGGGGCAGTCAGTGGCTCAATTCCGGTAGCAATCAAAGGCAAAGATGTGTCTGTTGATGCAGGTATTTTGCACAGTGATGAACCCGGTGGTGAAATACGTTATACTCCCGGAAATATGAATCAATCAGGGTTGACGGGGTATGCTTTGAAGGCGGTGGAAGATTTGCAGTATCAAACGCTTCAGGTGACTGCTAATTACTCGCCTTCCGGGCAGCTTGGTCTTGCTATAGGGCTTAAAGGCGTGAGCTCCGGTCTTGGAACCACCCGGCCTGTGCATTTAAAAATTAATGTTGAACAAAATCTTCCGGCACTTATGCAAAGTTTGCGATTTAGTAAGGGTTTGACTGAGGAACTGGACAAACGGGTTAAACAGCATTACAACTGAAACAGTTCGGGTTTTCAGGGTGTGGATGTGGGACAAGACGAACTGATGGTTGATGTCTTTTTATAAAGGAGATTGTTTATGAAATCTAGTGGTATTCTGTTACTTCTGATGGTGGTAGTGTTAGGTGGTTTTGGGTGTAGCCCCACTGTAAAAATGGCAACGCCGGAGAAACCTATTACAATCAATCTGAATGTCAAAATACAGCATGAAATTCTGGTTAAAGTGGACAAAGAACTGGAAGATATTTTTAATGAAGAGAGTGGTCTTTTTTAATAATGGTTCATGTAATAATTACTTTGTAATGATGAGCCCTAAGTACGATACAATTGACTATCCAGTAAAGGAGAGTAGTTATGAAAAAAATAATCCCCCTTATTCTTTTTGGTCTGTTACTGACCTGTTATCCGGCTATGGGGTTGGACTTGTCGAGTGCAAAGACTCAAGGGTTGCTCGGTGAGACAGATAGTGGCTACCTGGAACTTGTTGTCGCAGGCGGTGAAGCTCAAGATTTGATGAAGACGGTTAATGCTAAACGCAAAGCGCTTTATCAGCAGATTTCCCAGCGGAACAATACTGCTCTTGGTGCAGTGGAACAACTTGCCGGAAAAAAAGCGATTGACAAGACTCCTGCCGGGCAGTTTATAAAGGTGAATGGAATTTGGAAAAAGAAGTAACGACGAGACTCTCACTTACATGGGAAGGTCGGAATAATTAAAAAGCCCCCGGATGACCAATGTCAGCCGGGGATTTTTTTTTATTTTCATCACACATTACTTTATAATAAGATGTTTCTGGCAAACGAAATAATCGGCATGATCATTTTAGAAAGTATCCCGGAAAAAGCTAAGAGTAGTATAATCACAAATCCATATCGTTCCAACGATGCGTATTTCAGTGCGGCATCATGTGGTAATAGTCCTGCCAAAATCTTACTGCCATCAAGTGGAGGGATAGGCAGAAAATTAAAGATACAGAGAACCAGATTGATCCATACGGAGGCTATCAAAACTTCACTCACAGGAACCAGAATAGCCTCGGCAATGGGAGAGTAGGGAATGGAAGCAGCAATAAACCAAACAATTTTTGTAAGCATTGCGCTTATTACTGCTAAAATAAAATTAACAGCAGGCCCTGCCAGTGCCACCCAGAGCATATCTTTACGTGGATTCTGAAAATAGTTTGGATTCACCGGAACCGGTTTTGCCCATCCGATTTTAATGATAAAAAAGGCCAGTGTTCCAATGGGATCAAGGTGTTTTAACGGGTTCAGAGTCAATCTGCCCTGGTCTTTTGCTGTTGGATCACCCAGACGATACGCCACATAAGCGTGGGCAAATTCGTGCACAGTCAGTGCCAGAAGGATTGGTGGAGCCAAAATAATTATCTGTAAAATGAGATCGTTCATAGTGTCGTTGCTACTGTTCAGTTATGTATAATATGAGTGAATGTGAGTGCGAAGTGTAAGCATTGAAAGATAAAGATGCAAGTAGTTGATAATGCCAGCAGAGCATCATGTCCTAAAATAATAGGCTCTAACGCCGGCGATGAACGATAAACCGCTACTCTTTTCAGTACCCTCTTGAAGGGGGTGTGTAAGCACCTTACAAGCGGCGGTATCATGGGAAAGCACGCTTTATCATGTTGGGTAAGCCGTTTATTCGTCCTTGACGATAAAGGGGTTGGCTAATACAAAACGGTGTTTTGGTGTTTCGTTTGCAAACAGCTTGAGAATTCAAGTCATAATTAAAAGGATGAGGTTTCTTATGAAAAAGTTTTTTTTCCATATTGTTTTTTGTGCTTTTTTCTTTGTTCTGCCGGCTCAACTCCTTGCCGGGGTGCAGGAAAAACTCGATGTTTTTGTCTCAATTCCACCTCAAAAATGGCTTTGTGAGCAATTGGGACAGGGACATGTTGAAGTAAAGATGCTTCTTGCTAAGGGGCAGGAACCGCACAGCTTTGATCCATCTCCCCGACAGATTAAGGCACTCTCTGCCGCCAGTCTGTTTTTTACTAACGATCTTGTTTTTGAGCAGGAAATCACACGACGTTTGCAAAGGGGATCGTCTGATTTACAGATAATTGATACCAGTAAAAATATAGAAAAAATCCCAATGGATTCTTGCGGGTGTGGTCATGATCATGATGCCACACTTGATCCTCATGTGTGGCTCTCGCCCCCGAATCTTAAAAGTATGGCAGCCATTATGGCAGCAGCACTTATAGAGCAGGATTCTGACAATGAGCAGTTTTACAAAAAGAATCTCCGGATTTTGGAAACTCTGCTTGATGACCTTGATGAGAGATTGGAAAAAGATCTTGCACCCTATAAAGGTGAATCCTTTTTTGTATTTCATCCGGCTTTTGGCTATTTTGCCCACAGATATCATCTGCAACAGATAGCTATTGAAACAGGTGGCAAATCCCCAACACCAAAGCAGTTGTTTGCACTTGTCCAGAAGGCTCGGAAGGAAGGAGTGAGGGTGATTTTTGTGCAGCCTCAGTTTGATCCAAGAAGTGCAATGAGTGTGGCGGAAGGTATCGGTGGAAAAGTTGTGCCACTGGATTCTCTTGCCGAAAATGTTCTGGAGAATTTGAAAAATATGGGTGCGGCCATTGCAAATGCTTTAAAGAGTCAGGAGAACTGATGGGGATTGACCCTACAAAACCTGCAATTTCCATCAAAAATCTTTCCTTTGCCTATGATTCCTCGGCTGTGCTGACTGATGTGAATCTTACAGTGCAGCCCTTTGATACTATTTGTGTGGTGGGTCCAAATGGTGGCGGAAAATCCACACTTATCAAACTTATTGTGGGATTACTGAAGCCGGATTCTGGTTCTATTCGTATTTTTGGTGCATCGCCTGAAACTGCAAACCTTAGAATCGGCTATGTACCGCAATATTCCCAATATGATCCGCAGTTTCCCATCTCTGTTTTTGAGGTGGTATGTATGGGATGTCTTAATGGGTCACTTATTGGAAAGTATAGTGAAGATGCCAGGTCACGGGCAATGGCAGCTCTTTCAGAAGTCGGTCTTTCCGCAATCGCTGATCGTCCTTTTTCTGCAATTTCAGGAGGCCAGCGACAGCGTGTATTAATTGCCAGGGCTTTAGCATCCAATGGTGATATTTTAATCCTTGATGAACCCACGGCTAATATTGACCATGAATCAGAACTACACTTTTTTGATATTCTAACAGAGTTAAATCAGCGCATGACCATTCTTATGGTGACCCATGAAGTTGGTTTTGCCTCCACTTTTTTTAAGCGTATAGCATGTGTCAACAAACAGGTGGTTATTCATCCAACGAGTGCTCTCACCGGAGATTTGATTCGGGACATGTATGGTGGTGATCTACAGTTAATCAGACATGATCATTTTTGCAGTGAGGAGGGACACCGGCATGACTGATTTTTTGGCTGCACTGACTGATCCCAACCTGTCATTCTTTCGCTATGCACTGCTCACTGGGCTTTTTGCCTCCATCCCATTTGGAATTATTGGAACTTTTGTTGTGGTTCGCAGAATAAGTTATATTGCCGGTGCTATAGCTCATTGTGTCCTCGGTGGAATTGGTCTTGGTCTATATTTGGAGAAGGCGGTCGGTATTACCTGGTTTGGGCCAATGCAGGGCGCCGTGGTGGTGGCACTTCTTGCTGCTGTTATTTTAGCTCTGGTTAGTCGTCATGCCAGCCAACGTGAAGATAGCGTAATTGGGGCACTTTGGGCAGTTGGCATGGCCACGGGACTTCTTTTTATTGCACGGACTCCCGGCTACGTGGATCCCATGAGTTATCTCTTTGGCAATATACTGCTTGTTTCCAAAGGCGATTTTCTTTTTGTACTGGGACTCAACGCTCTTGTGCTGACACTTGTCTGGATCTTTTATAACAGCTTCCTGGCAGTCTGTTTTGATGAAGAGTTTGCCCGTCTGCGTGGTGTGAAAACTGGCTGGATCTATCTGCTGCTTCTTTGCCTTGCCGCACTCACCATTGTTTTGCTCGTTCGAGTGGTGGGGATAGTTATGGTTATTGCACTTCTCACTCTTCCAAGTTCAATTGCCGGGAACTTCTCTAAAAGTATTTTCCAGATGATGGTGTACTCAGTTCTGTTGTGTGCTGCTTTTGTGGTGGCGGGGCTTGGTTTGAGTTATGAGTTGGATCTGCCGAGTGGACCAGTTATTATCGTTATTGCGGCGATTATTTATCTGTTGGTACTGCTTGGTGGGTGGCTTAAGAAAAAAAAACATATTTTTCAAGCCGATTAATTTAACGATTTTATCCGTCTCAATGACGTTTCACTGTCTTTGCGGCTTTAATCATTGGGGGTAATCGGCTGTGAGTTGCCCAGAAATACCATGACTTCAGGCTTTCTTCAAAAGCAGTCAGGCTATCGAGGGAATATATAACCTCTCGATCCAGACCTCCAACAGCTTGCCTTACGGTTAGCCTGCTCAATATTCCGAGCGAAGGAATCTGGGGTGCCACGTTCCACGTCTTTACCTTATCGGACAACTTAGGCGGAACTTGGACGCCGGTAAGAAATCGAAGTCTTCGCTTATCTAGATTCCGTGCAGGGACGTTAGTAACCTGCAACCTCTCCAACATGCACAAACCCTGGGAAGCGCATCCTCGATCTATTAATCCCCTTAGATCGGTTTTAGTTGACGACGCGTAAAATCCTTTGCCTACTCTCGCCATATTGTCCCATCCTAGCCCTTAACCGGGTAGAATTCCCGGAGGGGAAGCCTACCTCACGGTTTCTTTCCCAATTCGGTACGTTGTCAGGAGGGCTTCGCACCCCGTCATCAGCGCAACGGCAGCACACCTCCTTAGGATACCGGCGAATTAACCCGCCCCAAGCAATTAACCAATGAAGGTTGAACGAAGACGGGACTTAAAATAACAACTACAGGTTATTTGGAAAACCGCTCTGCTTGGGGTCGGCGTTGAATAATTTATCTTGCGATTTCAATTGGTTACTTCATCAAAAAGGTCTACCCGCTTTTAGACCAATTTTACTCTAACCGTATTTACCGATTTTTTTTATGATGCTATAAGATGTGCAAAAAAAACGATTTGTCCCTTATACTGCTCATGTTAAGTCAATAAATCAACAACGTCCCCTTTACTTCCTAGGCACCATTCACATGCTGCATGATCTGCGACAAATTGCCTAAAGGTGTTTCCAGCAGTAGATGATAGTGATTGTGCATCAAGCAATAGGTATGAATAACTGCACCATATCGTATTACCGATGATTCAAGATACGAAAGGAATTTCACCCTATCCCGCTGGTTTTTAAAAATATTATTACGTTCATTTCCTCTGGATGTCACATGATAGTATGCACAGGGATATTCAATTCGTAACGACCTGCCCATATCTGATCTCCTTGACCGCTATGCTTTATTCAACGCCAATGGTATCGGAAACAATCATTTTGTCAGATGTGTAGGTTTGACACCTTAGCTCTTTCATATTCTCTCCCACTCAAAATCGGTGATATTTTTCTTCCCGGAACTAAAACTGATACCGATTAAATAAATTTTATTCCCAGAATTAAGGAATTTTTCGTGGTAACCTCTGTCTTTTATCTGGCCTATGGCCTTGCCTGGTTGATCTACTTTAAATTCAATGATATAAACCTTGTCTGCAAATTGGATACTCAGGTCTATTCTACCCCTATTGGTAATATCTTCTGCAATGATTGGAAGACCAAGCGAGGCAAGGTAAGTAAAAACTACTGAGGCGTAATAGCCTTCATATCTTTCGATAATTTTATTGGCGTAGTTCTGGTAGGGGATACTGGCAAATACTCGAAATAGGGTCTGATTAAAAAACTCAAGGTTACCATCCTGTAGTGCATCATACATTCGAGAACGATAATCCAACTTTTCGGTTCTCTGATTGGTGAGGTAGTCTATAAATAATGCATTCAAAGAGAGTTGTATCTCTTTGTTCGGAACCTTCATTTTGTACAAGATCGTCCCAAGCTTATCCATTTTTTTATCAAAGGTCAGATACCCCGTCTGCCATAAAAGGGCGACCAGGTCAATATGCTCCACATCAAAAGTATCCAGGATAATATCATCAGCTATGAAATTTTCAACTTCAGGTAAATAATGGTTATGCTGCTTCAATATATCTATCAGGAAACTGGGATTACCGGTACTCCACCAATATGGGCGGTATTCCTTGCCTTTGGCAAAAAATAACAGAATATCAAATGGATTATAGATCGGCTCCCCAAAATAATTGTAGCCGTTGTACCATTCCTGTAACTTATCAACATCCACACCTTGCAGCCGATCTGCGAAACTGTTTTCTACCTCGGCATGGGTGTAACCACAGATGGTGGCGTAGCGTTCATCGATGGTAATATCTTCTAGATTATTCAGTCCGGAAAACAAATTCATCTTAGCGAATTTCGAAACACCGGTAATCATAACGAATTTAATATATTCGTCCAGATCCTTGATGATGCCATAAAAGCCCTTTAATGTATCCCGGTTAAAACGGGCGGTTTCTTTGTTAACAATATGATCCAGAATAGGTTTGTCATACTCATCAATTAAAATGACAACTTTTTGATGATATTTATGAAAGGACTTTCTAATCAGATCATGAAAGCAGGTGGTGTAATCTGTTGATGCGGTGTCACAGTCTACCTCCAAGCGTTCTTGGTTAACAACCATGATCCGTAATAATTGCCTGTTGAAATTTTCCTCCGTATCATAAAGACCGCCACCAAAGCTAATCCGAATTACCGGATAGCGGATATCCCAATCCCACTTATTTTCGATATAAAGCCCTTTAAAAAGAGACTTGTTAGCAGAAAACAACTCGCTAAGGGTACTCAAAAGAACACTTTTGCCAAAACGACGAGGGCGGCTAAGAAAATAATACTTTCCAGTCTCTACAAGGCCATGCACTATGGCTGTTTTATCCACATAGACGTAGTTTTCAACAGGATCAACCAGCTCTGAAAATGTCTGAATACCAATGGGAAGTTTTTTCATAGCCAAAACCTAACGTAGATAACTTGATTTCCTCTGGATGTTACATGATAGTATGCACAGGGATATTCAATTCGTAACGACCTGCCCATATCTGCTCTCCCTGATCGCTATGCTTTATTCAACGCCAATGGTATCGAAAAAAAAATCATTTTGTCAAATGTGTAGGTTTGACACCTTTGTTTGTTTTCATTTAAAGCAAGCTGAATAACAGAAGCTTCTCCTGAATCAAGTGAATTTTTTAAAAATGTAGAAATATTCAGGGGTTCACTTTGTTTTTCAATAAAACTCGCTTTTCTGAACTCATCAATTCCAAATCCTGAAACACCACCCGCATCAATTTCCTGACAAACTTCCAAAGGGACAAGAACACGCTTATAAACATATTCCAATAATGACAAATCGCCATAACCTGCTATAAGAGCAAGCATTGGACCCGTGTTTATAACCAACACTTCTGTCTCAGGCATTTTGCATATCCGATAAAAGCTCATTATCTTCAAGATCAATCATTGGCACATTGAATTTATGAAGATTAAGTAAAAAATTAACTCTGTCAGATCCTACTAATGCTGCGGCCATTCCGGATGACAACCTTTTCATTTCAAACAATTTTACAGCCATCGCCATTTTAGCTTCTTCCTCAAATGCCCTTGCTGTTATTTGAAGAAAATCCGGAAGATTTTGTGAATATTGTATGCTAATTTTATTTGGCATAAAGCACCTCTATGTCTGGTATCAATTATATATACAAATAATTGGGGTCAGAGTAAAATTAATTATCATCTTTACGCTTCTTCTTCGGTCTACCCGCTTTTCCAGGAGTAACACGCTTTTTTGTCAACGCTTCAATCTGCATCACTCGTCATTAAAACCCAAGCATGTACATCAACTAAATACTTGTTAGAAAACTCCTTAAGCCAATTCAAATACGCTTTCATATCCTCATCACCGCAAAACAGACTTGATGATTATTCCCTCGTTGGATGATATGTTGCAGAACCCCGATAGGACTAACTCTGGATAATCTTACCATAATGACGATTACTTCTTATACTTGATTATTCTTATAATAGCACATTTAATTCTACTCTGACCCCAATTGTTGGACGAAGCCGCTACGCGGAAACAATTAACATTTGACATATTTTGGCTTTAGAGGTAGCGTTTATTATTCTGAGTTGAGGAAAAACATTTGTGAAAAATGCATTCACACAATCAACTAAAATATTTTGTATAAATGGAATATCCTGACGACAAATCTTTGTTTTTCATTTTTCACACCTTCCTTAACATGCTGAAATGTCAGCAATTAAGATATTTTCTATTTGCACTATTCATGCCAGAAAGTCACATCCTCTCTTCAGCCTGATCAAATTCAGTATCACCTGTTTAAATTTATCGTCTACTTGCCACCGGGCTTGTCCAGCAAACGGTTCAGATTGTGGTTCGTGCCTCACACAATCTAACCTTATTCGTTATGCTTTATTCAACGCCAATGGTATCGGAAAAAATCATTTTGTCAAATGTGTAGGTTTGACACCTTAGTTTGTTACATTTAATTCTACTCTGACCCCAATTAATTATTATTCCCAATTATTTTGTTGAATATTTTTTAATTTTTGGTTAGCGTCCATAAGGGTTGGTGACTCCTGATGAATTTGTTTTGTGTAGTAACAATCGTTTTACCATTATATCAGCTTTTTTATGTTTTTCAGTGAGTTATATGTGCTTTAGACTTCTTTATATTTGAGGTATGTAAAAATGCTAGCAACTACAGTTAAACTATCTAAAACTGGACAGGTAAAAATTCCAAAAAATATCTTTAATTCACTTCATTGGGAAGATGGTATGGAACTTACATTGATTACAACAGAATCAGGCATCATGCTTACACCCAAAATAGTTAAAAATAAGATTTCTGTAAAATCTCTGCGTGGTTGTTTACAACATACAGGCAACCCAGTTCCAACAGAGCAACTGTGCAAACCTGTTGAGTACACAAATGATAGCATTTGATACTAATCTGCTAGTACGCCTTGCTGTTAATGATGATCAACAGCAAGCAGATATAGCGGAGCAGTTACTTGAAACTCAGCAAGTGTTTATTACTCGAACTGTATTACTGGAAACAGAATGGGTATTGCGTTCTGTTTACAAAAAATCACGTACTGAAATTTCAAGCTTTTTTAGTGAAGCACTTATTACTACAAATTTGATTATAGAAAATTCATCAAAAATTGAGAGTGCTATAGAATGGTATAATATAGGTGCTGATTTTGCGGATGCTATACACCTATGCATGTGTGAAAACAACAAAATTCATACGTTTGATGCTAATTTTTGTAAAGCAGCTAAAAAATTAGGAATTACACCAAAATTCAAGATATTGTAAATCTCTTGGGGTTATATTCCCCGTTGCTTGTGGCGAGATAAAAACATTACAATGAAATCTGTGATTTCTGGTAATTCCAAAACGAATGGGGTCAAGTCTTGAAATACAAGGAAGGTTAGAAAAACTGATAATGCAAGACTTGACCCCAATGTCCCCTATTGACAAAAAAGCGTGTTACTCCTAGAAAAGCGGGTAGACCGAAGAAGAAGCTTGATGATGAAAATTAATTTTACTCTGACCCCAATTGTTCTCGCCAATTGTTCTCGTGGTATCGGTCTTCCCAAAAAGCTCCTTTTCTCTTCTTTCTTAAATTGTATTCCTGACCAGTACGCCCGGCAACCAGCTTGATTGATGATGGAATGACATCTCTTCCTTTTTCATCATATACAAGTAAATGTGTATGATTTGATGTTACTGTAAAATTTAATATTACCAATCCGTATCGCTCTTTTGCCTCTAAAAACCATTGAAGCCATCTCTGTTTATCCTTTGCCAGTTTGAGCAAAAACTCTCGTTTATGGCATCTGTGGGTCAGGTGCCATATGTACTCAGGAATATAATGTCTTTTGTAGCGAATATTTGTGTTTTTACCCCTAAAATGGACTATGTGGTCTAGTAATATCAACTACTTACAAAGCATGCGGGTCAGCATTCTACTATTATATCAATTGGTTATCGTGGCCCGACCCCAAATCGACCAAATCGCAAATCGACGACCCCAAATCGATATCGCACACCAAATCGCGCAAACAAATCGCACAAATCGACCAATGGTATCGAAAAAAATCATTTTGTCAAATGTGTAGGTTTGACACCTTATTTTGTTAGGCAACCATTTTGCAGCTCTTTTTACCACTTCTCAACGCCCACAGGCTCCGATACAAACATAGCTTCACCGCCATGAACAGCAGGATCAAAGTTAGCGAGTCGCTCCTCCAATGTCAACGGTTCACTTATAATGGGTGTGATAATGATTTGTTTATCCATAACAGCAACTCGTACTCTCTGATCCGTATGCAAGTGTGCTTCTCGAGCGATCGCAGAGGGTAACCTAAGCCCTAAACTGTTACCCCATTTTTTTATATCTAATGTTACTTCTGTCATGTCGCCTCCTATTCGCAACTAAGGTATATACATCAGTATAAACATTATATCTGTAACAATCAATATAACAATCAAGCTTTCAGCTTAGCCAAATATGCATCCGTTGTTTTTTTCAATTGTTCATCCATCGTAACCACAGGTTTCCAGCCTAATAAATCACGTGCTTTTGCGCTATCGACCTGTAAAGAACCAAACAAACGGTTCGCCACATCACCTTTGCCAATCAATTTAGCCGCAAAAGTCATCAAACCCACCGGAACAGGAATCAACCAGGCCTGTTTATTTAAAGATTTGGCGACTTTTCTTAATAATTGCGTGGTAGATACATCTTCATTATCAGAAATCAAAAACACCTGATTAACCGCTTTGGGGGATTTTTCCCTGTCGGCACATAATATAATAAAATCGACTAAATTATCCAGAGCCACCAAAGAACGTTGATTACGAATAGCACCAAAAGGTAAAGGAATGCTTTTACTAATCCACTTAACCAAGTTGCCAAAATTACCTGGGGCATTAGCACCATAAACTAAAGGCGGACGAATAATAACCACTTCCATACTTGTGTGTTGCGCTAAAGCCAATAAACCCTTTTCAGCCTCTAATTTAGATATCGCATATAAATCATGTGGCTCAAGCTCTTGTTGTTCAGTGAAAGGTTTAAAGTTGTTATTTCCATTCACGCCGATTGAACTTAAGAATACAAAACGCTTGACCCCTGAATCTGCGGCTTGCTTTGCCAAATTCAAGGTAGCGTAGGTATTGACCTTTCTAAACTCTTCAAGAGGGTCATGAGAGGTATCATTCATCACATGCACGCGAGCGGCAGTATGAACTACC
>JAFLJO010000164.1 GCA_022712975.1 Desulfocapsa sp.
CCCGACTCATAAGAAAAGGAAAAAAGCCCGACCATTAACGATCGGGCTTGGTATTTTTGGCTCCTCGAGCAAGACTCGAACTTGCGACAAGGTGGTTAACAGCCACCTGCTCTACCAACTGAGCTATCGAGGATCATAAAATACAGGCATTAGCGATAGCGACTGCCTGTAGGGGCACGAATATAAACGACCGTGACAGGGCTGTCAATATCTTTTTCCGCATCTAATAGAGGAAAATGCTCTTACACTTCCTTCTTTCCGGGAAAACGAAAAACAGTCGCTACTGTTGAGGCTGATTGTTAAATATTCCTTTCATCATTTCCATGGCCTGCTGCATCTGCTCCCGTTCTTCCGGGATCATCTGCTGTTCCTGCCCCTGCATCATCGGCATACCACCCTGTTTTTTAATACTTTCAGGATCTTTCAACCCGGCAATGGTCTGTTTGGCCATTTCACGGGCAATGACATCGGACTGTGGATCATAGCGTGCTTCAATCCCTTTCGGAAGCTCAAAAAAACTGGCGTTTACCTTTCCTTCATCCACGGAAGTAGCCTCAATTTTCATCGTCATCCCCATCATATTACTTTCTAAAAGAAGAGGAATACCCGACCCATGAAGGCTATGAACTACCGTTCCCATTATCTCTGCCCGATCACAACTATAACCAAGGATTTTTGTCGCATTTTGCTGAACATTTCCACCGGATCCTTCGCCCATGGAAACACCCATTTTTTCTCCGTTGTTCTCAATCAGTTTTTTATCTGCTTTAGAAAGCTTATTGTACTCTTCGATCATATATTTCCTTGGGTTAACACTTTTGCTACCCGTTTTTTCGGTCAGATCAAAACTGTAAACCCAATCCTGATTTTCAATCTCCACGGTCTCAGTTACCATGGTCATGCCCATCATATTCATTTTAGTGGTATGATAAGTAGCTACCTCCCTGCCATAATCGCGAATATACACGACCTCACTTCCATTCTCCATACCACTGATACTGTAATGGATAGTGGCGCTCTCAAATGGCAGCTTCATCTCCCATGGACTCCTCCCTTCCGCAGAGACACTTACAGGCAGCAACGTCAACAACAGCCCCATAAACACAAACAATCTTTTTTCACTCATCAGTCTTCCTCCTAGTATACGTTAGTTACGTTCTTCCTATCTCCTACAGCCACAACATTTAAACATTCTGCAGCCCTTTTCATATCTTCATCATCAAGGTAAAAATGGGGCGCTATTCGGATATATTCTGAGCGCTGTGTTACCACAATTCCTTGTTTGCCAAGTTTTGCAACCAGTTCTCCCGGATTGCACTGTGGAAGGATGGCAAGAATTCCGGATCTGTTACTCTCCGGGAAAAGCAGCGGTCGAAACAAATCAGGATCAAGAAATTGAAGAAACAGATCCTGCAGTCTCAATACTTCAGTTAGAACATCACCCATGGAATAGCGGAGGAATACAGTATCCAGCAAAGCATTAAGTGCTGCTAAATGTTCCCAGGATAAGGTCGAATATTCAAACTTTCGGCCATCCTCATGAGGATTCCAGGTATGATCGAGATACTCGATCCCCTGTTGCATACTGGAAGAACCGACCATGGTAAGTTCAATTTTGTTCCTGAAAGCTTCACTCGTATACAAAATCCCGGAACCAAACGGACCCATGAGCCACTTCCAACACGAGACAGCCACAGCAGACACATTATACTCTTCTGGATAAAGTGGCAGGCAGCCAACGCTCTGAGCACCATCAATAACAAGGTCGATATTTCGTTCTTTGCAAAATGCGCCCAATTGTTGCAAATCAGCCGCGTATCCAGTGCTGAATTGTACATGACTAAGAGCTATCAAGCGTGTCCGGGTGCTCACCTTCCGCTCAAGTTCCTCCATTGACCAGCCACGGGGAGAGTCAACATCTGCAAAAGTTCCTATTGGATCACTATCACCTAGCAGAACAAGCTTTACACCCCGTTTTTCCTGAAGACGCCACGGATAATGATTACTTGGAAACTCATGAATATAACTGATTATTTCATCACCCGGCTGAAAAGGATAGCCATTGGCAATAAGGCACATTCCTTCCGCCGTGTTATGGACACTGGAGATGTTTCCCGCATCAGTCTTAAACAAGCCGGCACACTTCTGGTGAAACTTTGGCAGGAGGTTGTAAAAGGCCGGCAGGCGACTGACCCCACCTTCTGCCATGGCATCTAAAAACTCCTGGGCTGCCTCTTTTGCGTGGCACTGCATGGGAGAAATGGCACAATGCGAAAGAAACAAATTGTTCTTCTTTGCCGGGAAGGCTTTTTCACTCTTGTCAAACATAAAAACAGCTCCATCCATTGCTATCAGTCAGGTTCCGGAAAACTATGACACTTCAAAACCAAATCCGCACAACTATTGTTAATATGTGCGTAGTCTAAAATCAAATCTTCTCTTCGTTTTCCAGGTCATTAACAAAAACAGCCAATCATTCCGTCCCGAATCCTGTTCCTTCCTCTTGCAAATATGGGACCAATGATTCTCCGGTGGCTGTTTTCAACGATTGCCGATTGGTGTAAAGACTAATCAGTGACAAGGCCAAGCGAGACTGAGTACGTACCAGATCCCGCTGCACCTCATTAAAACGGGCAAGTGATTCCTGTCCGGCTTTATATCCTTCTTCCACCAGATCTCTGCTCTGCTCAACAAGTTTTACAGAGGCACGCTGAAGCAAAAGCTGCGCTCTTGCCTGTTCAAGTCTTGAAATCGCCTGCCTTACTTCACTTTGCACCTGATTTCTCTGCTGCTCAAGTGTTCGGACAACTTCTCGTTTATAAGCCTTTGCTTCGGCAATCCGTGCTCGATCTCCACCGCCCCGAAAAAGATTATAGGAGAGATTCAGTGAAACAGTGGAACCAAAATCATCACTAATAAAATCTGCATTATCAGACCTGTCCCCATCTACGACTCCATTCAGGGAAAATTTAGGATAATAGCCCGCCTTATTTGCCCCAATGGTAGATTCTGCACGTTGAACACTGAGTTTCTGACGCAGAAGATCCGGTCGATTTGTATTAGCTGCCTGTAGTAAAGCACTTGTTGACAATTCATAAAATTCATTTTCTTCAACCATGACCATTTTGCTGAGCTTCAGTCCCTCAGGCATCTGTCCACTTTCCCGACCTAGCAAAACAGCAAGACCAAACAAAGCAATATCATAATTTCGTTCAGCCAGTAAGATGTTTGTGGAAGCATTGTTCATCTGCACTTGAAAATTCAGCACCGCAGAAAGTGACCCGGCCCCTGCATCCATACTTATCCGAGCCTCTTTAACCTGTTTTGAATTAAAAGAAAAATCAGCCTCGGCAATGGCTTTATTGTACAGGGCCAACTGAGCACCGTAAAAACTCTCAGCAACAGATTGTAAAAGAAGACGCATTCCGTCCCGTCTTGCCTGCTCGCTTTCCTGCTGCCCGTATTCTGCGACTAAATTGGAAAACTTTCTGGAAAAGCCATCAAACAGAAGCCAGGAAGCACCAAGGGAGAGTCGATATTTTTCACTATTTCGGTCAATATCTGCACCACCAGAAAGTAAGGATTGAGCAGCAGCATCTGCAGCCGACATTCTCCCGGATGCTGCAGTGCCACCAGCATCAATACTTGGATAATACAGAGCTCTTGCCTGTTTTATCCGCTGGCCTGCCTGCTCCACCCTCTCGGCGGCAGCAGCAAGAGTAGGGTTATCGGCAAGTGCAATCTGCTGAGCAGTTGGAAGATCGAGCACCTGCACTTTATCAAGAGTTTTTCCGCCTGCAAGGGGTGCAGCAGCCAAACTCATCACTGTCAGGAATAAGAACGATATTTTCCAGTTCACTGTTTGTTTCCTCTTACTCATATTTGATTACTCTTGGTTCAACTTCTTCGCGCGTTGGCCACTTTCCACTCACACCTTTCACCACAATCCTTCTAAAGTCATTCATAATTACCAGCAGACTTGGGATTAAAATCAGAGTAAGTACAGTGGCAAAGGCCACACCACATGCAACAGACAAGGCCATGGGAATAAGAAATTTGGCCTGTATATCCGTTTCCATAATAAGCGGTGCCAAGCCCCCAATAGTACTGATTGAGGTAAGAAAAATAGCTCGAAATCGTCTTGCACCACCTTGAATAATGGCATCAAAAAATTCCATGCCGCAAGCCAAATTAGTATTCACCCGCTCTATAAGAACAATGGCACCATTAATCACCACTCCAGACAGGGCAACCATTCCAAAAATGGACATCATTGAAAGATTATACCCAAAAAGCAGATGGCCGACGATGGCGCCAATAATACCAAAAGGAATGGTAAAAATGATGATAAAAGGCTGAATATAAGAACGAAAGACTGTGGCTATAATGACAAATATTCCAAGCATGGCAATAGGAAAACCAACTTTAAGTGATGCAAAAGATTCCCGCGTATTTTTCTTTGCCCCCTGCATGACCAGATGAATACCGGGATACTCAGCTTTTAACTCACGAAATGTTGTCTTTCCAAGCTCGGCAAAAATTTCAGCAGAATTAGCCAGACGGTTATTCACTTCAGCTGTCACCTTAATCCGACGTAAACCATCTGTACGCGTAATAGTGGAAAAACCGGGTGCAAAACTGATATCAGCAACTGAAAGCAGTGGTACTTCTCTGCCGTCTTCCGTGCGAATATGCACTTTTTCAAAATCCGAAATACGGCTCCGTTCAAGAGCTGTATAACGCACCTTTACCCGAATATCATCACTGCCACGCTGTAAGCGAAAAGCCTCTCTGCCATAAAAACCGGCATTTATCTGTCTGGCAAGATCCTGTACAGAAAGGCCAAGCGTAGTTGCCTCAGGTTTCAAGCTCAATTGCAATTCATTCTTGCCCGGAGCATAATCGCTACGGATCTGATACACTCCCTGAAATTCTGTAAGTGCCTCCTGTAGATCATCGGCAGCCTGGAGCAGATTATCCATCTCACGTCCCTGGAGCCAAACCTCAACCTCAGCACCTTGCGGCCCTGCTGCCATTCCCTCAAACGAGAGGCTTTTTACGCCGGGAATTCCACCCACTTCCTTCTCCCAGGCAATGAGCAGATCATTGGAATGTATACCACGTTCTTCAGATGACAGAAGAATAATCTGGATAGATCCCATATGGGGCCCGGTGGCGCCCATATCACCGGACAAGACTTGTCCGACAAGCACCAGTCGCTGACGAACGAGGGGTTCCCCACTTATGGTCGTAGTTTTTTCAGCTACGCGATCAAAGGCTGTCTCTAGCTGTGTTAGCGCTTCACTGGTGACATTGGGTGGAGTACCTTCCGGGAACTCAACCGTGGATGTTATAACAAAACCATCAAATTTGGGAAAAACCTGAAATTTTACAAGTCCCCCTTTTACCAGCCCCACGCTGAACATAAGTATGGCAATGGCAATGGCTAAAGAGACATAACGCCAGTTCAAAACCATTGAGATAAAAGGCACGTAACGTTTTTCTATGAATGTTTCAAGCCCGGTACTCACCGATGCACGACCACGCTCAATAAGATCAAAAGGACCCCACAATTTTTTGGGTTTATTCAAATCAGGCAAATTACTCAGATGTGCAGGCAACAACAAGAGTGATTCAACAAGGGAAATCAAAAGACAGGAGATAACAACCACTGGCAAAATAGCCACAAACTTCCCCATGGTTCCACCAACATAAGACAAAGGGATAAAGGCAACTATGGTGGTACTAACTGCTGCCAGCACCGGCATGGCAACCTCCGACACACCTTTCACAGCGGCATCAAGCGGGGACTCGCCCCGTTTTCGATGAACATAAATGGATTCACCCACCACAATCGCATCATCAACAACAATTCCAAGCACCATAATCAAACCAAAGAGTGAGATCATATTAATGGTGGCATCAATTGACCAGAGAATGAACATGGCTCCGGCAATGGATATGGGAATACCTAAACCTGCCCAGAACGACAAACGCATATCAAGAAAAAGCCAGAGCATAAAAAAGACAAGGCTGAGTCCAATGATGCCGTTACGGGTGAGAAGACTTATGCGGGCACGGAGGGAATCTGTGGTATCATAAAAAACAGAAATATGAACGCCCGGCGGTAAAATCTTTTCTTTTTCCGCAACAAAAGCCTGTACCGCATTGGAAATTTTAATGGCATCTTCGTCTTCGGTTTTGGCAATCTGGACAAACATGGCAGGTTGATCATCAATTGTTGCAAAAATAGGATCTTCGGTAAAGTCATCCCGAATTTCTGCAATACGATCAAGGGTTATGATCTCACCACTCGGACGTGCCAGCACCACAATACTCGCAAGCTCTTCCCCTGTGTATTTACGTCCTACTGTCCGTATCCTGATTTCCTCGCCAGCCGTTCGTAAAGTACCACCGGCTAGATTGAGGCTGGACTTGCTCACCACTGAAGCGACCTGTTCTAAGGTTAGCCCATACTTTCTGAGCTTCTCTTCTGAGATTTCAATACCAATCTCATATTCTCTGGTGCCAAAGGTCTCCACCTGGGAAATGAGTGGAATCATCTTCACTTCGTCTTTTATACGTTCGCCCCACTGCTTGAGCTGCTTTTCACTCAAATCTCCGGACAGAGCAAGAAGCATGACAACCTGTTTCTTGACAATCTCACGGATAATCGGCTTTTCCGCATCGACAGGCAAAGTGGAGATGGCGTTGATATGGGATCGTACCAAATCCAGAACTTCTGCGGTGTCGTGCCCATCTTTGATATCAATAAGAACAGAAGCCAAATTTTCCATGGACTTGGTGGTGTACTGCTCAATCCCCTGAATGGATTCCAGGGCTTCTTCGATTTTCTGATTAATGCCCTCTTCCACTTCTTCAGGATCTGCACCTGGATAGGGCACTGATATATGAATTTTTTCAATGGAAAACTCCGGAAAACTTTCCCGAACCATCATCTTGGTGGCAAGAAAACCCGCAAAAAAGATGAGAAGAAGAAGGATGTTTGCAAAAACCGTATTGCGGGCAAAGGAGGCTAATAGGTTATGCATTATTATTTCACCTCACCCTCAGAACTTACTGTTTTTATCACCTGTACCAAACTACGCTCAAGAGGGTTAACAAGACGAGTTGTGATCACCATATCTCCTAGCTTAATCCCTTTACTGATATACGCTTTGTTATCCTGAACTCTTGCCACCTGCACTGCAACAGTCTCCAGACGACCGTCACGAATGACATAAACAGTGTTTTCAAAACTGACTGCCCAGCGTGGAAGCTCCACCACTTGTTTCATGGATACACCAGGAATTGCCACTCGGCAAAACATTCCAGACACAAGAGGTATGGGGCGGTTCTGATTGGCAAACTGTCTGGAATCTATCCGCAAAACCACTTTTACCGTTCGGGTCTTTTCGTCAAAGGAGCTGACTCTGTTCAAAATACCAATAGCCCTGTTATTTGGATCTTCAGTCCAGGCCACTTCACATTGTACCGGTTTCACGTCTGCAAACCATGCGCCTGTTGTTGCAGGTTTGTCATGCTTATTCTTTACAAACTGCAGCCACTGAAATACATCACGGCTATCCAGGGATACTTCAAGTTCAAGCACGGAATCATCTGCAAGGCCAAGGACAATCTTGCCGGGTGCCACATACTGTCCTTTCTCAATTTTTTTGGAGGTGATCCGACTGGTAAAAGGAGCAAACACCTTACAACGCTCAAGCTTTATCTCTGCCCGGGTCATCGCCTGCTGAACCTGAGCCAATCTGTCAGCAGAGCTATTCGCTGACTTCTCGGCTTTTTCCACTCCAGCCCTGGTCCCCACTTTATTCTTTTCAAAAAGAGTTCGAACACGCTCAAATTCTTTTGCACTAATCTCTTTATCCCGTTTCAAAATGGCAAAACGTATCTTGTTAGACTCATAGTCACTGCGGTAATCCCGGTCGTCAATGGCAAAAAGCAATTCTCCTTCAGCAATCACCTCACCAGTCTGAAGTCTTGGATGTACTTCAACAATATTGCCTGCCACTTCTGCAGCAATTTCCACCATGCGGATAGAACGTAACTCACCATGGGCTACGATCTGCACAGAAACGTCTTGAAGAGTTGCTGCCACTGCCTCCACCCGAAGAGCTCTCTCTACCTGTTTTTCCTGGGCCGGAGCCTTTTTTTTGCCTTTTAAAAATGTAAAACCACCAAATCCAATCAGTAGAATTATAAGGCAGGCGATAACTCTAATAAGTATGGTTGCCCCCCTGCCCTGTTTGTCCTGTTGCTCACTCATAATCATACCCTGTTCCTTAACACGATTAGCGGCGGTGCTTTCACCATGGACAACCAACCACTCCTGCTTTATTTCAAACTGTTCTTTTTTTTGCTGACTCTCCACAGGTAGAAAAAAAACACGTCAATGCCAGCAGTTAAGAATATCATGTATCTATCTGAGAATTCGGTTTATGTATACCACTCCCTTCATAAGAATGAAAATAAAAAATCCACCTTATTCACAAGGAATAAGATGGATCAGGAAAACAGACAGGGCTGGTTATTGCTTACTTACTCAACTGCACACCCAGGCCGGGAACACAGACTAACCACTTGCCTGGCATCGAGAATAGTGATTCTACCATCACCATCTATATCACAATTCGGGCAGTTTTCAGCTGCCTGGCGCATGTGTTTTCGCACAATCGCAATATCGTTACGATCCGTATCGCCGTCACCATCGACATCTGATACCGAACGATTAAGCTGAGTTACATCATCGTAGATTCTCCTTTCAAAAAGCGGGTTAC